>NZ_JBWYIW010000002.1:0-252324 GCF_056779915.1 Acinetobacter sp. ANC_7513
GTTGTTTTACCATGGTCAACGTGACCGATTGTGCCCACGTTAACGTGTGGCTTATTACGTTCAAACTTAGCCTTAGCCATGAGATCTTCCTCGTTTACGTCGAACACAATTCTAAGATTGTTCAGTATCGACCTGTCGCCAAAAAAAATGACACTTTAAATACTTGAAAAGCAGACTAATAAGCCTGCTTTCTTTAAAACTTTGTAGAAATTTCTACTAAACTGTATATCTGGAGCTCTTATCGAGATTTGAACTCGAGACCTCTCCCTTACCAAGGGAGTGCTCTACCACTGAGCTATAAGAGCATTTAATACTTCGATGGAGCGGGAGACGAGGGTCGAACTCGCGACATGCAGCTTGGAAGGCTGCCGCTCTACCAACTGAGCTACTCCCGCATATTGGTAAGACACTAGATCGAAGTTTTAAAATTGGTGGTGAGAGAAGGATTCGAACCTTCGAAGCTTACGCGGCAGAGTTACAGTCTGCTCCCTTTGACCGCTCGGGAATCTCACCATTTACACTTACTTCAGTGTTGTTCTTTACTCGACTACTTAAACTCTCTAAGATGGTGCCGGCACACGGATTCGAACTGTGGACCTACTGATTACAAGTCAGTTGCTCTACCAACTGAGCTATGCCGGCGTTTCTTAGTGTTTCGTACGTTTCGTATCGGAACGGTGTGCAGTTTAGCAAAACTTGAAATCCGTGCAAGTGTTTTTTTCAAAAAAAACCCTAAAAACTCACAAAATCAATCCGTTTGATGATAATTCAACCGCTTTGATCACTGCGCGAGCTTTTATTTGGGTTTCATTCCACTCAGAATCAGGATTTGAGTCTGCAACAAGACCCGCACCAGCCTGTACATAAACCTTATTTTCGCGAATAACACAGGTTCTAATCGCGATAGACATGTCCATTTCACCATGCCAGCCTAAATAACCAACAGCACCGCCAAAAATTCCACGTTTTACTGGCTCAACTTCGTCAATAATTTCCATAGCACGAATTTTTGGTGCCCCAGAAAGTGTTCCTGCAGGGAATGTTGCTTTAAAAACATCCAAAGCATCTACGCCTTCCTCAACTTCCCCTTGCACATTAGAAACAATATGCATGACATGTGAATAACGTTCGATCACCATTTGATCAGTGACTTGCACTTTACCGATTTTTGATACACGCCCAATATCATTGCGACCCAAATCAATCAACATTAAGTGCTCTGCGATTTCTTTCTCATCGGAAAGTAAATCTTTTTCCAGCGCTAAATCTTCTTCTTTGGTTTTACCTCGTGGTCGTGTGCCCGCTAATGGGCGCACAGTCGCCACTCCATTTTCTAAACGCGATAAAATTTCAGGTGATGAGCCCACAATATAAAATGGCTTTTCATCACTAAGCGTCTTTCCTTGTACTAAAAACAGATATGGTGAAGGATTAAGATGACGTAATGCACGATATACTTGTAAAGGATCACCATCAAAGTCCGATACCATGCGATGACCAGGAACCACCTGCATCACATCACCTGCACGAATGTATTCTTTAACAGTTTCAATCGATTCTAAGAATTTTTCTTTACCTGTTAATGATTCAAAATGAGGGGCCGTGTGAGGCTTTGCCTGCAAGCTCACCGGTGTGGCAAGTAATGATTCAATTTCATCCAGCTGGCTTTGTGCTTTATTAAAAGCATCCGCATCCTGTGTATCCGCATGTACGATAATAAATAGCGTGTCTTTTAAATTATCAAAAACTACAACTGTTTTAGACAACATGAGCCATAAATCTGGCAATCCAACAGGATCAGCATCAGGAACGTTATTTAAGCGCGGTTCAATATAGCGTACCGCGTCATAACCCAAATAGCCCACCAAGCCCCCTGTAAAGTTGGGCAAATCTGGGAGTTCTGCTTTTGATGGCACTTTGAACTGCGATTGAAAGTCACGGATATACTGGAAAGGATCTTGACACTCAAACGATTCGACTTGGCCATCAGCTTTCTGAATTGTTAACTGTCCTTCATTGCAAGAGAATACCGTTGACTCGCCCAGACCAATAATCGAGTAACGCGCCCAGTTTTCACCACCTTCTACAGACTCAAATAAATAGGCTTGTTGATGTTGTTTTAAACGTGCAAATACTGACAATGGAGTGTCAGTATCAGCTAAGCGTTGGCGATAAACTGGAATTAGGTTAAAACCTTGCGATTGAAGCTGCTGAAATTGAGTTGATGTTGTCATGAGGAATTCTCTGTAGTTTTCGATGCATATTGAATGTTCTATAAAGTCTGCGCTGAGAGACGCCATCGAAAAACATTAAAACTATTCATTCCTCTACCCTTCTTTATTTATTACAACTTACTTAGAAATCAACACAGTTAAATCATCAACTACTTGTTGCGGCTTACATAGCTGAATATCTTCGCCATGATTATAACCATAGCTTACGACAATACAATCAATACCCGCACGGCGCGCTGCCTCTACATCATTCGATGAGTCACCAATCATCAAGGTATTGTCCAGATCAGTTCCAAAGGCCTCAACACAATGCAACAAAGGTTTAGGATCTGGTTTTCTCACCTCAAAACGATCTCCACCCACCGTATCCACAAAATAGTGATCCATCTTTAATTCAGCCAATATTTTTCTAGCGGGTAATTCCGGCTTATTCGTGACACACACCATTTTTTTTTGATGAGCTCGACCCCACTCTAAAAATTCGATAATGCCGTGAAATGGACGCGTATCCACGCACGGTTCGGCATTATAAATTACTAAAAAAGTATCCAATAATTGTTGATGCTCAGAAGGCTCTACACGCCCAGTCAGATGCATTAAAACACTCTGACAGAACAATGAAGTCCCTTTGCCAATCCAATTTCGAACTTGAGATTCTGTGACCAAAGGCAGTTCTAATACATTCAAACTCATATTCATGGCACGATATAGATCAAATGCCGAATCAACCAAAGTTCCATCCAGATCAAAAAGAATTAAGTCACGCTGTTCCAAATTCGCAATATTCATTATTTTAAACCTAACAAAAAAGGCATGCGAAAGCATGCCTTAAAAAATCACATGCAACTTAGTTGAAAATAAACCAGGCAACTAGTGCCACAATCACTAACACCAATAATGCCATTAAGCCAATATTGGCATTTTTTTGAGTTTCCAACTCTTTTTCCGTACAAGCTGCAGGAATATTTACCTCACACGCTTCATGCTTATTGACAGTTGTATTAACATCAACTCCTTCAGGAATTGGGGCTGGTTTAGGAATTCCTACATTTTGAGGCATACCATCTCGAGTAAGCTGAACTGAGCTATCTCGCTCTTTCAGATCAGGCATACCCTGCTCAAGCATTTCAGCTGCTGCTGTCTTCTCTACTGCAACCTTTGAAGAAATTTCAGCTGTTGCGATTGCTTCGCTAGGCTGCTGAACATCTTGTAATGTTTGTGCAGATTGCGCAGGTGCTAAAACTGAAAATTTATGGCTAGCAAATTGCAGAATATCGCCATCTTTAACAATAGTTTCGCCTTCAGCAACTTTTGTATCGTTAATAAACGTGCCATTTGACGAACCTAAGTCTTGAACAGTGAGCACCTGCTCTTTTAGAAACAAAGCAGCATGACGACGTGATACATCTGCAGACTGAATCAAAATATCTGCATCTTGATGACGACCCACCAACATGTCTCGATCGATATCAACTTCTTTACCCGCAAATTCGCCAGTAATTGTTTGTAATTTCCAAGTCATAGTTTCGATCCATTATTCAAGTTTTGACATTTTAACATGGCTGTTTTCGAGATTCACATTGAACGCATGTTATCGAGACGGTCTCAATGTCGTGGTTGTGACCGTATTTTGTGTTCTTTGCACATCTTGTTTTGGCTCAATCGCGACAGGGGTTTCCACCACGACTTGGGCATTGTTTGTATTTGTTGTGGCAACTTGATTGTAAATCACAGGCTTTGGCAGCACTCGCGTTGATTTCACCACAGGATCCTGAGTCACGATGACATTTGGACGTTCAATCACACGCCCTACTGGCTTAGACTGCGCTGTTGGAGCAGTATAACGCTGTACCTGTGGCTCTACTGCTTGAGGCGTTGATGGCACTACGATAGGCTTGACGGGTTGAGGAGTACTTGATACAGGCAACCGCTGTTGGAAGATATCATCAACATTATCTGGTAACTTCTTAAATGTCCCATCACCATCCAGTGCTAACTGCAAACTGTATAAACGATCATAGCGTTGCTGTGACAATCTACGAATATCAGCCGTATCTCCTACGATTGTTGGATGAATAAAAACGAGTAGGTTTCGTTTCACATTATTCTTTGCATCTGCTCTAAACAGTCTACCCAAACCAGGAATCGAGCTTAAACCTGGGACGCCTTGACGCGTTAACTTAGTATCATCTGAAATCAGACCACCCAGTACAATTGTTTGACCATTTTCAGCCAAAATCGAGGTTTTTATGGCACGCTTAGTGGTCACCAAGTCTTTCGCCTCACCACTATCTGGCTTCACCGAGGATACTTCTTGTTCTACAGCAAGACGAACTGTTCCACCTTCACCAATTTGCGGAATGACCTTTAATGTAACACCAACATCTTTACGCTCAATTGAAGTATAAGGGTTTGCTGTTCCACCTGTTGTTGTCACAGATCCTGTCTGGAATGGGACATTCTCACCCACAACGATATAAGCTTCCTCGTTATCCATGGTGACAATCGATGGTGTAGACAATAAGTTCGACTTAGTATTGGTCTTTAATGCCTGAATCAGTGCGCCATACAGTTTACGCGATCCATTCGCACCTTCTTTATATTCACCTAAGGCCAATGAAGCACCAGCTCCAATCAAACCAGCACCCGTAGCTACATTACCAAGGAATCCAGAAGCCAATTGACTCAGCCCTACACCCGCTTTATCAAAATTGATTACACCAATACCGCTACTGATGTCACCTAGTGCCCACTGAACACCCAATTGATCTACGTCATTTCCTTCAACTTCAACAATAGCAGCCTCAATGAGAATTTGTTGACGACGCACGTCAAGTTGATGAATAGCAGATTCAATTTCACGCATGAGTTGAGGATCTGCTTTTACCACTAATGCATTTTGTGCACCATCAGCAATAATACTCACGCCATTACTATTAAAACTTGTAATATCTTGTTGATTTTGATTTGAACCACTATTCAAATTAATCGCTGGGGTATTCACACTCCCATTTGAAGACGTATTACTCGAGGTATTATTAATTAATGAGTTACTAGCACTTGAATTGGAGCTTGAACTATTTGAATTACTGGTACTATTCACCGCCTGACCAGATACTAAACCTTGTAAAATTTCAGCCAAATTTTTTGCGCTTGCATACTTAAGCTTAAATACTTTTAGACCGCCTAAGCGATCAGCTGAAGGAACATCAAGCATTTCGATCATTTGACGAATGCGTTTACGAGTACTTGGATCACCCTTGATCAAAATCCTATTAGTACGTGCATCTGCGATAATACGTACTCGAGAACCTGAAATGTCTTTGGCACCCCCCGTAGAAGACATTGAATCCAACAAAACTATCAGCTCTTCAGCTTGGCTAGACTGCAAGCTAATAGCCTCAATATCGTTTTGTCCCGTTCCATCTAAATTACGAATAATCGTTTCAAGCTGTGCAATATTATTCGCACGATCTGAGACTATAAGCGCATTTGTACCTTGTACCGCCGCCAAATGCGCAAATTGCGGCATGAGTGGTCTTAACGCGGGTATTAGATCATTGGGGTTAGTATTTTCCAGCCAAATGACACGAGTGACCACTTGATCACCTCGTGCGTTCCGAGAGGCATCAAAAGGCACACCTGAATTTTTTACATTATTGTCAGGGACTAAGCGGATAGTGTTACCCGCAGGTACAGCAACAACGCCATTAACGTTTAACACACCCAAGAACAAATCATAGACTTCAGCTTTGTTTAAAGCCTTATTTGAAATGACCGTCACATTACCCCGAACCCGCGGATCAACTGCGAAGTTTTTTCCCGTGATATCTGCCACTTCATTAATAAATGCAGTTAAATCTGCATCACGCAGGTTAATTTTCCAAGTTTGCGCTTGCGCAGCGGTACTTGCGACAGCCAATACTGGTGCTACTGCGACCATCGCCCAAAGTGACCGATTTCGATTTAAAAAATCCATAACTTGTTATATTTCCTAATACTTTATGCAAATTTACACATTTTAAAATTCTTGTTGGAAGGTCATCACTTGATCACCTCGTTTTACTTCAATGCGAACTTTACCTTCTCGTTTAGCCTGTTCTAGCAGTTGTGCATCGCTTTGTCCTTGACCGACTGACTGCCCATTCAAGGATAAAACGCGATCACCAGGTCTTAATCCCAGTTTGCTTCTCAAAAATGCAGGCGTTCGATCCGTGACTTCATAACCTTGACCACTGTCAGTGTTGACACCCATATTACTTAAGTATTGTTCACGATTTTCTTGAATTTGATTGATTGCCTGACCAATGGCATTTTGAGTAGTCGTTTGACCTGAATTCGAAGTTGCGTTAGCAGAATTCTGCTGTGCATCAGGTACCAGCGGCTGATTAAGATTTTCTATTCCGGTAAATCTCAACTCAGTCGTCGCACCACTCGGCTTTTTCAATACCACATGATCCCAATATACTTCTGAAAGCTGATAAGAACTTCCTTCCAAAGTTTGTCCAATGGTATAACGATCAGCAACCTCTCGAACTTTAATCACCGCTGAAGATTGACTACTCGGCGTCGAAACCACAACCCCTTGCAACGTAAGCGCTAAATTAGCATCAGCAGCACTTACTTGCGCACCTGTTTCTTGAAACAAAGAGAAACTCGATATATTCGGAACAGGAGGTTGCTGCGAACCTAATGCGACTCGCTCAACTTGCATGACTTGCGGTGGTGCAACCACCAACCAAAATAATGAAGCGAGCTTCCACATTAAGATTAAAATCAGAATAAATAAAGTAAGCGGAGCAATTCGATCTAAATCTTTAAATGAAATTTGTGAAAACTTATCTTGGAATCCCTTCATTAGAAGCCTCCACTCAGCAGTGGCTGTCTCGTACTGACAACAAAGGTATCCAAACCAGCTTTACCATCATATGAAGGCACATTCATTAATAATCTTTGGGTCACCTGTGCATCCAACATTAATGCAGGATCTAAACTAAGGTTGGCCATTTTTTGCCCGCGCTGATCTTGTACATCAATGAGCAGTTTTCCAGCTTCGTCTGAAAATTGCCCTTTTAAAGATGGCATATTCATTCGTTCTTGTTTCTGGGCAAAGGTATAAGTTAGCGTACCACCACCCCATTGCATCTCTCCGGCGGTTTTTGCAAAACCATCGTTTTGTTTGAATTGAAATGCTACATCCTTCAACTGAATACTATTCTGAGGCCATTGCCAATCCACAAATGTTTTGAGTGTTTCAGGGGCAATATTTCCATTCATATTTTTGATAATTATTTTTTTTCCAAGCCCATAACCCACCACACCGTTGAGTTGCGTCTGACCACTATGTATTTCTAAGTTGGCACCAGCTCTTAATAAAATCAGATCGAGAGGACGTGTTTGCCAGATGACAGAACCTGCAAGATTTCCTTTTTGCCAATCTGCTTGACCTTGCCAAATATTGCCACTGACATTTTTTAAAATTTGATTATTTTTATAAAATTTAGCAATGAGCCACGATGCTGGAACTTGTAAAAAAACAAATAATAAAAAAGCGAAGATAGCGACGCTTAACCACACCATTTTTTTTGATTTTTTTATCATTCCATGTATACCAACATCTAAGTCTAATTAACCGCAAAATGTTTGAAAATTTTCTATCTTGGTATTATGCATAAATTTTACACTTCTCCAATTCACTTATAAAAAAACCAAGCAGATTTGCTTGGTTTTTTTAATATTAGTGTCATTACATGACAAATCAGTGAAATTAGATAAGGAAATCTTCTAATTTGGCACCTTTTTCAAGCTCTGCAACCAACCAACGTGGCTTCTTTCCACGCCCTGTCCAAGTCTCCGCAGTATTATTTTTATTACGATAACGAGGCTCTACAGATTTACGCGTGCTTTTCTTACGCTTTTGTGCACCATATTCAATGAATTGCTCTAAAGACATACCCACTGATTCAGCAATTTGAGTAATCTGATGATAAGCATCTTCAATTTCCTGATCTTTCTTAGACTCGATCAAAGCTTGGGCTTCAGCAGTTAACTTTCTTAACTCTTCAACAGATAAATTACTAATATCAGGCATAACATTTACTCCAAAAAATTCAATATCATTATTAGATTTATAAAGCGCCATCTTATTGTTATAAATTATTTTAATCAATCCATCATGTTATTTAATATACATAAATAAAACAAATAATTTAACACATTAATTAACCGAGTCTATTTCTATTATTTTTTCTCTAATATGCTCTGGAATCAAAACCTTTTGCATTGTATTTTTATCCACACAAACTATAACGGCCTCAGCAATTGCCACAATTTCATTCTGTTGCTCACTCCAAACTGTATATTCCATCCTGAAGGCAGAGTTACGCAATTCAACCACTTTAGTTCCAATGCGTAAATAATCAGGATAAAACACTGGTTTAAGATATTTACAACTATTTGAAGCCACAACAGTATTAATATCTAACGCTAAGATTTCTAATTGATTCAAATACTCTATTCGAGCAGTTTCAATATAGCGATAATAAATCACATTATTGACATGTCCAAAAGCATCCATATCACCCCAAGCGACTTTTTGATGGGTAATGACTTTGTACTCATTCATTTGTTTCATTCATCATTCTCATAACTTAAATTGAATAAATTTATTATGGGTCTCAAAGACACTGTTCAATTGCTGAGTTAATACAGCATCGCCTTTTAATACAGATTTAATTCTTAAATAGTTCATTAAAGGGTGATCAGGATATAATTGCAATAATGCCTCAGCATCCTGTTCACGATGAGTCGCAGTATAAATATGCCATTTAGAAAAACTCAAAATCGGTAATCCAGGATATTTCATTTCAAAATGATCAATCTGGTTTTCAAGCATTTCATAATCAGGATTTTGTTTTAACAATTGTTGTTGAAACCATAAATAAAAAATATCCTGATCGAACCGTTCTTCTAATAAAGACAAAGAAAGTTGAGTTTCATCAAAAGCCATCTCAGGAATGCGAGAAATAAGTTTTAACCATAACGATTTAATACCATATGAAGACGACACAATTTGATCACTCATTTGAGCATACCGAATTTGAATAAGCTCTAAATCTGTATTTGAAGCGTTGTCAAAATCATTGAGTAGCTTTAAAAGCCATTTCTTTTTATGTTCCAAATCTAAATGGCCATATTGCGTGGATTTTAAATAATGCCATGGATATTGAATCGCAAATCTGCCCCATAGATGATTCAACTTATGCTGATAAGCATCTTCAAGATCTTTTAACCATGGTGACAGCATATGACCATGTAAAAACTCCAAATGGGTTAAAGCCTGATCTGGAAGCCCTTGAGCTAAATAAATTTCAATACGCTGGAGTTCAGCCAATTCAAAAGCATCTGCAGGACTTTGTTGTAAAACACTCAACGCATCATCAATACGATCTTGCTTCAACCAAATACGAGATTGAATAACTTCTTTGAGTAATCCTGAGTTCTCAAACACAGGTTGTAAATATTCTCGCTGTTTTGTGTTGGCCTCCAAAACCCACAAAACACCTAATTTTTCATACGTATGTAACCTTGAAAAGTCTGTCACTTGTTGAATTTTACGCTGCTCTCTTGATCTCATCTTTCCAACCCAAAACCATAAAAGATGAAGAGATAAAGCAACGAATAGAAGAAAAAATGAAACAAACCAGAGGTTCGTTTGAATCTGAATACCGTGCCAAAGCATGTAAATATAACCTGGCCCTTCTTGATAACTCAGCACACTTAACACGGCTAATATCATTAAACCAACTAATGCATAAACTATAAAAATATGTTTCATGATTAGCCCTCTAAAATTGCTTTACTGTTCAATTTAGGGACAGGTAAAAGTTGTGCTTGTTTGAGATGTTTCGCTTTATTTTTTATTTTGATTGCCGCAGCATCAGGCAGTTGATCCAGTTCATCGATAATTGAGGTCAGTGCATTTTGATAATCAATGTATTGTCCTTGTTGTAGTGCTCTTTGAGCAAATAACACTCTCAATTGAACTTCTTTTAAAACTAATCTTCGATTAAGTAATACCGGCATCTGTTCATCAACGCGTTCAACTTTGAATACACGCTCAAACCATGAGGATTGCGAAGAGTTATCACTCGTGAGTTGCTGTACTTGTTGTTCATTTTTCAAATTTGCATCAATATTTTCAAGCAAGTCACCTAACTGAGCAATTTGAATATTTTTTGCCACAACATATTGTTGAATCATTTTTTGATCATGCTCAACAGCTCGATGCATTGAAACCTGCAATGTATCTGCCAAAGCCAAGCGCTCAACCAGTTGATCCAGTTGATTGAGTTGCTCAAGTGCATATACAAACTCATGTTGATCTAAGGCAAATTGAATTAGCTCTAATTTTTGACTTAAGAGTTTGATTGGATTGATTTCAGATTGAATTTCTTGTTGATTATTGTTTTGCTGAGGTGGATTGGATTGAGACGAAACCTGCTGATTTGAGCGCTGAATTGCTACCAACTGATCATTCAAACTTGCCACTAATTGCTCTGATTTATGTTGAGTTTGTTGTAGCAACTCAACTTTTTCTTGTAATGAAAAATGATCATAGCTGAGTTTAATCAACCAAATGATTAAGCCTAAAATGAATAGATATAAAATTTTCTTCATGAGTGCCTATGTTCACTTTCAAGCTGCGACAAAATCGTATCTGGCATTAAGTCCGCAATTTGAGTGATTTGAAATTTAGTATTTGAGGTCTGTTGATACATACACACGATCTGATATAACCGATCCGCCAAAACCAAGTAATGACCGTGTTGCATAAATACAGGATAATTTTTGCATAAACTCAGCCAATTTTTCCAACTGGCTTCACTACTAATCAATACAGCATAAGGTTGTGGATTTGCATTGAATGCTTCAAGTAGATGTTTAAATTTATCTTGAGCATCACTTGGGCAGTAGCGGGAGTATAAAACAAAATTAAATACTTCAATTTTAGCAGCACGACACTGCTGCATCATGAACTGACGGCCACCTTCTCCCCGCCAAAACGCAATACGTTTGAGATCAGCATTATGTGTTAAAATCGGAAGACTTAACATTCCTTCAGATGTTTCAACATCTGGAACTAAACTTTTAACACCATATCGACTTAGAGCTTCAGCTGTTTTCCGGCCAACTGCAATCCATTTGATATGATTTAAATCGGTCAATCTAAGTCCCGATTTTTCGAGAAACTGCATGCCAACTTCAACGGCTGTTGGACTGACGACCACAATCACTTGTGCTGAAATTAATTGCTGAAAGAGCTGATCAAGTTCATCACTCCAATGAACAGCAGCCAACTCTAGTACAGATAACTCGATAGGCTCATATCCTGCACGTACCAGTGCCTCATTGAGAGGCTTAGCACGATCTGCAGGTCGAGTATTGATAAACTTCATTTCATTTTTTTATTTATACAGTGCTTTTAATAAATCAGCAGCACCTTGGTCAATCAAAGCTTTTGCTAGTGAAACACCCAACGTTTCAGCTTGTTCAACTGGACCTTCTACTTTAGCAACCAATAATGTTTGACCATCCACACTGCCTACGCGCCCCTCTAATTGAATCTGTTGATCATTTAAAGTCGCATATCCCGCAATCGGTACCTGACACCCGCCTTCCAAATAAGCATTAAATGCCCGTTCTGCACGAACACACGCATCAGTTTCTGCATGTAATAAAGGTCGAATCAACTCTAATACGCGTGCATCGTCACCTCGACACTCAAGACCTAATGCACCTTGGCCAACTGCGGGTAAACTCGTCTGTGCATCCAGCGTGTGTCGAATACGCTCTGCTAAACCTAAACGTTTTAAGCCTGCACTTGCCAGAATGATGGCATCGTAAAGCCCATCATCAAGCTTAGATAGTCGTGTGCCTACATTTCCACGTAAATCTATAATCTCAAGATCTGGACGGGCTTTTAAAATTTGACATTTACGACGCAAACTTGAGGTTCCCACTTTGGCACCAAGGGGCAAATCTTCAAACTTGCTATAAGTATTCGAAACAAAAGCATCTAAAGGATCTTCTCGCTCGCAAATCACGGCAAGACTTAATCCTTCTGGGAGCGCCATCGGCACATCTTTCATGGAATGGACAGCCAGATCTGCACGACCATCAAGTAATGCAGCCTCAAGCTCTTTAACAAATAAACCTTTTCCACCAATCTTGGCTAAAGGAGTGTCTAAAATTTTATCACCTTGGGTCACAAACGTCACCAACTCAACTTTTAGGCCAGCATGTAGGGTCTCAAGTCGCTCACGAATATGCTCCGCTTGCCATAAAGCCAATGGACTTTGACGAGTTGCAATTTTTAAGGTTTTGATCATTTTAATGCTGCCAAACTTTAGACATCCTAAACTTACCCTGCTGTCCCAAAATTGCAAGTAAATTGTTCGGCAATCACTATAATTTTAGGCAACTAAATATTTTGCATTCTTTCTCTAAGCAAAGGTAAGTGACGGCGACTGACCGCCAATTTCTCTTCAAGTTCACGACAACGAACTTGATACTGGCCTGAAGCAACCAACTCCAATCCATCCAAATAATCCAATGCAATCAGCGCATTTCGATGAATTCGTATAAATTTATTTGAAAACTCACGTTCTAAATCTTTTAAAGTCTCATCAATCAACACACTGCCGTTTTTGTGTCGTACTGTTACGTATTTCTGATCAGCTAGAAAATAGTAAACATTTTCGATAGGAATGAGTTCAAGACCACGATACGTTTTCGCAGCGATTTGCTGACGTTGATGTTTTTCTTCCATATTTTCTTTTTGCTCTATATTCGACATTTGAGCTTGAGTAAGTTTAGTTAAATTATTGAGTGTATTTTCTAATTCTGATTTGATAATCGGTTTTAATAAATAGCCTTTCGCTTGTGCCTGAATAGCAGTCAAAGCATGCTCATCATAGGCCGTGCAAAAAACAATAGCGGGCATTGGGTTTAGCTGTGAAAGATGCTGAGCACATGTCAAACCATCCATTTCAGGCATTTGGATGTCAAGTAAAATTACATCAGGCTCATATTGTTGCACTAAGGTCAAAGCTTCTTTTCCATGGTGCGCAGTTGCAACAACTTGATGCCCCAATTGAGTGACCAAGCGAGATAAGCGCTCAACCGCGAGTGGCTCATCATCACAAATTAGGATGTCCATTGTTCCTCCTTGCTCAAGTTAACGTTACTTATTTTAATGTATTAACTTGATTTTATTTATATTGGTACTGGACTACAGTCGTGTAAATTCCATTACCTGCATGACTCCTAAACTGTACCGTATACCCATAGTGTGCTTTCAAACGCTGTTTCACGTTTTCTATCGCAATACCATTCCCCTCCCTATTGGCCATTTTATCGGCTATATAAGGGTTAGTAATGACTATAGTGACTTGATTTTGTAATATTTCAACCAATATGACAATCTTTGCATCAATTAACTTTTTCTCCACCCCATGAAAGATACTATTCTCAATTAAAGGCTGTAAAGTTAAAAAAGGAATACTTGCTTGGCCCAACTGCTCTGGTTGCAAGATATTCCATTCCACATTTAATCTCGAACCCAACCTTAGCTTTTCAACCGCCAAATAATGTTCACACAATTGGATTTCTTCTTTTAATGTGACAATTTTCAGCTCTTGAAAGCTTGCTCTAAACAACCTTGAAAGATCGATGAGCATTTGCTCTGCTTTATCTGGATCACTCCCAATCAGACTCACCACACTATTTAAACTATTAAAAAGAAAGTGTGGATGTATTCTTGCTTGCATGGCTTGAATTCGAGCATTCAATTCACCTTGTTGCTGCTTTAACCACTCACCCCGAACATAGATATATCGTAAACAAAAAGTGATCAACAATACGCCATAGCTCATGTGTAAAATCACATGATCAAATAAAAGTAACCATGAAAATTTTTGTAAAGAAAAGTTACTTCCCCAAAAAAACAGAAAATTCAAACTACAAGTAGTGAAGAGGATGATGAGTTCTAATAGTACAAATGTATAAATCGCAGACTGCAAAGTGGTTAGTTTTTGCCAAAACTCCCTAAATAAATCAATTACGGCAATAAAGACCAATACCACCCAATTGATATAAAGCACATACTTGATCACTTGTGATGCCTGTAAATTTGACCAAGACTGTGACTCTGCTAGGCACAGCAATAACGCCAAAAAAATACTGGCAATAAATAACTCTGCAAAATATTGCCATTGCCCAATACGTACAAAGAAATTCGCATCAATAAATTCTTGTTTATCTTTTGAAGAATTATCCATAGGCAAGACTTCGGCATCTTGATTTGAATTTGTTATACTGGATGCAAAATTACTGCTTTTTCTTTTACTGAGCCGACATGACCACATCTTCTAATTCCTCTAATCCGTCACAAGCCCAAACTTCAGGTATGTGGGGCGGTCGTTTTTCCGAAGCAACTGATGCCTTTGTCGCTGAATTTACAGCATCTGTCCAATTTGACCAACGCTTTTATAAACAAGATATTGCAGGTTCAATCGCACATGCAACGATGTTGGCAAAAGTCGGTGTACTCACTGAACAAGAGCGTGATGACATCATCGCAGGCTTAACCGCAATTAAAGCGGACATTGAAGCTGGCAACTTCGAATGGCGTATTGATTTAGAAGATGTTCACATGAACATTGAATCTCGATTAACACAACGTATTGGGATTACAGGGAAGAAATTACATACAGGTCGTAGCCGTAATGACCAAGTAGCAACGGATATTCGTTTGTATGTACGTGATGAAATTGATGCCATCCTAGGGTTATTACACAAACTGCAAAAAGGCATTCTAGGTTTGGCTGCTAAAAATACAAATACAATTATGCCTGGCTTTACACATCTTCAAACTGCACAGCCTGTGACGTTTGGACATCATTTAATGGCATGGTTTGAAATGCTGGTACGTGACTCAGAACGTTTGATTGACTGCCGTAAACGCGTGAATCGTATGCCTTTAGGTTCTGCTGCGCTTGCAGGTACCACTTATCCAATCGATCGTGCTTATACAGCAGAACTTTTAGGGTTTGAAGCAGTTGCAGAAAACTCATTAGATGCTGTATCTGATCGTGATTTTGGTATTGAGTTTAATGCTGCGGCATCACTCATCATGATGCACTTATCTCGTATGTCTGAAGAATTAATTCTTTGGACATCTGCACAATTCAAGTTTGTGAATATTCCTGACCGCTTCTGCACAGGCTCTTCAATCATGCCTCAGAAGAAAAATCCTGATGTACCTGAACTTGTTCGTGGTAAAACAGGCCGTGTATATGGTGACTTAATGAGTCTACTAACCCTCATGAAAGGTCAACCTTTGGCATATAACAAAGACAACCAAGAAGATAAAGAACCATTATTTGATGCTATTGATACGGTTCGTGGCTCTTTAATGGCTTTCGCAGACATGATTCCTGCGCTTGTTCCAAATATTCCTGAAATGCGCGAAGCTGCGCTGCGTGGTTTCTCAACAGCAACCGACCTTGCTGATTACTTAGTGAAAAATGGTGTTGCATTCCGCGATGCACATGAAATCGTCGGTAAAGCAGTTGCGCTTGGCGTACAAGAAGGTAAGGATTTATCAGAACTTACGCTTGAACAACTTCAACAATTCTCTGATTTAATTCAAGCTGACGTCTTTGAAAAAGCATTAACTTTAGAAGCTTCTGTCAATGCACGTAACCACATCGGTGGAACAGCACCTGCTCAAGTTGAAGCAGCAATTGAGCGTGCTCATGCGCGTTTAGAAGCTCTTTACGCTTAATTTCTGATTATATTTTTGGAGTATTGATATGTCTCGCCAAGTATTTTGCCGTAAGTATCAAAAAGAAATGGAAGGTTTGGATTTTGCACCATTCCCTGGTCCTAAAGGTCAGGAACTATTTGATAGTGTTTCTAAGCAAGCATGGGGCGAATGGTTAAAGCATCAAACTACTTTAATCAATGAAAAACGTTTAAATGTCTTTGAAGCTGATGCAAAAAAATTTCTTGAAGAACAACGTGAAAAGTTCTTCAACAATGATGAAACTTTAGAAAAAGCTGAAGGCCTAAAGCCTGAGTAAAAAAAGAAAGCACTGCTTTTCTTTTTACGTAAGATAAGGACGAAGTCCGCGTAGGCTTTAATCTAAAAAGAATCCCCATCTTTGGGGATTCTTTTTTATCCGTTACTTTAAAAATTAGGCAAGAAAAACACAGAAGGTGTGCACAGGCTTTAATCCCAAAAGAATCTCCGTAATAGAGGTTCTTTTTTTATGGGACATCAAATAAATATCAATGGAGTCAAAATTTAGCTGACGAAAGAAGTGCTTGTGGTGGATTTAAAATATGACCTAATTGGTAAACTCCATCCATATTTAACTGCATCTCCATTCGGTCAACACGAATTGGGCCAAATTTAATGTAAATCTGCCGATTTTGAAGATCAAACCGCTGCTCCAAAACCTGTCCATTGAATTGTAAAGAGTTCATAGATGTTAAGTCCATAAGCGCTTTAAAAGGTTGCTCTTCATCCTTTGTATAATGAATCCTTTTTCTATCACTCACGAAATTTTCTAAATGGTTTAAATCCTGAGATTTAAAAGATGTAATTTCACGAATTTGAGATTCCTCAATACCTAAAGCATTGACCAAACTTAACTGATCATCTGGCAGTAATTTAAAATGCCCATTGTTAGGATGTGCCGCCCAACTCAAACTCGAAAGACCCCAAGCACAGATTCCCCACAAAACTTGCTTAAATTGTCTCATTCCCCATCGCTCTCACTGAACGTAATAAAAGCCATCTTTAAAAACATTTCAGCCAAACACAACTACCATTTATCTTAAATATCATTTACTTAACAAGAATTGTTAGACTCACGTCACAGACAAATCTTTTTTATTGATATTTATCTTCCTATCTAAAAAAGACTGCATAAATGTAAAGCAGAAAATAGACACATAAGATGATTATGAGTTATCAATTTCATCAGAGTAGGCTAATCTCTGTATTAAAATTAACCACCATTTGAGCGCATCATGTTTATCATTCGTCCTTATATTGAGACTGACTTAGAAGACATCATTCAACTCTGGGAAAGATGTGATCTAACACGACCATGGAATAATCCGGAAATTGATATTTTTAGGAAGGCTGCACAAAAAGATGACTTATTCTTGGTGGCTGTGAAAGATCAGTTCATTATCGCAACATTAATGGGTGGTTACGACGGTCATCGCGGGTGGATCAATTACCTCGCGGTACATCCCAATCATCAACGGAATGGTGTTGCTACAGCGTTGATTCAACATTTGGAAAAAAGATTGATTGCACTTGGTTGTCCAGAAGTTCAGCTTTTAGTGCAAAAAGAATTTATTGATATTCAAAACTTTTATGAACAATTGGGATATGACGAAAAAGAAGTTGTATGCCTTGCTAAAAGACTCATTCACGATCATTAAGAAATTTTATAAAACAGGAGCATTTATCAATTTACCGATCCGTAAAAATATTGGGAATCGAATATTAAATTTATGACCGGTATCATTATTCAAAGTTAAGGCATATTGGCTCATCTGATTTAAGATTTGTGTCGCCTGATTATTGGCTTGCGTATTTTGTTTAAGATATTTCTTTAAAGCTGACCATGTATTTAAATAATCAATCAATTGATCAATCCGCCATTTACAATGCATGTGCTGCTCACAGGTCGGGATTTCTTCAAAAGGAAATGGAATCGTTTGATATTTCAGATCAATATAGTGACGCTCACTCTCCCAATATGTTTTCAATACTTGGTGATATAGCTTTTCAATACAGCTTTGAAGCTCCTCATTCTCCACTTCAATAAGCCCATATCCAATCACTGCAAAGACACCCTGGGGCTTCAGTGTTCGATAGACCTCTTGAAAAAATAACTCGAAGTCAAACCAATGAATGGCTTGGGCAACTGTAATCAGGTCAAAACATTGTGCTTTAAAATTGCTATGTTCAGCATTATCAATTCGGTAAATTACATTATCTATTGCTGGGGCTTGCTGAAGTTGTGCTGCGCTTATATCCGTTGCAATGACTTGATTAAAATGCGGAGCCAATAAGCGGGTGAATTGTCCTGAACCTGCCCCGCAATCCCAAGCCATTTCATAGTTCTGAACATATTTGAAGATTTCGTCAATCACACTTTGTGGATAACTTGGACGAGCTTGTTGATAAAGCTCACTTTGATCAGAAAATAGGTCTTTCATTTTTTATTCTGAATTTGATCGAGAAATCAACCTTAGCACATCAAAAAAAATGGATGATGAATGACTTCGATTCATTTTGTATTATTTTATAAGCAAAAAAAATCCTCAACATTGTTGAGGATTTTTCGAATATGGTGGCGAGACCCAGGATCGAACTGGGGACACACGGATTTTCAATCCGTTGCTCTACCAACTGAGCTATCACGCCGATGGGGTGTATTAAGCCGTAACTGAGCTCAATAGTCAATAAAAATCATGCATTTTTTATTTGTTCGAGTAAATTTTACCCAAAAAAAATCTCTGATGGGATCAGAGATTGAAAATACAAATTCTTAAAAGAATATGGTGGCGAGACCCAGGATCGAACTGGGGACACACGGATTTTCAATCCGTTGCTCTACCAACTGAGCTATCACGCCGATGTCGCGTATTAAACAGTTTCATCTCGATATAGTCAAGCAAGTTTTTGGGATATTTAAACAAATGGATGTTTTTAAAACAACATTTAGATTATTCGATGTAAATACATACAAATCCAATAAAAAAAGCCAGTATTGACTGACTTTTAATATTTAAAATCGAACAATAGTTTTAAATTTTTTCCAAACTACTTAAACAACGATGTATTGCACCACATCCAGGCTCAAAATGATTAACGCCTTTCTCTTCTTCCATTCGACATGCTTCACTCACTAAGCGCTCTGCGACACCACGTCCACGGTTAGCCGGATGAACTACGATATTTTCAAGCGTTCGACTTTCACCTTGTCCAGTTGACCAAATGGCCCCAATGATCTTTGTATTAAATTCTGCCGTGTAAAGTAAGGTATACTGAGCTAAGTTTTGCTCAAGTTGTTCAATGGCATCTTGTCCGTCACTAAATTCTGGACTGGTGTCATATAAGCGCTCAAGCTGTTCACGAACTTCAACATTATCAAGCGAAGTTATTGCATGTACGGTTATAGGCATTGATTAACCCTCCTGAGCAATCTAATATGCTGTCACTTTCGTGACATCGAAAATCTACATTCATCATTTTTAACGTTTTTGAGGAACGTGTCTATGACGCAACGTATCAGTGAAGTGGTAAGAAACACAAACGAAACCAAAATTCGTGTTCGCGTGAATCTTGATGGTACTGGTCAAGGCACCCTCAATACAGGTGTTCCATTTTTAGACCATATGATCGACCAAATCAAGCGTCATGGTTTATTTGATATCGATATTCATTGCGACGGCGATTTAGAAATTGATGATCACCATACAGTAGAAGACTGTGGTATTACCCTTGGTCAGGCATTTGCACAGGCTTTAGGTGACAAAAAAGGTTTACGTCGCTATGGTCACTTCTATGCACCACTTGATGAGTCCTTGAGTCGTGTCGTTGTTGACCTATCAGGCCGCCCTGGCTTATGGATGGACATTCCATTTACGCGCGCGCGCATTGGTACTTTTGATGTCGACCTATTCTCTGAGTTTTTCCAAGGCTTTGTGAATCACGCATTAATGACACTCCACATAGACAATTTGAAAGGTAAAAATAGCCATCACCAAATTGAAAGTGTATTTAAAGCATTTGCACGAGCACTTCGTATGGCTTGTGAAGTAGATCCACGTGCAGAAAATACTGTAGCTTCAACCAAAGGTACTTTGTAATGACCCGTATTGCCCTTCTTGATTATGGCATGGGAAATCTTCACTCAGCAGCAAAAGCACTTGAGCATGTTGGTGCAACCGTTGATGTGACCAATGATCCTAAGCTGATTGCTCAAGCAGATAAAATTGTGTTCCCAGGCGTTGGTGCAATGCGTGATTGCATGCAAGGTATGCACGAGGCTGGCATTGACGAGGTTGTACGCAATGCCGTTTTCAACAAGCCTGTCCTTGCGATTTGTGTCGGCATGCAAGCTCTGCTGCAACACTCTGAAGAAAATGGTGGTGCAGATGCATTAGGCATTTTTGATGGTGCTGTTAAACGCTTTCCAGATATTGAAGGTTTAAAAGTTCCCCATATGGGTTGGAATCAGGTACACCAAGCAGATCCAAGCCATCCAATGTGGAACAACATTGATCAAGATGCTCGTTTCTATTTCGTACATAGTTTCTATGTTGAACCGAAACAATCTGAGATCATTGCTGCGACATGTAACTACGGTTTGGAATTCTGCACCGCAATCCATAAAGATAATTTGTTTGCTACGCAGTTCCATCCAGAAAAAAGTCATACAGCTGGCTTACAGTTGTTGAAAAATTTTGTAGAGTGGAAAATTTAAAGCCATAATAAGGCTCACTGTTTTCAGTGAGCTTTTTTTCAGACTTTACTCTAAATATCTTTTACGACAAAGCCACCTTCAATTGGCTCAACAGTTACTTTAATTTCTGCTTTTAGATTCAGCGCAGCATAACGACTTTTAAGTTCTGAAATTAATTGTTCTGGCGTTGCATCTTTTAAAGCCAACTCATCCTTCAAAGGATACTGTTTAAAACTTTCTGATTTTTTACCATCTTTAGCGTCTGAAACCCATCGTTCTGCAGCACTCAGTACTTTCGCTAATTCAACTAGATGTTGAGCATTGGCAGGAGTTGACTCTTGCACCCATTTCGACAGCGTTTCCTTAGAGACTCCCAATGCATTCACCACATCAGTCGGTTTAATGTTTTTCTCTTTGATCAATTTTCTAAGTTTTTTAGCACCTTCGCTAAATAAATCATCTTCTTGAACTGCCATCGCTTCTGTCCAAATCTTATTCACTGTCTGCAGTTTCAATTTAACATTAAGCCTATGCAGTTGAGTCTAATATTGCCAAACAAATCAGATGAAATTGAAATTATTTTCAATATAGATAATTCACAAATAAAAGTGTGATCTAATTTTTCTCATTACTCAGTTTGAATTAAAAAGAAAAATAAATTGACCCAATGATTAATTGTTAACTTATGTAAAGACAATGAGCACCAATTTTAATCATTAAAAAAATTCACAAAATTCACAAAATCAATCAACGAATCGAACAAGTTGGCATTTTAGGTATTTACACCATGCTACTCGATAATATTCATGCATTATAAGTGTACATTTATTCTATCAAGCACCAAATTAAACCACAATAAATAATTGATTTTGTTAACATTTTTAAACATTACCCTTGTGTTGTATTAAGTTGCTGTTTTTACGGCATATCTTCAAAATTATTCCACTTATATTGTTTTTTTTCGATTTGTCTGAAATTTTTTTCTTTGTTAATTATGAACTTGCTGAAACAACAAAGATCCAACACTAACCAGATATATTTTGGAGCAATCTGCACATGTTTAAACTTTTTACTGGAAAAATCAGTGGCGTTCTAAGCCTTGCTTTACAGGGAATTACGAAAGCAGTTGGTTTTATTCTAGAAACCGTAACGACAGTTGTAGATACCGTTGTTGACACAGTAGGGACGCTGACCAAACCATTAACGGATAAGTTAACAGAATTGCCACTGATCGGAGATACAGTGGAATCGGTACTCAATCTTGAAAATAATTTACTAGGAAATTTAAGCGGAGGCTTACACGCTATCGCTGATGATTTTTCGAAGGGAGATCTATTAGGGGGCATTAATACTGCATTGAATGGCACTACTGCAACTGTAGGCCAAACCATCAAAGATGTTTCAAATGTTGTAGGTGAAGTCGCTGGTTTAGCCGATCCCGTGACCGACCTGCTAAGCCAAGTGCCAGGTTTAGGTGCTGTTGTAGATGTTGTCGGAGAAACTTCTTCAAATCTTTTGGGATTCGTGAGTGAAACGGGAGATTATGTCGCAAGTACCAAACCTCTTGATCTCGTGACTGGTCTCATTGATGATCCTTTAGGCAGTGTCACAGGAACATTAGGAGACGTCTCAGGAACATTGGATAATTTACTGGATGATTTAGCACCTGTAACAGATGCTCTGTCATCGATTCCTGTCGTGGGTGATCTTGTAGGATTCACGGGAGAGATCACAAATGCTTTAGGTGCAATCCCAACCAGTATCACACCAACTAGCTTTGATCTAATCTCTAACTTAGATACAACACCATACATTTAATTCAAAGTTCGTATTAAAAACCGTCAACATTGTTCTGACGGTTTTTTTTCATTGTTACTTCGCTCATTTGATGTTTCTTTGCTAAGATTGCTGCGAATAAACTCCAGAATACTGGCAAGGAGCGAAAGCATGCTGATTATCCCTGCAATTGACCTTAAAGATGGTAAATGTGTCCGTTTAAAACAAGGTCGTATGGAAGACGATACCGTTTTCTCTGATGATCCTGTGGCAACAGCACAACATTGGGTAGACGCTGGTGCTCGCCGTTTACATTTAGTTGATCTAAATGGTGCTTTCGCTGGTACACCTATTCACAAACCTGTTGTGGAAGCGATTGCAAAAGCACAACCTGAACTGCCAATTCAAATTGGTGGTGGCATCCGTTCTCTTGAAACTATCGAACACTACTTAGATGCAGGTGTATCATTCGTCATTATTGGTACAAAAGCAGTCAAAGAACCTGAGTTTGTTGAGGAAGCTTGTAGAAAATTCGCAGGCCACATCATTGTCGGTATTGATGCAATCAATGGCATGGTCGCAACTGATGGCTGGGCAAATGTAACTGACGTAAAAGCAACTGATTTAGCTAAACGCTTTGCAGATGCTGGTGTATCTAGTATCGTGTATACAGATATTGCACGTGATGGCATGATGCAAGGTGTGAATATCGAACAAACAGTTAATCTTGCGACTTATTCAGGTTTACCTGTGATCGCTTCAGGCGGTGTGACCAATCTTGACGACGTTCGCAACTTAAAAGGTCAGCCTGGTATTTTAGGTGCGATTACTGGTCGTGCAATTTATGAAGGCACTTTAAATCTTCGTGAAGCTCAATTATTACTTGATGAACAAGCGCTCTAATAGCGCATGTTTCTAAAGAGGTCTTAGGACCTCTTTTTTCTTACTTAAAAAATATGTTGAATTTATCTCCTACCCTCAAAACCAAAACACCACAACTTGCCCTTATTGCAATTACGATGATTTGGGGTGCCAGTTTCATAACAGTCAAATATGGACTGAACTTCAGCACACCAGTGCTTTTCGTTGCCTTTCGATTTGCAGCAGCTGCGCTGGCTGTTGGTCTGATCTCACTTCAATATTGTAAATATTTTAGTGCCAAAGATATTTGGGCAGGATTTTGCATTGGAACAGTGATTGCAATTGGCTATGGAACGCAAACCATTGGCTTACAGACCATCACCAGTAGCGAGTCTGCCTTTTTGACAGCACTTTATGTGCCGTTGGTTCCCATCTTATTGTGGTTGCTCTTTAAAAAAAGGCCACATGTCATGACATGGATAGGGGCAGGACTCGCCTTTGTAGGTTTAGTTTTCTTAACAGGCAATGGGTTTGGTGCTATTCGGCTTGAATTTGGTCAGATCATTACCTTGATAGGATCAATTGCGATTGCGCTTGAAATTATTCTCATTAGTTACTTTGCACCTCGAGTCAATTTACGCCGAGTGACGATATTACAACTCATTTTTGCATCGTTAATTTGTTTTCTAATGGCACCATTGGTGGGTGAAACACAACTCCCTGAGTTTAACTGGATCTTCGTTGCGATTATTGGAGGATTAGGACTTGCAAGTGCAATCATTCAGTTAGTCATGAACTGGGCTCAACGCGTGGTTGATCCTTCACAGGCTGCCATTATTTATTCTGGCGAACCTGTTTGGGCGGCTTTGATTGGGAGATTAGCAGGTGAGCGTTTAGCTATGCTCTCAATTTTAGGTGGCGTGTTGGTTGTGCTCGGTGTAATTACCAGTGAGTGGAGACCAAAATTTAAGAAGAAAGAATAAGCTTATTGGGGCTCTTTTAGCTTTAACATCATACATGGTTGAAAATACTGTGCTTCAGGCATAGGCGCATAAAAGGGATGCAAGAGTTCCTTCCATTTTAAATACGCCTCTGACTGCCTAAAACCTTCCGTATGATCTTCAAGTTTGTTCCAGTAAATCAGTAAAATATAAGCATGTTCATTATTCGTATTTTTAATCAGCTGAACCGCATTTAGCCCCTTCATTGGTGAAATAATGTCTTTAGCTAATTTAAAAGCATTTTCGAATGCCTCACTCTGGTTCATTTTGATATTTAAATGAACATGCTCAATAATCATGACACCACCCCATTCATGAGTTTTAATTATTGATACATTGGCTCGTTATCATTGACCTTAATAATTCCTTTGATCGCACGATAAACAATCCAAACCCATGACAAACCAATCACTGCGATACAGAATGTTGTTGCACCCAGTGCTACACCAGCAAAGGCATTAGGATTGTCACCCGTGAAGAATAAGAACAAAAACGGCAGGAACGCGATGATATTCCAAATTAAATACCACCAAAAAGTACGAATTTGCCAAGTAAAATGACTTTCAAAAATTGAGCCCTGTACCTTTGATCGTTTCCAATAGTTAATAATTAGCGCAATAACCGCCAAAATACCTGCTGAAAAAATAGCGATGATATACAGGATATAAAGTAAAATCGTTAAGCTGCGGTTTGGATCTTGATCAGCTGTATAATTCATAAAGTCACCTTTTTAATTTTTTTGAGGCTTTATAATTTCAAACCATTAAATGGTGAAATTATCCATAAAATAATCAGTATATTAAACGCTATAGTACAGAAATAAATTTTTCGAAATGGTTGTTTTTGTGTTTTATGACGCAAGCGTTGCTTAGCAAGCCAAGCACTCGGCCATCCTCCTAATAGAGAAACCACATGTAATGTATTTTCTGGTACACGTTGACTCCCCTGTTGAGCCGCCGCTTTATCGTGTGCATATAAGCCATAGGTGATCAGGTTCATCAATAAAATGACCAACACCACCATCATACTCAATAGCCCCAATAGGACTAATGTAGCAAGCGTCAAGATATAAGCAATAATCGCTACTTGCATCGGTTGCATTTTTTGTTGAGTAACTGGTGAATGACGCGGCTTCGTTTTTACTTTTTTTGCCTGAGTCGCTTTTAAGTATGTTACTTGTTTCGCTTTAAATCGACCTTGACCATCCAATTGAACGATATACTCCAAAGCACAACCTGGAATCGGTCTTGGGCCTGGTTTGGCAAAATCTTTAATGTGAAGGAAAACGCGATCTTTGGATGAATCATTGGGTTGAATAAATCCATAGCCTTTTTCATCAAACCATTCAACTAGACGACCTTGATCACGCATATTTCCCCCAGATTTTTTAAATTTTTTAAGCTGTTACAAATTTTAATCGTTCAACCAGCATATTGCGCATTTCTAAAGGATTTTTTTGCAAAATATCTTCGCCAACACGCCCCATTTCTTTGTTCTTTTGAGCCACTAGCAAACGCATCATCCAGAAACGCCCAGCTGCCATCGCTAAATAGAGTTCTAGACATGATTTTTCATCACTGGTCATTTCACGTACACTTTGATAAGCCTCCAAGAATGCTAAGGCCTTTTCCTCATTCAAATGAACACTTGGATATTCCGTACAGAAATCATTCATCGTAATGGCGATATCAAACAAAAGTTCATCTTTATTCAACTCATAAAAATCGAGTATCCCTTTTAAAGTAGCCCCTTCAAATAAAGTGTTATCTCTAAATAGGTCAGAATGGATAAAACCTCGTGGACGATCAGGGTACATTGCGGTAAGAGCGTCATATAAACCTAACAAACTATTTAATAATACTTGATCGGCTGGATTTAACGTAGGTCGAAGCTGCTGAGCCACACTTAACCAATAATCATGATTACGATACTCTGCGCGCTCTAAGGGAAAGTTATCGAGAGCCACATGTATTTGAGCCTGTGCAATAGCAATGGACTGAACCTGTTCAAGTGATGAAGGCATAGGATGCTTGCCACGCATTCTAGGCGCAATTTGTGCAGGTTTATTTTTTAAGATCTGAATCGAACGTCCTGAATGTTTCAAAGGTACAGGCACAGGCAGACCTGCATGACCCAGATGCTCAAGTACAGGGACGAGTTCACCTGCGCCTTGCTTATCCATATCTTCAAAAATTGTTAAAACAAATTCGGTTTGATCTGCACAAACTAGAAAATAGTTCGTATTTTGAATACCTCCTTGAATCGGAATCAGGTCAATCACCTCTAATCCATAAGGCGTAGCAAAATCCTGAACTTCCTTTAAAGTCAAAGTGGTATAAACCGACATAAAAAAACCTGCGAAAAAACTTACATTATTTTGATAGAATACCTGCTCCGACTACCAAGGTGTAGCACCAAAGTCTGTAAGTTTCATAATCGGCTGTTATTTTTGGAAAAAATTATGCTTGCTAAACGTATTATTCCTTGCCTCGACGTAGATAACGGTCGAGTTGTAAAAGGTGTTCAATTCCTTGATATTCGTGATGCAGGCGACCCAGTTGAAGTAGCACGTCGTTATAACGAACAAGGTGCAGATGAGATTACTTTTCTCGATATCACTGCAACATCTAATGGGCGTGACACCACTTACCGTACGGTTGAGCGTATGGCTGAAACTGTATTTGTACCACTGACCGTAGGTGGCGGTGTTCGTAAAGTTGAAGATATTCGTTTATTGCTTAACGCTGGTGCAGACAAAGTCAGTATTAACTCAGCTGCTGTCTTTAATCCTGAATTCGTTCAAGAAGCCTCTCAACGTTTTGGTGCACAATGTATTGTAGTTGCGATTGATGCAAAAAAAACGGGTGAAAATAAGTGGGAGATTTTCACACATGGTGGTCGCAAACCAACGGGTATCGATGCGATTGAATGGTCTGTGAAAATGGCAGAATACGGCGCAGGCGAATTGCTCATTACGTCAATGGATGCAGATGGTACAAAAGCTGGTTATGACTTAGCATTGATGCGTCAGATTAATGATCGTGTAACGATTCCAACGATTGCTTCAGGTGGTGTGGGTAATCTTCAACATCTAGCAGACGGAATTTTACAAGGGGGTGCTGATGCAGTGCTTGCAGCCTCTATCTTCCACTTTGGTCAACACACTATCCCGGAAGCAAAACAATATTTAGCTGAACAAGGCATTGAAATGCGTCTTTAATCATGCCCCATAAAAAAGAGGCAAATGCCTCTTTTTTTTGCAAAAAAAAGAGCCCGAAGGCCCTAAAAACCAAGAAAAAACAGCGCTTGGTTCGTTATGCAAAGCGATAAACTGGAGAGTTCTACCATCAGATTTTCATTCTCCGATTTATTCATCTCATATCATAAATGACAGATCTGCACGAAATCTTGACAAAAGCTACATATTTTATTGACCAAACATGACAAATCAGACGTCAATTCAGCCAATTCCATATCTAATCTGACTTACTCCACTATAGCCAAAGCTTTTTTTGAAATATCGGAGCGCGCTGCTTTCTGCTCAACCCACTTTGCGGGGAAATATTGTTCAACGATATGATTGACTCGTTTTGAAATAAAAGACGGTAACTGCACCCCTAAAGGGTTATCTTCCTTCAAATCTGGCGTTGAAATGACGCGTGTCCCTAAAATGTAATCAAACCAAGGCTTAGTGACACACCAATTTGCATCTTGATTGGCGTTCATATGGTGGTCATAGTGCCAAGGAATTTTCTTTTTTGCCCAATGAGGTTCGAGGTGAGCTCTGCGATGCGTGTAGTAGTAGTTACAAGCACTATAAAGCACGGATAAACTCATGCCTTTCGAGATTGGATAAAATGCTGTTCCAAATACAGCAGCAACAATCCCCAATGATACGATTTCATTTTTTGTTCGCCAATTTGAGATTCCCTCTACATAACCCTCATCATGGAAATCTTGTGTTCTAACTTCACGGTGATGTGCCCAATGAGATTCCATATTTTTAGGCACAGGACTAAACCTCGCTTTACCCGGACGGTGTACACCATGTAGAACATATTTATGCGCGACCCATTCAAATCCATTGGCAATGATTAAGCCTGCAACAAAACCTTTAATCATGTTCAAAATCCCTGTTTCTTTTCTTTCAATATATCTAACTCAAGCTCTCAACCATTGACGCAAGATAAAATTTTCATTGACAAATCACGACATATTTTTCAATGTCGTATGGTAGAAAAAGCGCTTGTATGGCACTGTAAAAACAGGCTTAATAACTCATCGTGATTTCAATTGATAAAACAAGAAAAGTATTAATCACATGCAGCAGATAAAGGACTATTCAGGCTCGGTTCATGGTGGACTTGGACATCTCTTACATAATTATTGTGAAGAGAACGGTCTCCCTATTTCTGCAAAATTGGCAAGTATTCAGCAAGCCGAACGCTTTGACTTTAGCATTTGGCGTGAAATATTAAATGAAATTTATGAAGTACACCCACAACCTGCGTTAGGGTTAGAAATTGCTCAATGGGTCAAACCACAACATTTAGGCATTATCGCGTATATCGCTTTATCATGCGATAACCTAGCAGAAGCACTCACCCGTTATCATGAATATCATCGTTTAATTTATGATGGTACACCTCTCGCCGTCGATCTGGAGCAAGGCGTATTTAGCGTACGTTGGGAAGATTTGCCGATGCATTTGTCGACACAAATCACGGATGAAATTGCGATGGCATTATTGGTTGAATTTCTAAAACGTTATGCGGGTATTGAGCATTTACATATTCAAGAAATTCACTTTCGCTTTCCAGCACCAAAAAATGTTGCGATTTATGAGCGTTTTTTTCAGAGCAAAGTAAAATTCTCTCAGCCTCATGTCAAGCTTACTTTTCCAAGCCAGCTCCTACAAGCACCGATTAAACAAGCTGATCAAACTTTACAAAAACTCCTGATGCAGCAAGCTCAAGATTTGTTAAGTCGACTCCCCAATAACACACAAATCGATGAGCGGTTACAGCAAGCCATTCTGATTGGAATCCAAAGACACAATTATCAAATTCAAACTGTCGCAGAACAAGTGGGAATGTCAGTCAGACAACTTCAGCGCCATTTACAAAATCAAGGTGATACCTATCAGCAGCGCGTTCAAGAAGTCCGCAAACTTCTAGCGATTCAATATTTACAAGATCCTTATCTCAGCTTACATGAGATTTCGTTATTGCTCAGTTATTCAGAACAAAGTGCATTCCAACGCGCATTTCGTCAGTGGATGAAGATGACGCCCCAGCAGTGGCGTATTCAACATCATATTCGCAGTTCATGATTGTCAATCTAAGCCATCATTCTAAAGATGATTAATGAATCACAAGAATGGATTTTCTATTTCATTCTCAGCCGTCGTTTCTATTTTTTCTGCTAAATTTTTTTGATCTTCTAAATAGATGACCATTGCATCTAAATATTGTTTTAACGCTTTCGCAGCGGCTAAACCGGCTTGATCTTTGGTGATTTGTAAGTTGCCATAAATACTCACACGATCAAGATCATTTTCAAGCGTCAGATCATGTATCGAATGTGACTCAGTCCCATTTTCAAAAGGCTTAAACATGGCAAATCTCTTTAAGTTTATAAATATCAATCCCTGAAGATAAATGAATCTTCAGGGCGAATTCGAGCTTTTTTATTTAAGGATTTGTAATAAATATTGCAACAACGCTTGAACCAACTCTTTCACGATTGCATCTTGTGCTTGTTCATCGATCTTAGCCTCTTGATTCGTTGCGGTTGTATTGACAGGTACGCTTTGACTACTAAACTCTTTTTGCAGCGCTTTGAGTTGATCTGTTGAGATATCAACTGCACATTGGCTTTCGGCATCCCAGTGCGAATACTCTATCGCTTTTTGGGCTTTGACCTGATTGGCTTTTAATGGCAATTTATAAGTATTACGCTTTTGCTCAGATGTAAGTTGAGGAAACAGATTCATGCCAAGCACTTCTTCTAACTGGCATACACTGACCACTTGCATCTGTAGTGAATTATTATTTGGAGCGTAATATGCGCCAATAGCACCTGTTTTAGGTATATATACGGCTTTAAACACCGCTGTTGGAACAATAACACCGCGTCCAATGGTTTTCAGTTTTTTGCCACTATATACAGGCCCAGTAATCACATACACATCATGTTTCTGCTTCGTAACGATTGCACGTGTCGCTTCCTCAATTTCTCGCCAGATTTGTTGGTTATTCTGCGGAGCTTGAGGAACCATATTGGCTAAAGAAAAACTGTCGTACTGTGCAGCTTTATTTGGCATATCAGCATTTGGAGCCATATGACCACGGTCATATCCCGACCCACGATAATCTGATAATAATGCTCGATGCTTTTCTGCTACACGAGTCTCCTCATGGAAACTGTCTTCTCTTTTTATTTTTTGGCTCAGCCGATCTGGATTCAGATATTCAGCTACCCATAATGGTGTTTTTGAGACACCAGAATACATAGTAGTGAATCCATTAAAGCATAATGGGTAGCGATCTTTATTTAAGCTCTCTTTGATTAAATAAGGTGGCTCTTGGCGATAAAATTGATTTAGACAAGCTGTATTATTAACCGAACCTGAAAATGGCAGATATGAAGACAACTTTTCTTGACCGAAAGCAATTGCAAAGCTTCCTGCTGCAACAATACCTAATACAGCTTTTACCACAATATTATTCAAACTCAGATTACCTATTCATTCCGTGTTCAACTTCTGGCCCAATGCGTGGGCTTTATTCAAAACCGGCCACAGCTTAACAAGCTATGAATTTGAAGTACATCAAGTGAATTTTCAAGTGAATAAAGGATCTTCGCATTCCGTTCAAATATCACTCAAAATAAGTAACAAATTGTTGTTTTTATAGAATAGTTTTTTAATACTCTTTAAGGTTTTACGTGTATTTGATTGAATTACATCAATTACTTGTGAGATGGTATAAAAGTTATTTAGTAAATTAAAAGAATTGAAAGTGAGGACACTATGAAATTAGCACATACTTCTTTGACAGCATTAGTAATGGGTTTATCTTTAGCAAGTGCAAGTGCATTTGCTGAGCCACCAGTTCAAGCTGGCGAAACTTTGGAAAGCCTTTCTAAAGCTAAAGTTGTAACAACAGTGAATGGTCAGCCTGGTACTTTACAAGAAGTATTAGCTAATGGTCAGATGAAAGTTATTTCTGAAGGTGCCACAACACAAGCGCCTGCTGATGCGAAAGCGCCTATTGGAAACTTACCACCTGCTGAAGCAGAAGAAACTGCTCCTCAAGCACAAACTGCAGTTCCAGCTCAACCTGAAGTAAATGCAACTGAAGAAGCGCCTGTAGAAGCACCAGCGGCTGAGTAAGGTATTAGACTTAATAAAAAAACCGCCTTTGAGGCGGTTTTTTTATATCCAAAATTTTAGCAACCGCTTACTCAGATTTCGATCTGGCTTCCCATTTCGACCACGCGATTTGGTGGAATTAAATAGAAATCACTCACAGGACTGGTATTCCGCTGCATTGATATAAATAATTTTTCACGCCATGGCGCCATTCCCTCTCCCACGGTATGAATCAGACGATCACGTGAAATAAAGAAACTAATTTGCATCATATCAAATTCAAAATTTAACTGCTTATATGCCGCTTTCAGCGCAACTGGAATGTTGGGTTGGTCTTTAAACCCATAATATACAAAAATCCTAAAGAATCGATTATCCATCTTTTCTACACGAATTCTCTCAATATCAGGTACATATGGTACATCTTTAGTAATGACCGTAATCATCATATTACGTTCGTGTAGAACCTTATTATGCTTAATATTGTGCAACATCGCATGTGGAACGATATTAGGTGTTCCTGTGAGGAAAATTGCATCCCCAGGAACGATCAGCGTTTCATCACTCATCTTGACACTTTGAATAAAGAGATCAATAGGTAACGCATCAGACTCAAGCTTATTAAGTACGATTTGACGGCCATCTTTCCACGTCATTAAAACGGTAAATACAATTGCACCAATCAAGATCGGCACCCATCCACCACCAACAATTTTTAAAGAAGTCGAAGCAACAAAAATGAGGTCGATGATTAATAAAGGCACAGCAAAAAGGGCTACTTTCCAAACAGGCCAGCGCCAAACGCCATAAGCTAAAATCGAAATTAAAATCGTACCACACAGCATCGTCATGGTCACTGCTACACCATAGGCACTGGCAAGATTCGCACTATTTTCAAATAATAAAATGAGAATAATGACTGAAATAAATAATACCCAGTTGATGAATGGGACATAGATTTGTCCTTGTTCAATATCAGAGGTGTGTTGCACGGTTAAACGCGGTAAATAGCGTAATTGGATCGCTTGATTGACCATTGAGAATACACCCGTAATCACCGCTTGTGAGGCAATCACAGCAGCAGCGGTTGCAAGACCAATCATTGGGAATAAAGCCCAATCAGGAACCAACAGGTAAAATGGGTTCTCAATTGCATTTGGGTCTCGTAAAAGTAAAGCACCTTGACCCGCATAGTTAAAAACTAGACTTGGCAATACAATCACAAACCAAGCAAGCTTAATGGGCATGCGACCAAAATGTCCCATATCTGCATATAGTGCTTCACCCCCCGTCATCGTTAAAATGACGGCACCCATCGTGAGGAATGCAACAAAAGGTTGGTTGATGATAAAGCCAAACGCCCAGTGCGGACTGATCATTGCCAACACGAACGGTGTTTGCATAACACTCCATAAGCCTAATAGTCCAATAGATGCAAACCACAATAATGTGATTGGTCCAAAGAACTTACCCATGGTCGCCGTGCCGTGGCGCTGAATTAAAAACAGTGCTGTTAAAATACCGACGGCCAATGGTAATAACCATTGATTAAACATCGGAGTCGCAATACTTAAACCTTCAATCGCGGATAAAATAGAAATTGCTGGGGTAATAATACCATCACCAAAAAAAAGTGATGCACCGATAAAGCCCAAGGCAATCAGATAAATTTTGCGCTGATCTGCAATACGAGTTGAACGGAGATTTAAGGCAAGAAGCGACATAATACCGCCTTCACCATTGTTATCTGCCTTCATAATGACTGAGACATATTTAAAGCTGATGGTGAGCATCATGCACCAGAAAATGAGCGACAAAATGCCCAGAACGGTTGCCTCAGTAATTGCAATATGAGCCGTAAGGAAGCATTGACGCAATGCATACAGAGGACTGGTTCCAATGTCACCAAACACCACCCCTAATGCTGCCAATGTTACCGCAGGAAGTGCGGCTTTTTTTGCAGTGCTTTGCATATTTTAGTCTTCATGCATTCGACAGAATTTTTCGGCAATCATATCACTGGCTAAAAACTTTTTCTTTAAATCAATTGTTTCAACTTGGCATCTGCTTTTTTTTTAGTTATCATCGCACGCCTTGGTGAAGTGTCCGAGTGGCTGAAGGAGCACGCCTGGAAAGTGTGTATACGTTAATAGCGTATCGAGGGTTCGAATCCCTCTTTCACCGCCAGAATTTTAAAAACCGAATCTCATGATTCGGTTTTTTTTCGCCTAAAACTTCGCTTTTGGCACGTATCTCGCTTCATTTTACTGTCATCAACATCATGTTAAGTTAATGAAAACAATACTTAAGGAGCTGAGCAACCTAACAACGTTATTCAAATAGATGATTTTTGCACACCTATGAAATAGAGAACCTGCTATTCCGGAGATAATATGAATAACAGCGCCAACTATGTAAAACAAATTAAAAATGCAAAACGTGGTGGCTACACACCCACTATCGCTAAAGATGTGAATAAACACAAAATTCAAAAAGCGCTAAGATTAATTAAGCAATGGAGAAAATTAGCACAAGAGTTAAAACCTCAAATGCAATTTGATATGGCTTATACTCTTGAAGAGTGTGCACAAGACCTTGATCGTATTCTAAAAAACAAATAGCTGATCCTATAAAATTCTCTCAAGATGCCTGTACACGCTACGACGGGCATCACTATAAAATGAGGAGAAAAGAAGATCAAAAATAAAGCAAAAACAATTCATCCTGCTCAATTTTAATTAATCGATTAATTTTTGACTTGCGTTTTAGTGAAAAAACGCTATTATTCTCTCCACGTTGCCGGCATAGCTCAGTTGGTAGAGCAACTGACTTGTAATCAGTAGGTCCACAGTTCGAATCCGTGTGCCGGCACCATTTTATACTTAGCCTCGCTTTTTAGTGAGGCTTTGTTGTTTTTGATGATTTATTTTTTACTTGCACTCACTTGTACATATCGTACGATTCCCTCTTGATAAAGTTTCGCACACAACTTTGCTGTCATCTTAATTTTTGCCAAATCTAAAACGTGATACGAATGAGCTTGGATGTTCTTTTTAAAAATATCACTCTGAATATACGTTGCAAATCCTGCAAATACCTCGCGACTCAAATCTTGAATATGTATATCTCTAAAACCCGTTTGCACTAAGATTGATTGTGTTTCATCGAATGAGTGCAAATGGTTCAGTTGAACGTCAGCTGCTTTTAATAATAATTTAACTTTCAATTGCGCTAGAGGACTCAAAGTATAGAACTTTGAATTCAAAGCAAGATAATGAAATGCTAAGCGTCCTTTTGAATTCAAAATACCATCTACAGAACGAAGAAATAAATTCAAATTACTGTGATAAGCAGCATCGATGCAAATTGCCGCATCAAATTTAAATTCAAATGATCTAGATTCTAAATTTAAAAATGTTCCCTGCGAGATCCGATTGACATGAGGTAAAAACTTACGCGTATGATTTACATAATATTGTTGTAATTCAATTCCTTCCAAGTATTCGATTTGAAATTTTTCTTTCCATAAAATTAAGCTAGCACCTTGCCCACAACCTAAATCAATTAATTTATCTTTTGAATTTAAATCGATAGATTGAGCAAGGGTTATTGCGAGTAACTCGCAGGCTTGTGGATAATTCAGCTGGTCAGTTTGCCATAGACCTAAATTACTCCAAGCACAATTACGGTGATCCCCCAATAAAACTGCATTGATCGCGTATTTATGTTGAGGTGCTTTCATCCATGCTTGGAGCTTCTTCATTCAATCCCTTAATATCCTAACTCTGGTGCAACCTGTACCTTAGGCTTTAAACCTAAAAATGGTAACGGCGCATCAAGTAATTTTGCTATATCCATTGCTGAAGTCACCGCTGACTCCAAAATTGGTAATCCATCACATGACCAAGAGCCACAATAAAATACTTTACGACCTTGTTGTTGGTGACGAGCACTCAACTCATGCGTTAGTGGTAGAGTATGACGGTCTACAACAGCTCTAGTGAGTTTCACTTTATGTATTACTTTTTTAGGATCAATCTCAATTACTGGATTCCAAGTTTGAAAAACAGGAGATTTACCCACTAATGTTGGCTCAATCGAATTCAGCCAAACAGTGAAATGCTGTTTAGTAAATTTACGATCCATCATATAACTCAATACGCACCAATCTTTACGCTTCACAGGCATTACCACTGAATCAGTATGAATGACCAATTCACCATCAACAAACTTAAATTGTTTGAGAAGTGCAATATCATCCGCAAACTGTTCAGCATCTAAAAACTCATGAACTTTTGTTGTTGGTGTCGCGACAATCACGCGATCAAATAAGTCAGATTCACCTGCTTCATTTTCCACATAGACTAAATCACCCTGCTCTTGTACACGAGTAATAGGCTGCCCACTTCTTAAATCGATATCTTCCAGCAATTTATCAACGAAAGCTGGCGTCCCACCTTGAATTCGAAGAAGTGCATCTCCATCCGTCAGTTGGCGTAAGAAAATCAACAATGGTTTCGCTGGCCATTCACCAATGGTTTTGGCATCACATGTACAAATGGTAAATAGGACAGGCATGACTGCCCCATTCCAAAATACTTCTTCTATTTGGTTATATTTAACGAACTCATCTAAAGTGATATCTTGATTTTTAGATTTAAAAAACTGCTTCAATGCAGATCTAAGTTGTAACATCCCTTTCACTAAACGGATGCCATATTGCTTTAATCCTTTTCGATTGTTAATGATTGGAAAGTTGCCTATGCGTGAACGTGATGTTGTCAGCCAAGTTTCGATTTTATCTTCAAATAACCAGCTACATGACATATATGTACGTACTGGAAAAGTGTTGAGACCCAAATGTGTGGCAAGACTCAATGTATTTTTCCAGAGCATTGGATTCATGACACGTAATGGCGAATCAATAATCCCACCTTCATACTCAAGACTATAACTATCCATACCACGCCCTGGAAGCGCCTCGAAAACTGTGATCTGGTGACCAGCATCCTTGAGAATTCTCGCAGTTGCCAACCCTGCCATACCACTTCCAATCACTGCAATTTTCAAAATTATGATCCAAGCATTAAAAATTTTTTTAATTATGCGATAGAACACTTCGAAACTTGCTATTAAAAACTTCCAGATTTTATTTGTTTTTGATTAATTTTTAATCAAATAATTTTACGTAAAATTCTTGCTACACTATTTGTCATACGCTAAATATTTAATACACTTGTATTTTTTAAGAAATCAAAAAATATGTTTAAAAACAAAATAGATATTTTCACCAATAATTTAATTTTTTAGTTTACAGCTTAAAAAAAATGCATTATCATTGTTTTGAAAATGAGAACTACATCACATTAATAAGAAGCACAAATAAAATGTGATCTAGAAAATAAATATAAATTACAGCGTATAAGGACCTCTGTTGTGTGGGATAGAGGTCCTTTATTTTTTTAAAATGATGATCACAAAAAAAGCGGAAATGATATTTCCGCTTTTGTCGTTCCAATTAACGTGCAATTTCACCAAATTTACCATTATTGAAATCATGAAAAGCTTGAATGATTTCTTCTTTGGTGTTCATGACGAATGGTCCATGCCCTTGAATTGGCTCATTTAGTGGCTCACCTGTAAGCACTAAAAATTGTGTATCTTTATATGCTTGCAATTGAATTGCTGCCTCACCATCACGAGCAAACATCACAATTGAACTGTCTAGAACTTTTTGAGTCCCATTAATTACGAGTTCACCATTCAACACTACAACCAATACATTGTGATCTACAGGAACATGTATGAATGTTTCATACTCAGCTTTAAGCTGACCATCCCACACATTTATTGGAGTAAATGTTTCAGCAGGACCATAATGACCACCAAACTCACCCGCAATTACACGGATGTGACCAGCATCATCATCCATGGTAATTGTTGGAATATCATGAGATGTGATCGCTTGATAACGTGGTTGAGTCATTTTATCTTTGGCTGGTAGATTGACCCAAAGCTGTGCCATTTCAAGAATTCCACCTTTTTGAGCAAATTCAGGAGAATGAAACTCTTCGTGAACCAATCCAGCCCCAGCAGTCATCCATTGCACATCTCCTGCCTCGATAACACCACCACCACCACTGGAATCCTTATGTGCCAAACCACCTTGGTAGGCGATAGTCACTGTTTCAAATCCGCGATGAGGATGTGAACCAACACCTAACTGACGTGTCGTTGGCTCAAAGTGATGTGGTGCACCATAATCTAATAACAAAAAAGGACTAAGTGCTTGACCTAACCGATCATAAGAAAATAAGTTACGCACTGGCAGACCATCACCAACCCAATGTGTATGTTGGTTACGATAAACCCCAATTACTCTTTTCATCTTTTACTCCTATATTCGATAGGATGAACATGCGCTCATTTTAGACTTTGCACAGAAAATAAAAAGAGCTTTACTGCCACACAGATTCCTATTTTTATGATTATAATAATCTAAATTAATTCATATATGTGACTATTCACTGAAATTTGAAATTCATGATTACAATATTCCTATTAATAAGACTAATTATCCTAAAAATGGTCACAAATTTATCTCATTTTCAGTCTAATATAACTGGTGACTGAATACGAGTTCATTGATACGTATTCACACTTACTAACATCATAGAGGCTAATAATAATGGGCAAACCTTACGTTCGTTTAGATAAAGATAATGCAGTAGTGCTTTTAGTCGATCACCAAACAGGTCTTCTTTCTCTTGTACGTGATATCGATCCTGATAAGTTTAAAAACAATGTTTTAGCACTCGCAGCAGCAGCAAAATACTTTAACTTGCCGACAATTTTAACAACAAGTTTTGAAGATGGTCCTAATGGTCCACTCGTTCCAGAATTAGTTGAAATGTTCCCTGATGCTCCATATATCGCGCGTCCAGGTCAAATCAATGCTTGGGATAACGAAGATTTTGTAAATGCTGTTAAAGCGACAGGTAAAAAACAACTGATCATCGCTGGTGTTGTGACTGAAGTATGTGTTGCATTCCCTACACTTTCAGCTCTTGCTGAAGACTTTGATGTATTCGTGATTACTGATGCATCTGGTACATTCAACCAAATTACGCGCGATGCTGCATGGAACCGCATGTCTCAAGCAGGTGCTCAACTTATGACATGGTTTGGTGCTGCAGGTGAGTTACATCGTGACTGGCGTAATGATATCGAAGGTTTAGGTGCTTTATTCGGTGAGCATATTCCTGACTATAAAAACTTAATGGTTAGCTATGTAAAGAACACCACTAAAAAATAATATTTAATAAAAGCGACCTTTGGGTCGCTTTTTTTTACCATATTCAAAACCCAAGATGATTTCTTGAACGGCTTAGTTTAACCTATGCTTAAACTTTATCGGATCAGGCGTCGAGGTGAAAATTGCATTCATTTGATGACTATTACTATTTTTATTTGGTCGTTAAATACGGCGGTTTCAGTGCTGCTAGTGACGCGTCAAATATAACTAAATCAAAGCTTAGTCGACGTATTTTAGAACTCGAAGCAAAATTTAATGTCACACTCATTCAACGTTCTACTCGCCATTTCAAAGTAACGCCTTTAGGTCAAGAATTTTTTCAAGAATGTGAAAAAGTAATCAACCAAGTTGATTGCGCTCATAATGTTTTACTTAAACAGAAAAGTGAACCTCAGGGTCTAGTTAAAATTAGTTGCCCACCCGTAATGATGCGTTATCAAATTCGCTCTTTACTCAATGATTTTTTGAAGCGCTATCCAAAAGTTCAAGTCGAGATGGAATTAACCAGCCGACGCGTAGATGTATTGCACGATGATATTGACTTGGCGATCAGAACTAATTTTTCTGCCAATGAAGACTCCACCATCGTGGTTCGTGATGTCATCAAAACCACGCATTGTTTAGTGGCAACCCCTGAGCTTTTACAGGGTCGCGTTTTAGAATATCCAACTGAAATCAATGATTTTCCAACAATTGTTTTAGGAACTCAAAAAACACACTATCAATGGAATTTGCACCGAATTGAAGGGCATGATCTCATTGAAATTCCATTACAACCACGTATTAAAAGTAATGATTTGGCTGGTGTGTATTATTCAGTGATGGATGGATTAGGTATTGCAGATCTACCTTATCTTACAGTGCAAAAGGATTTGGCAGCAGGACGGCTTATACACATCTTACCTGACTGGTGCTCAAATATAGGGACTGTGCAACTCGTTTATGCATCACGTAAAGGACAACGACTCGTGATGGAAAAACTCATCGACCACTTGGTTGAAGGTTTACGACAAGCAGCACAAAATCAAGAAGGTTATGCCTCTTAATAAAAAACCAGCACATCGTGCTGGTTCTTTACTTTTCAACTTAATTTAGATCTTACCTACAAGATCGATTGATGGTGCAAGTGTAGCATCACCTTCTTTCCATTTCGCAGGACATACTTCGCCTGGGTGGGCATGAACATATTGAGCCGCTTTCACTTTGCGAAGAAGTTCTTGAGCATCACGACCAATACCACCTGCATTAATCTCTACAATTTGAATTTTTCCTTCAGGATCAATTACAAATGTACCACGATCTGCCAAACCTTCAGATTCAATCAATACATCAAAGTTTTTAGACAATGTCCACGTTGGGTCACCAATAAGTGGATACTGAATTTTACCAATCACATCTGAAGTATCATGCCAAGCTTTATGTGTGAAATGAGTATCTGTAGATACACCATAAATTTCTACACCTAACTTTTGGAATTCAGCATAGTTATCAGCAAGATCGCCTAATTCTGTTGGACATACAAATGTAAAATCTGCAGGATAGAAAAAGACAACAGACCATTTACCTTTAAAATCTTGCTCAGAAACTTCAATGAACTCACCATTTTGATAAGCAGTTGCATTGAATGGTTTGACTTCAGTATTGATTAAACTCATGTGTTTTCCTCTATTTCTTTGTGAGAGTGTTGCTTCGTTGAAATAGAGAATACAAAAGATGACTGGATTGGTAAAACCGAAAGTATTTATAAAAACAATCGAATTTCCAGATTTAAAAGTTAATATATTTCTTTAAGAGAATAAATTAAATATAAAACACTGATTTTTTTTTAAAACTTATTTAATTGGTTTCAAATTTTTGAAAATAATACTTTTCTTTTTTCATCCCAAAGAGAAAGATCATTCACTCTGTATGACCATAAACGATTCGAGTAATATCCATTGGGTTTAACCTCACACTATGAAAGCTCACTGTTCGAGGCTTACGATTCACCATCTTTCCCAAGATCATTAATCAAACGCTGATCTATTTCTATAATCATTATAAGAAACGATTGAAAATCTTGCTGCTCTAGCTCATTAAACTTCCTCTTCTGCACTCACCTGATGATAAGATCGATTAAAATAGACAAGACTTTCCTCTTGCGAGCTTTGTTGAATGGCTACAACTCGGCAAATAAAAATACTGTGTGTGCCCACTCGTTGAATTTGCTCAATCTCACAATCAAAACTGACTAAAGCGTCCTTTAAAACCGGGCAACCTGTTTTCAATTTACCCCATTGGGCTAATCCAAAACGTTGTTCTGCACTCAATTGACTCGATGCAAAAGCATTTGAAAGAGACTCATGTTGAGAACTGAGCACATTGACAGATAAAACTTTGTTCTCAATAAAATACTGATGAGATCGGGATGATTGATTCATACACACCAAAAGCGTAGCAGGTGAATCAGTAACGCTACATACAGCAGAAGCCGTGAAACCATGCTGTCCTGTTTCACCAGCTGTTGTAATAATATTGACTGCAGTGGTTAATAAAGACATTGCGTTTCTGTAGTCTGAAGCTTCAATCATTTTTCTCTTCTCAAATATAAATTGCTAAACTCGTGCGAACCTAGGATATAGGTGATTGCACAGATGATCCATCTTGAATGTAGAAAATAAACTCAGCTAAAGCACTAACTTCTTAGTTTAAGATCGCTGAACCCATACTTAAGGCTTCAAGTTTGTCACGTCCCACGTGACGAGACAGTGGTATCATTCCACAGTTGGTTGAAGGGTATAGCTTATCAGCATCGACAAATTGCAAAACTTTACGCAAAGTGTTCACCATTTCGTCAAGTGTTTCAATTTGATTGGTTGCCACATCGATTACACCGATCATGACTTTCTTTCACGAATCAGTTCAATAAGATCCATGGATATATGTGAGTTTTGCACTCTAAAGAAATGATGCCCCAACTTAGATTTTTGTAGTATCGGGAGTGACGTTTCAAAAGGAAACCGTTCATTACTCAAAGTTTGTTTCCCATTTTTATTATCTTTCATAGAATTACTTTTACAAATATGTATGGCGGTTTCACATTTCAAATTTTCAAGCGCTAGCTCAAGAATAGCAATTCTCTAGACAAATCAAAATTAGCTTTGTATCAAATTACTCAAGGCCATAAATAGAAACCAATCAAGTAGCGATCTAACGTCGCTCGAATTACGAGTCTAAAAGCTCTATGATGAACTGTGCTCAGATTATTCACGGTATATTTACTTAAGACCAATCAAAATAATTCGATCAATAAACCTATCATGACTACCTAAAAAAAAAGAGCCTAGATAGTGAATCTAGGCTTCTCTTATTTTTATGCTGGGATACTTGCTACTATATCCTCTCGAGACCAGAGTCTGTGATTTTGTATCGCTTTCTTAAATTTATCTTGATGATCTTTAAAGGTTTTACTACTAAAAATAGCATCATCTTGTTCGATACCAAAGTATTCGAGAAGGTTTTCTTTATCTCCAAGCAAATAAATTGGTTTAAGATGTTTAAACGTTTCAAGAACATAGTGTTTTGCAACTCCATCAGCCTTAAATGCTTCTAGATTATCGCCATCAATAACAACAATTGCGTCATATGTAACTGACGGCTCACCATTTTGTCGACCATCTACTGCTATTTCTTTTCCATCTTTAGATTTAACTGGAGCTGCACTTGGAGCTAAAACTTCTGCAACCGCATTTTCACTTTCAGCCCATGCTTTCACGGCATCTACAGAAGTTGCATTTGCACCATTATGCACAAGTACTGCAATTTTACGTTGTTTAATATCTGATGCTGGGAAAGCCTCAATGCTAAGTTTTTCTGAAATTTTAACTTTACTCTGTTTTTTAATCGCTGGCTTATCAGACAGTTTTAAACCTAACTCATTTGCAACGTATGTCGCGAGATCCTTATCGATATTTACTAGAATTCGATCAACCACGCGTTGACGAATTTCTTCATCTTGAACTTTAGAGAGTTCAAATGCATAAGCATCTTTAATATGCTGTTGTTCATGCTTCTTCAAACTCATATAGTGAAGTGTCGCTTGTGAGAAATGATCTGCAAAGCTTTCAGGTCGAATACGTAATTTACTTGCTTCCACATGTTCAGGATAAGAACTAAATCCCCCTTCTTGCTGCCCAATTTCTCGTGGCCAATTATCATCCACTGAATTTGGTTCATAATTTGCTTTTCCCTTGTAAACTTCATGGTTAGCAAATCCACCACGTCTATTGGTATGAAAAGGGCATACAGGTTTATTAATTGGAATTTGGTTAAAGTTAGCTGTACCTAAACGATGTAGATGGGTGTCTGTATAGCTAAATAATCTTCCTTGAAGTAAAGGATCATTACTAAAATCTATACCAGATACAATATTCGCTGGGCTAAAAGCAACTTGCTCCGTTTCGGCAAAGAAATCATCTGTATTACGGTTCAATATAAATTTGCCTAATGGAGTTACAGGTACTAATTCCTCTGGTACAAGCTTAGTTGGATCTAAAACATCAAAATCCCATTCAGAAGCTTCTTCTTCCGTGAAAATTTGAGCTCCTAGCTCCCATTCAGGATAATTTCCATTTTCGATTGCATCCCATAGATCTCGTCGATGGAAATCAGGATCTTTGCCATTCAGTTTTAATGCTTCGTCCCATACGACTTGAGCAACCCCTTGCTTTGGAGTCCAATGAAATTTGACTAAATGAGCTTTGCCTTGCGCATTGATAAGTCTGAATGTATGTACACCGAAACCTTGGATAGAACGCAAATTACGAGGAATAGCACGATCTGACATCACCCAAGTTGTCATATGTGCTGTTTCGGTATTTAAAGAAATGAAATCCCAGAAGGTATCATGTGCTGATTGTCCAGTCGGGACTTCATTCGGATCTTCTGGCTTGACAGCATGGACAAAATCAGGAAATTTAATAGCATCTTGTATAAAGAAAACAGGAATATTGTTTCCTACTAAGTCATAATTTCCTTCTTGCGTATAAAACTTAATAGAAAAACCTCGAACATCACGAACAACATCTGCTGAGCCTCGTCCACCTTGAACTGTAGATATCCGCGCAAAAATAGGGGTAGGATTGCTGGTATCAGTCAGAAATTTGGCTTTAGTCCATTTTTCATTGCCTTTATAAGGTTCAAAATATCCATGAGCACCAAATCCTCGAGCATGGACAACACGTTCTGGTATACGCTCACGATCAAAGTGAATTAGTTTGTCGCGCAATAGAAAATCTTCTAACAGTGTAGGACCACGCTCCCCTACTTTAAGACTATTCTGATTATCAACTACAGGAACCCCTAGTGAAGTCGTAAGTGTTTTACCTTTAGGGTCGACATAGCTATCCTGTTCAAACTGTTGAATTTTTGCATTGATACTGATCTTCTTCTTACTCATGTTATTTTCCTTATACATAGTTGTTAAGATAATAAGTTGTGCTTTATAAATTGAACTTACACAGGTCACTATTTGTACAGTAATTTATCTTAGTATGTTAAAAAGATATTCTCATTATAGTTTTACTTAAAAATAACAATGTTAAAAAATGAGTTATCCAACTTTTATTCACATAATTTTCGGATATTTTTTATAAAATCATCATTGGTATGTATGGGGTAAATCTTAATCGTGATCTATATAATTCTGTTACTAGTATTATGATTCTATTTCCATAAAAGTCTAATTTTTCGCATTAGACTTTTATGAAAAATATTTTTAAATCATAATCTTATATAGATTATTAAATCCCAAGAAAAAAGATCGGCCATCTAAGTTTATTTCAAATACTTCACCTGATTCGACTTCAACTTGTTTAGAAACTTCTACAAGAATTTGCCCTCTCATCGTATTTTGAACTTTATGAAATGGGATAATGTTAATTCGAATGGTTTCACCATTCACTGCTTTTGCTGTAGTCCAGCCATTAGAGATATTCATTTTCACTTACTCATTCATGAGCTCATGTAAAATTAAAAATAATATTAAATATTTAAATCGAGAGTATGGATTCTGATATCGAAGAGGCTCAAGCCTATAATTCAAATTACAATTTTACATTAGCATGTATTTAATTATAAAAAGCCCACAATGAGATTGTGGACTTCTAAGATCGGCATGGTGCGAGTTCATGCTCTGCGTTAACTGTTTAGACATCATAGATATTAAAATCTATAAATTGAGAATACGCAATTCTAAGTTCTATCTAAACACTTCCGTTTCGCTTACGGATTCGATCAACAACGATTATACCATAAAAAATACTTTATGGTTTAATTTTAATATTTAAATGAGCTGGTAAATTTTACCAGTATTTAAACTATGAAAATTTAAATCAAAACTAGGTCTTATATTTTCATTATCAACAGTGATAAATTTAATATTTATTTGAGATAAGTTCGAAGCATGCTGCGAAGTATTAAATGTACCTATCACTGCATATTTAACTTCAAACTGATCTTTCACCTCAATTAATGAGGTATTCATGAAATAGCTACAATATCACTTGCTTGTAAGCCACGCTGACCTTGTTGTACAACAAATTGAACTCGCTGTCCTTCGACTAGATTCTTGAAACCATTTGCTCGAATTTCACTAAAATGAGCAAATACATCTTGACCATTATCTACAGCGATAAATCCGAAACCCTTAGTTTCGTTGAACCACTTAACTGTACCAGTTGTTAAATTAGACATCATTTATTTCCTATATTATGTAATGAATAATTAGAAAATAATTTTGAAGATAGACTTTTAATAGAATGAAAGATGTAATTAATATCAGATCAAAATAAAATTAGTAAACAATAAAATTATAATTCTAGAAAACCAATATAACACATATTTAATTGATTTATTGATTTAATTTTCTTTAATAAAAAAACCTAACTACAGATCGACCGCAATTAGGTTGTAAACTTTTAAATTAGTTTTTAATTGGTAGCGGGAGCTGGATTTGAACCAACGACCTTCGGGTTATGAGCCCGACGAGCTACCAGACTGCTCCATCCCGCATCAACAAGTGCATTTGTACGCTAATTTGAAATATATAGCAATCTAAATAATTTATTTTTATCAAAAACTATAAACTCATTATCGTTACTAGATAAATTATTCAGATAATTCTGTTTTAAATTTTTGATGTAAAGACCTATACAAATTAAGTTTAAATTTTTCATTATTTAGTAATAATGTCGACTCTTCAGCCCAAGTAGCCTTTCCCACATCTAAACCAGAATGATTCAATGCCCAATCAGATATATACCCATAGATAAAAGAGTTATCAGCAAAGACCCATTTTACGATCTTATTTTGTTCATTCAGAAACACCTTATATGTAGGTAATGAACCAAAAAAACTAAATTTAGTGTATATATATTTGTAATGTTCGTTCATAGAATTATTTAAAAAAAAAAGATGAACCATAATAGCAGTTTTATGTGTTTTAACTCATAAAAAAAACATCGCTTGTAAAATCAATTCGAGGTTGATTTTAAAATACGGATTCACTTTTTTCATAAAAAAATTAATGATCACATGAAGGTCTTCTCGATCACTTTTTCAAGAATAATTTTAGAATTAATGTTGGCTATACCTTTAATTTTGTTTAACTTATTAATAATAAACTGGGAAAACCCATTTAAATCTTTGGTGGCCACAAAGAGAACGTAATTCGAATCCCCTGTAATGATAAAAGCATTGATCACTTCATCAAAATTACGAATCTGGCTCAGAAAATGCTGATGATCTGATTCGGTCAGCTGATTGAGTTTAATTTCGACAATCGCCTCAACCTGAATACCCAATTTTTCATAATTAATTTTTGCTTGGTATTTTTCGATGACTCCATTGTTTTCTAAAATTTTGACACGTCGATGGCATGCTGAAGCAGAAAGATTCACTAAATCTGCCAATTCCTGATGACTTAGTCGTGCATTTTGTTGTAATAGTCTTAAAATTTTATGATCAATGAGGTCTAAATTCATTCCTAAATATCATCCTGATTTTTTATATTTAATTCGAATACTATCCAGTTTTCATGCAATTTCAAGCATAATTATCGGATAAATACTAAAAATTACCGTGATAAAATCGAATGAAATAACACGGACCGAGTTAGGATAAAAATGATTACCTTAGATCAATGCAAAGCATGGGATGCTGAAGACGAACTGAAACATTTAAAAAATGAATTTGCTTTACCTGAGAATACTATCTATCTAGATGGAAATTCCCTTGGTGCACGCCCTAAATCTGCTTTAACACGTGCTCAAGAAGTGGTGAGCCAAGAGTGGGGGGAAGATCTCATCAATAGCTGGAACAAAGCGGATTGGTGGGGATTATCGACTCGGTTAGGTGATAAGGTGGCTCAGCTCATTGGGGCAAATCCAGGCGAAACGGTGATCTCTGATTCAACCACACTCAACTTATTTAAAGCACTCTCTGCTGCTGTCAAAATCCAAGCTGAAATCGCTCCTGAACGTAAAGTGATTATTGCGGAAAAGGACGTCTTCCCGACTGACCTCTATATTATTGAAGGTTATATTGACCTTGTTCAAAAAGGCTACCAACTGGTTTTAATCGAACATCCTGATGAATTAGAAACCACTCTGAAAGCCCATCAAACGGCAGTTGTGGTGTTGTCACATATCAATTACCGCTCAGGATATTTCTATGACATGGAACAGGTCAACCAAACGATTCATCAATATAACGCTTTGGTCATCTGGGATTTATGTCACTCTGCAGGTGCTGTGCCAATCGATTTAAACAAGACCCAAAGTGATTTTGCCGTAAGTTGCACATATAAATACCTTAATGGTGGACCAGGTTCTCCTGCTCTCATCTGGGTAAATGCAAAACACCAAAATAAATTTTGGCAACCTCTTTCAGGATGGTGGGGTCATCAACGTCCTTTCGATATGGCTGATCACTACGAGCCAGCTCAAGGCATTCGTCGTTTTTTATGTGGCACACAAAGTATTTTGTCCATGAGTTTGATCGAATGTGGTTTAGATGTGTTCTTAAAAACTGACATGCAAAAGATCCGAGAAAAATCTCTAAATTTAACGGATCTCTTTATTCAATTGGTTGAACAGGAATGTGCTGAATTTGGTTTTGAGTTAATTACACCAATCGATCATTTACAGCGCGGTAGTCATGTGAGTTATTGCCATGAACACGGTTATGCCATTGTCCAAGCGCTTGTTGCACGTGGTGTGATTGGAGATTACCGAGAGCCAGCCGTGCTCAGATTTGGGGTCACACCTTTGTACCTAAGCCATGAAGACATATGGCATGCTGTTCAACATCTTAAACAAGTGATGCTGAATGAAGAATGGAAAAATGAAAAATATTCGGTGCGAGGTCAAGTAACTTAATTCAGTTACTCACTTTATATCACCATGGCCAGGAGGGCTTATGAGTAACTTCGATAAAATTCAAACACGCGAAGCAGGATTACATAAAAAATTAACCGCTAAACAAATGGGCATGATTGCAATAGGCGGTGCCATTGGCACTGGTCTATTCATGGGTAGTAAATTTGCCATTAGTTTTGCAGGACCTGCTGTCATTCTAAGCTATGCGATCGGCGGATTAATTGCTTTTGCACTAATGGCTTGCTTGGCAGAAATGACTGTACAACACCCCACTTCAGGCTCGTTTGGTGCTTACGCTGAACATTATATAAATCCACTTTCTGGTTTCTTAGTTCGTTATAGCTACTGGGCATGTATCGTGTTGGCTGTAGGCACAGAAATTACCGCCGTGGCTGACTATATGAAACTTTGGTTTCCTCATGTCGGTTCAGGTATTTGGATCGTGTTTTTTTCAACCGTACTTCTCGCAGTAAATGCTTATAGTGTCAAAGCATTTGGCTTAGTTGAATATTGGTTTTCGACGATCAAAGTGTTTGCCATCATTGTGTTTATTCTGTTGGCAATAGGTATTTTGACGCAAGATCCAAATCCTCATCAAGCGCTAACTCACAATCTCACTGCACATGATGGCTTTATGCCAAATGGATTTAAAGGTGTTTGGATTGGTGTCATTATTTCTATTTTTAGTTATCTCAGTATCGAAATGATCGCGGTTGCTGCAGGTGAAGCCAATGATCCTGAAAAAGCAGTTAAATACGCTTTCAAAAGCACTGCGATTCGCTTATTTCTATTTTATTTACTATCGCTGAGTTTAATTGTCACTCTCGTTCCATGGACTCAATTGATAGCACCAGGTGCAACCAGTCCTTTCGTGTCTGTTATGCAAATTGTCGGCATTCCTTTTGCTGATCATATTTTAAACTTCATTGTGATTGTGGCAGCACTGTCCGCAATGAACAGCATGTTATATATCTCAACGCGTATGTTATTCAGTTTGTCACGTTCAGGAGATGCACCGAAACTGTTTGGTAAAATTCGTAAAAATGGGGTGCCCATCAATGCCTTGCTACTTTCGGCAACAGGTATTGCCGTGGCGAGTATTGTATATAGCATTAATCCCGAATCAGCATTTCCAATCATGATTGCACTGTCCATGTTTGGAGCTTTATTTACTTGGGGGGCGATCTTTGCCACACACTACTTCTTCAGAAAGAACTTGGCAAAAAATAATATCCACCTCAAATACAGCATTCCTGGTAGTCGTTATATTTCCTTTATTGGTTTGTTTGCCATTCTTGCAATCACGCTTACCACATGGTTTACACAAGAATTTAAATCAACTCTCCAGTTTGGCGTGCCTTTTATCGTGATGTTAATCATTTTCTATCAAATGAAGAAATCATCCTTAAAGCATCAATTAACTGAAAATGAACAAGCCTAGTAAAGGAGCTGCAAATCATGCTCTATGACAACTCGCAAACTGTGACGGATGAAAATCAGATCTTGTCTGATTTTCAAAAAATGAGCCAAGCGACTTATATGCAACACCATCATATTGCCGATTTACAGTACGACTTTCAGCGAAGATCTACACTGGATTTTTTCCCCACACCTGTTGCCACCAATACTACTATTATTTTTATACATGGTGGTTATTGGCAATGGTGTGAAAAAAGGGATTTTGCCTTTGTTGCTGAATTTGTTTTAAAGCAAAACGCTCAATGTGTTTTGATTGAATATGATTTAGCGCCTCAAAGTAGTTTAAATCTGATTAATCTACAAATTCGTAAAGCGCTCGATTATATCCACAAACAAACTTGGATCAGCTCCAATGTCATTGTGGTTGGGCATTCTGCCGGTGCCCATTTAGCTGCTTTAAATTTAGATCACCCCCTGATTGGTTCAGCGGTATTACTCAGTGGGATCTATGACCTAAAACCGATTCAAGAAACACATTTAAACAAGGCGCTAAATTTATCTGAGCTAGACATTAAAAACTTAAGTCCAGTTGAACATTCTACGCACTTTGCTAAGCCCTGTACGATTGCGTATGGACTCGATGAGTTACCAGAACTGAAATGGCAGAGCCAAAAATATTATCAAATTCGACAGCAACTAGAGCCTGAATTCACGCATCTATTGAGTTTTGTAGACACTAACCACTACTCCATTTTGGAACGATATTTTAAATCGATAATGACCACCTAATTTCTGCTCAGCTTTAATCAGCTGAATCACCAGCTTAATTCATATCTAGTCACACGGATGTTACTATGTCAAAACCTTGCTTTTACAAGCTATTCCTTTCCTGCACCTTTATTTTGTCAAATCTTACATTTGCCGAGATAACACTCATAGATGAACAGCAAATTGTGAGTGAATCCGATCGTTTAAAACTCACCACGTCTGGTAGTATTCGTCTACAAGCCTTAAATTTCGATCATTACGATCAATCTAACGAAAATCAGAAATATCGCAGAGATGGCTATAGCTCAAATAGCCGTATTTATGCCAATGCTGATTATGCATGGAATGAACGTTTGCATTTAATTGCAGGCTATCAAAACTATATCAATCTTCCCAAGATGCTGGATTGGGACGGTCATTACCGTTCCTCTGATGAAAACATCACCACCGAACAGGCGTATATTGGTCTGCGAGATTCAGAATACGGTACCGTTAAATTTGGAAAAATCTATAGTATTTATTACGACATCGTAGGGGCAAAAACCGACCTATGGAATTACTCAACCTTGGCTCAGCCCCAAACGTGGAGCCCTGTCGCTTATACAGATGGTACCCAAGCAGCGCATAAAACCTTACGGTACGAATTTAAAACCGATCAGACAGATTTTTATGCCAGCTATTTGTTCAAGGATAGTACGACGGTCGCAGATACGGATGTGCAATATCAACGTAAAAATGGTGCCGAATTGGCAGTTGATGTGCATTTAAATAAAAATTTAAGTTGGGCGACCTCATGGAAGTACAACGATGCTAGTCTGAATAATCAACAAGATAAACATGATTTAAAGCAAGAAATTTGGGCAAGTTCATTATTTTATTTTGATGGAAAATGGATGCTTAGCTTTGGCGCTGGTTGGTATAAAAATCTAGTTCCAAATTTTGATGCTTACAGTGAATCGAGCGATTTTCAACTTCAATCATTGCTGAATACTGAGGCTTATGGCGTTGAATTTTATGCGGGACAGCACTTCAAGATTGAAGAATACGGTATCAAATTCATTCAGCCCTATATCATGGGAAATCAACTTGAATATACCAGTGGCTCCGAATTTAAACGCCGAGATCTCGGTGTTGGTATAGCAGCTAGATTTAACCATGGTTTGGGCTTTGATTATGAGCGTTTATATACACATGACACGTTCCAAACCCCAGATATGCATCTGTTCCGTCTACGCTATGAATGGTAAATCAAAATTTTAGGATAACTGTCATTCAGAGCCTTGATATGCTCATAGGCTTTGAATGATGACACATTGATTTAAATACAACGTCACAATGCTCTGCTCTTTAAAATGATTAAATTTATTTGATGCACAACATCTCAATTAATTTAATATTTTTAGGAAGTTGCATCGACATGGGTTCAAAATAAATCGTATCGAATGAATTATTATCATCTACGGCTTTACCTTGAGGTGTAAAACGCTGACTTTTTACAAAGGCTCTGGCTTTATTTTGACAATCAATTTGATGAACGGCTTGTATGTAGCCCTTTGGTTTGATGTTTAATGAGGGCACGCCATGTTCATACACATATTTATAGTCAATTTCAAAAATATGCGAGGCTTGATCGAGTGATTTAATAGTCGTTTTATCAATATAAGACCAGCCCCCATCATCCCGATCAAACATGGTCCATTGTGGTGATTGTGCTAAACTCATGCTGCTACACAGCACACAAGTTAAAAATATAATCCCGTGTTTCATTCAACTATCCCTAATTCAACTATGAACAAACGTTTTACTATATCACCATAAAAACAAAAAACCCTTTGTTATACAAAGGGTTTTTAACTATTTAAATATATGATCTAGAACGGTAAATCATCATCTAAATCAGACGGTGCTGTCGCCATAGGCTTTGCCGGCTGCTGCTGAGGTTTAGGTGATTGGAAACCTTGATTAACATTGCCATAGTTGCCTTGAGGCGCCTGATTACCATAACCACCTTGAGCAGGCGCTTGGTTCCCATAACCGCCTTGATTATTATTAAAACGAGGTTGCTGATAACCACCATCACCTTGATTATCACCTTGCTGACGATTATTAGAATCTAACATCTGCATTTGTTCGCCACGGATTTCTGTCGTATAACGCTCTTGACCATTTTGGTCTGTCCACTGACGGGTACGTAAAGAGCCTTCAATATAAACTTTTGAACCTTTACGTAAATATTGCTGTGCAATTTCACCTAAACGATTATGTAAGACGATACGGTGCCATTCTGTTTGTTCTTTGCGTTCACCTGAGTTTTTATCTGTCCAAGATTCACTTGTTGCAATTGAAAACTGCGTTAATGAACCACCATTGGGAAATGTTTTTGTCTCAGGATCTTTACCTAAAGTACCAACTAAAATAACTTTATTCACGCCGCGCATGTGCTCTAATCTTCCTATTCGATTCTATGTTTTACTTTATAAGAGTTATGATTAAATGGCTACCTCTTTACCCAACAAGTGCGTTAAATGTTGTCGCGCAGTGTCATCTAACTGCTGCTTATCAACTTTGACATAGACCACTTGTTGATCAGTCATCACCACGACCTCTTCAATACCACGAATTGCCAGTAACTGAGAAGTCCATTCATCTGTTTCTTGGACTTTGGGCAAACTCAAAATCAGTGATGATAAATAACGTGGCTGCTTTAATCCAAAACTAATGAACAGCCAAAGAATGGCAATTCCTGTCAGTACCCCCCAGCCTAGAGCAGTGTTATTTAACATCAGCAATTGCCCACCCAGTATACCGCCAAAAAAAGCACCTAAGAATTGACCACTGGCATTCACACCCATTGCTGTCGCTTTGGATTGGATAGGTGCTGCCTTCGATAACCAAGATGGCAGTAGTGCTTCCATCACATTAAAGGCAATAAAGAAAAGACCTAAACCAAGCAACAAAATGTATTTCGATTCAAATCCAAAAATCATCACGATCAAACCGGCGATGATCCCAGCAATCGCTGTCAGAAAAATACCTCGCATTTTTCGATATTTTTCAGCAAGAATGATACTAGGAAAAGCAAAAAATAAACTGATTACCAATAAGGGAAGATAGATCAAACCATGCTGAGCTAAAGGAATATCTGCAAAGTCAATCAATTGAGAAGGCACATAGATGAACATCGCCGTCAGCAATAAATGCAAAGCAAACACAGAAACATGTAAGCGATTTAAATCGCCCATTTTCAAAACTTGTTTTAGCTGAGTGAGATAACCTTGCTGAAAATTTTTATGATGACGTGTTGTTTTGGGAACAAGAAATAGCATTGCAATGGCAAGTAATCCCATGAGTGTGGTCACCCAGAATAAGCCTGAAATACCCACCACGCTGGTCAACCATGGCCCTAAACTAAATGCAATAACGAAAGAGAGACCAATACTCATCCCCATCATTGCCATCGCCTTCATACGATTTTCTTCACGCGTAACATCTGCCAATAACGCCATGACGACAGCAGAGACAGCTCCACCCCCAGCTATTGCACGCCCTATAATCACACCGTAGATTGTGTCTGACATTGCGGCGATTGCACCACCCAAGGCAAACAGCAATAAACCCAATACGATCAGCGGCTTTCGGCTATAACGGTCTGCAATCAAACTAAAAGGAATTTGTAGTATTGCCTGAGTCAAACCATACACACCTACAGCCAAACCAATCAAAGCAGGTGTTGCATATTCATAAGCCTGTCCCGCAACAGAAAAGACCGGGACAATCATAAACAGACCTAACATTCGCAATGCAAAAATGCTGCTCAATGCAAATGTGGAACGGCGTTCTAAGGCATTCATCATAAAATTTAGGTTATCGCGTGATTTCTATGTCTACTTTGATTATAGAATATTCGGCTGATGAACAGGCATGAATTTTATTTGAAATAAAGATCAACACCATCTGTTTTCCCTAGAGCAAAAGCTTTAAGCCAAAAAAAGCACAGCTTATGCTGTGCTTTTTTTGATGTATTCATCTAGCCTTGTAGCGCTTGACGCTTCTTATATTGAATAGATGCAATCACTGCCCAAACAATAAATGCTACACCAATCAGACCTGTTACCACTTCAGGAACATGTACGCCTGTACCACTCGCAATCATAATGAAAGCCAATGCACCAATTGCATAGTGCGCACCATGTTCTAAATAGATGTAAGCATCTAAAGTGCCTTTCTCAACGAGATAGATGGTAATCGAACGAACAAAGATGGCACCAATCGCAAGACCTAACATAATCACCACAACATCTGAAGTAATGGCAAAAGCACCAATCACACCATCAAAACTAAATGATGCATCCAATACTTCTAAATACAAGAACCCGCCGATACCTGCTTTGACTACGCCTGTTGGCACACCATTACTATCGTGACCAATTGCATTACCATTTTCATCAATTTCTGGCTCACCACCCAGCAAATGGCTCAGTACTTGTACCCCAATATAAATGACGATACCCCAAATACCCGCCATAGTCACGACTAAGCGCTTAGCTTCATCAACATTAGCTGCCATAATCAGTAAAGCCACTAAAGCAACAAATACAGATAGTGCAGGTACAGATGCCAATTTCGCTAAACGACGCTCAATCCATTTGAACCAATGCGTGTCTTTACCATCATCCAAGAAAAAGTTAAGGAATACCATCAATAAGAATGCACCACCAAATGCTGCAATTTCAGGATGATGATTCATCAGTCGTGCCGAATATTCTTTAGGGTCATTTAATGCCAAATTGACAACTTCCATCATGCCCATATCCGCTGTGACCGCGACGATCACAATTGGGAAGATTAAACGCATACCAAATACTGCAATGAGAATACCCACAGTCAGGAAAAGCATTTTCCAAAAGTGATCCCAATGACGAAGGACTGAAGCATTCACGACAGCATTATCAAAAGAAAGTGAAACTTCCATCACAGCTAAAATTGCAGTAATGGTCAGTACGGTGAACATGGTCTTGAGGCCAGCTTCTGGACCATGGGTATAACCCCAATAGGCAGACAGCGCAAGACACACGATCGTGAATACGATAGAGAAACCAAAATGTTTCCACATAATCTAGCGACCTTATAAAAATGATGTGAATCAATAAAAATTTTACAAAACATAAACTTAGAGTTTTTATATGACGATTATTAAACAAAGTCTGTGCTTAGTGATTTGTAAAAATTCTATAAATTGAATGTCTGATCTCTAGCGCTAAAAGACACTCAATTAAACTGTGCTAATTATGACGAGTTTTCAAAATTTATCCAAAGTTCTTCGTATGATTTTTTTGTTGAAGATGATGTATCGCTCAAGCTAGTTTTGTAACGACAAATTGATATGATCTTAGATGATACCTAGAGATGATTTTATTCAGGATGGATTTATGCGTTTTTCAGAAGCCGTTTGGCAACGAAACTACGATTTATATCAAAAAACATTAGCACTCCCTTTTAACCAAGAACTGGCGCTTGGAACACTCGATCGAGAAGTTTTTTGCCATTACGTCATTCAGGATGCGCATTATCTGGTTGCCTATGGTCGAGCATTGGCTATTTGTGGTGCTAAAGCATATGACTCCGATGCCATTATTCAATTTACGCAAGGCGCTAATGAAGCCATTGTGGTCGAGCGTGAACTGCACAATGGTTTTATGCACGAATTTGGCATCACTAAAGCTGATTTTGAAAATACACCTTTGACTGCTGCTTGCCATCATTACACCTCATTTCTGACAGCTACTGCATGGTCAGAGAGTTATCCTGTCGTTTTAGCTTCATTACTGCCGTGCTATTGGATTTATGCGGAAGTGGGCAAAGACATTCTTAAACGTAATATTGCAAATAATCCTTATCAAGCGTGGATTGACACTTATGCTGGCGAGCATTTCAACGAAGAAGTACGCAAAGTCATTGAAATTATTGACCGAGTTGCGGCAGAAAGCGATCAACATACCATTGAAAAAATGCATCAAGCTTACACACGGGGAGCTGAACTCGAATATTTATTCTGGGATAGTGCTTATCATCAACGTCAATGGTTAAGCCTAGATCACTCATGATGCTATCACCTGTATAACCAAATTAAAGGTCGGTGATCTAAACTGCATTGCCGACTTTCAGGCTCATTTCGATTTAAATGGATTTAAGACTGGATTTTAAAGCAAACTTCAAGCACAATTATTTTTGATAATAATTCTCATTATCATAAATAAAATTTACTTGAGGTTTTCTATGCAACATTCACTGGGAACAGAAGCAATCCGTGCATATTTCACTTTACAATGCTGTTGGTTAAATAATGAAGAAGTTTATTTAGAAAAAGGATGTACACACTGTGGATCTGCTGCCACATATCTCATTTATTTTACCAATCATCATATTCAAAATTTAATGCTCGACTTCATTGCTCAATACTCTTGTTCAAGCTCTATACGTTTTGATTTTCTAGATTTACAACATTTCAAAGCGGAATATAACGATTTTCTTCAACACTTAGAAAAAGAAGTGAATTTTTACGCACGTCAACATCATGCAATTGAAAGACATATATGTTTTGAACAGGTGGACTCTATTTTCGAACGTCACTATTCACGTGCTTGCTGATCAATATTCACCCGAAATTCACTTATATTTAACATCCTATGGCTCATCATGACATCAAATTTGCGAATTGATTATGTCTTGTTCATCTATTTAAAATCAGATTACAGGAGCTCTCAAAGCACTTTACATTGGACTTTTGCTGTTCAATGAAATTTTACCGACATAATTTGTCGTGTTTTATTTTTCATTTGTGCTTGAACAAAATTAAATCGCTATCATATATCACCTTCACTCAGCATATTTTCGAGATGTTTTATGAGCCAAAGTCATATCCGTATTCGAGGCGCACGCACCCATAACTTAAAAAATGTGAACCTTGATATTCCACGCGATAAGTTCGTGGTGATTACGGGACTTTCAGGTTCAGGTAAATCTTCACTGGCTTTCGACACCTTATATGCAGAAGGTCAACGTCGCTATGTGGAATCTTTATCTGCCTATGCACGCCAATTCCTGTCACAAATGGAAAAACCTGAAGTCGATTCGATTGAAGGTTTAAGTCCAGCTATTGCCATCGAGCAGAAATCAACCAGTCATAACCCACGTTCAACGGTCGGTACGATTACTGAAATTTATGACTATTTACGTTTGTTGTATGCTCGAGTGGGTACACCCTACTGCCCTGAGCATGACTTGCCGATGGTGGCACAAACCGTGTCGGAAATGGTTGATGCGGTTAAAGCACTTGAAGAAGGTACGGCTTTATTGTTACTTGCTCCTGTTGTACGTGAGCGCAAAGGGGAATACACCAATTTATTTGAGCAATTACAAAGCCAAGGTTTCGTCCGTGCACGTGTAGACGGTGAAATCATGGAAATTGATCCACCGCCTGAACTGGATAAGAAGAAAAAACACACCATTGAAGTCGTGGTCGATCGTTTTAAAGTCCGCGATGACCTAGGCAACCGTATTGCAGAAAGTTTTGAAACCGCACTGCGTTTAGGTGGCGATATTGCGATTTTGTCATGGATGAAAGGCGAACAATCTGATCGTGTGTTTTCAGCAAAACACTCATGTCCTGAATGTGACCGTGCCGTTGCCGAATTAGAACCTCGTCTGTTTTCTTTTAACAACCCATTTGGTGCTTGCCCGGTCTGTGATGGTTTAGGGACACGCAGCCATTTTAGTTCTGACAAACTCATTCCAAACCCTGAAGTCAGCATTAGCCAAGGGGCAATTCGTGGTTGGGATCGTCAGCGTCCATACTATTACAGCATGATTGAAAAAGTCGCTGCACATTTCGACTTTTCTCTTGATACGCCGTGGAATGAACTTGATGCGGATACCAAAAAGAAATTCCTTTACGGTACAGGCAAAGAAAAAATTGATTTAAGCTATATCGATGAACGTGGTCGCCGTCATAACCGTGTGATGGCTTTCGAAGGGGTTTTACCACATTTAGAACGTCGTTACCGTGAAACTGAATCAAACTATGTACGTGATGATTTAGCTCAGTATTTATCGAATGCTGCATGTGACGCTTGTGGCGGTTCACGTCTCAATGAAATTTCACGTCATGTGCGTGTCAAAGACAAAACCATTGCTGAAATTACCAAAATGTCGATTGGCGATGCTGAAAGCTATTATCAAGATCTCAATCTTGAAGGCGCCAAAGGTGAAATTGCCGATAAGATTTTTAAAGAAATTCGTGAGCGTTTGCACTTCCTTGTATCAGTCGGCTTGAACTATTTAAGTCTATCTCGTTCAGCCGAAACCTTATCAGGCGGTGAAGCACAGCGTATTCGTTTAGCTTCGCAAATTGGTGCTGGCTTAATGGGCGTCATGTACGTGCTGGATGAACCATCGATTGGTTTGCATCAACGTGATAATGACCGTTTGCTTGAGACTTTGGTTCGTTTACGTGATCTCGGTAACACTGTTTTAGTGGTAGAGCATGATGAAGATGCCATTCGCGCAGCGGATCATATTATTGATATTGGTCCGGGTGCAGGTGTGCATGGCGGTCATGTCATTGCTGAAGGAACGTATGATGAATTGGCAGCCAATGAAGACTCTCTGACCGGCAAATACCTTTCAGGTAAGTTAAAAATTGAGGTGCCGAAAACGCGTGTACAACCACCTAAACCTGATGAGCAAATTAAGCTGATGGGTGCATGTGGTCACAACTTAAAGAATGTTGATCTCACCATTCCTTTAGGTGTTATGACCTGTGTGACGGGTGTATCGGGTTCAGGTAAATCGACTTTAATTAACCGTACTTTATTGCCACTTGCAGCAACACAATTGAATGGTGCAACGACGTTAACGGCAGAAAAATTTGATTCGATTGATGGCTTACAATTCCTCGATAAAGTCGTGGATATTGACCAAAGCCCAATTGGACGTACACCGCGCTCAAACCCTGCAACCTATACAGGTTTGTTTACGCCAATTCGTGAACTCTTTGCTCAAACCCCAGAAGCCAAAGCACGTGGGTATGCCGCAGGTCGTTTCTCGTTTAACGTGAAAGGTGGTCGCTGTGAGGCTTGTGAAGGCGACGGTATGATTAAAGTGGCGATGCATTTCTTACCGGATATGTATGTGCCATGCGATGCCTGCCACGGCAAGCGTTATAACCGTGAAACATTGGAAGTCGGCTATAAAGGCAAAAACATTTCTGACGTACTCGAGATGACCGTTGAAGATGCAATGCATTTCTTTGATGCGATTCCTGTGATTCATCGTCGTTTAGAAACCTTGCATCAAGTTGGTTTGGGTTATATCCGTTTAGGTCAATCTGCTACTACGCTTTCAGGTGGTGAAGCACAGCGTGTGAAGCTTGCACGTGAACTTGCCAAACGTGATACGGGTAAAACCCTGTATGTGCTTGATGAGCCAACCACAGGTTTACATTTCCACGATATTGCCAAACTTTTAGATATTCTTCATGAGCTACGCAATAAGGGTAATACCATCGTGGTGATTGAGCATAATTTGGATGTGATTAAAACTGCCGACTGGATTGTGGACTTAGGTCCTGAAGGTGGTGCTGGTGGCGGTATGATTATTGCTGAAGGTACGCCTGAAGAAGTAGCGAAAAATAAGGTTTCGCATACGGCGAGATTCTTAAAGCCGATGTTAAAGTGATTTTGAAAGGGCTCATAAGAGCCCTTTTTAATTGTCTAATCTTGAAATCAGATAATTCATATACTCCGTATAGAAAGGCTCTTTCTCTGCTTTTTCTTTATATATTTCAGTAATCAACTGGCGAATTCTTTGGCTTGTCTCTTGATCCTTTTGATTATCTAATATTTTCTTAACAACATAGCTACTATTGAGAGATGTGAATCTCGGATCATTATTTATTTCTTCAAAAAGAAGTTTTTCCCACTGTTCTTTACTAGCGTATTCAATTGCTAATTCATCTCGATCATTCCAAACTTCATTTATATAAACTTGAAAAATTGCATCAATCAGCTTTGGTAATTCTTCTTTAGAAGGTTGATGATTTAAAATCAACTCCTTAAAAACAGGTCTTATTTCATCATCATCTTGAATATTATAAAAACTTTGACGCTCTTTATTCTTTTGCTCTTTAATCCATTCACAAATATTTTGCTCCAATGATGTAACATCCTCATTAAAAATTTCTAAAATTTTTAAAGCAAAATTTAAATTATGAATATTTTCTAAGCCAACTACAGCTTTCGTTGCTTTATGGAAAATCTTTGGAAAATTCTTGCCTACTCGAAGCCCCCAAAAATCTTCACACAACTTATGAAAATCATCTTTAATTTTATTATTTTCTTCAGAAATCATCGTAGAGTTTGCTAGGTCATGTAATAAAGTCCAATTTGGCTCTCCTTTTTGATCAAACCATTTTTTAAACTCCATAAACCATTCATCAGAATAAATAAATTTGTAATCTAGTGACTTCAATGATTCATAGGTTTTACGTTTTCTCTCAGACCAATCAGTCTGATTTTTCTCAAGCCTTGACTTTATATCTTCCCAATCAAACTCATATTTGTTGCCAAAATCTTCAATAAAATATCCTTGTAGAACGCGAATAAGAATAATCTTTTTTGTCGAGTCAGCAACTTCTTGCGGTAATTGCTCTCTAAATTTTTTATAAAGTTTGATGACTTTTTTTAAAAATCGAAAATTATGAATTTCTAATTCGTTTGCAAAATTTACCATTAAATCTACTAATGGCTCATCTAGCTCTTTTGTTTTTTCACGAAGTAAAGGTTCAACAGAAGTAATTTTGATTGTTTCATCAATCAATTTTTCTTTGTATTCAGCATATTTTTTTTGATTATCATCTTCATTTTTCGTTTCATCTAAAATTAAAACAACTTGGCAGTTTCGTTCCAATTTCAATTGGTTTGCTAAACCCATTACATCTTGAATATCTAATTTTCTGGACATTCGTTCAAAGTCATCAAAGCAGATAATTGCATCTTTGACTTGAGAATATAGAACTGCTTCAAAAATTTTAGCTGAAGAATTGATACCAAATCCTTCACCATTTCCACTAATTTTTACATCACGAAGTGCTGACAATCCATTCTTTACAAAAGTAGGAATCTCAAAATTTTGAGAGGATTCTTTATTAAAATAATTACTACTCATATTTGTTGAAATAGCAGCTTTGAGATCAGAAAGACTTTCTATTCCAAATAAAGATACATACGCGTATTTTTTACTAAATATTTTGTCTTTATTCTTTCTTTCATAACTTGGCTTTTGCTTTATTTCATTTTCTTCTTGTTCAGCTCTTCTTTTGATAAATCTATACCAACTAAAAGTCTTTCCAACTCCCCAACAACCTGTAATCGCAATAGCAATGCCTTGATTTTGATTATCTCTAAATATTTTCTCTAAATGCTGTTCTTGCTCAGTATTCATAATATTTTATAAATTGATGTTATTGCTCATTTATAAAGAATAACACCCATAAAAACAATCAACTTGAAACCGTATTCCGCCCCTGTGCTTTCGCTCTAAATAATGCTTGGTCTGCCTTAGCAAATAATGCTTTCCAAGAATCAGCACCGACAGCGACACCAACACTGATCGATACATTAAACGACTGACCTTGCTCATCTGTAAATTGTAAATCACCAATACTCTTACGCATCTTTTCTGCAGCACGTAAACCATGTTCAAGGTCTAAATTTTCAATCAACACCAAAAATTCATCCCCACCAAAGCGAACGACTAAATCAGTTGATCGAACATTATGACTTAAACAATTTGCCACCTGCTGAATGACTTGATCCCCTGCAACATGACCATATTGATCATTAACCTGTTTAAAATAATCAATATCTACAATCATCAAACACGTTTGGGTAAACTTATTGGGCTGAGCTTCCATAAGTTTGGTATAGGCTTCTAAAGCAAAACGATTTGAAACACCTGTTAATTTATCGGTATTGGCAATATTCTTTAATTCAAACTCAAATTCATCACGTTGATGCAACATTTTCTGAAGTTTTTGCATCGCTTCATGTAATGAATGTACTTGCTTCTGCTGATCTTCTATAAAATTACTATCGACCAAAGCATTGGCATACGACAATTCAACTAATTTATCTCTCACCATAATAAGCGGCGAAATAACTTTACGTTGAACATAAATCATCGTAAATAAAGCAGCCAATAGTGAAATTAAAGAGACAATCAATGTGAGTATAAAATTGAGTTGATTCGCATCTTTTTCTGACTTTGCGATTTCAACGCTCTTATTGAGCAAATAGTCTTGTAAATCGATAACTGTTAAGAATTTACCAGATACAGCTACACTTAATTCAGTCCCTGATAAAAAATAAGGTTGTCCCTTTCGGCTTTCATCAATTAATCGCATGATGATGGGTAAGCCCTGATCAATAAACTGAGTTTTCACCTCTTGGTGTAAGCGAGCGAATTCAGCTGTACGATGGCGTTCGGGTTGGATGGTATTCACTAAATCCCACAAATAGCGAACTTGTTTTTGCGTTTGTAATGCGCGTGCAATATTGTCACTTGGTAACGGCTGCTGAAATGTCACATGTGCAGTTACATTTGAAGCAACACGTCCAGCCTGATCTCGCAAATCAGCCAACACCAAAATCATGGTGTAATAATGCCCCATCGAACTGTCTTTACTTTTAGACTGCATTACCAGTTTCTTCAGTAAATCATGACTGCTATCCCACGCATTAAACATTGTAAGAATAGCTTGATCTAAAGCTTCAGGCGTACGCTCTGCAAATGGCAACGAAATATAGTGATCGACTTGTTTGCGACCTTCCGCTAATTTTGGATTTAGATATTGAGCGACGTACTCTTCTAACCCATCATATCCAGACTGATCTAATCGATGAATCGAGACCTTAATTTGTTCATCTACTCCCGCGCGATACTCAATAAGCGCTTGTTTATTTTTTTCAAACTCTTCTTGTGAACTCGACATTGCCATGTTCGCAGGGCCACGCTCGCGTGAAATACGATTCGCTAGAGCAGCAACGGCACGAAGATTTTCTATTTCAATCAATGCTGTTTGTGATTTCTGATATTCGCGATAATGGCTAATGACCAATGGGATTGAAATACAGAGGATAGATAAGACGATAATCATCACGAACACAAATAGGCGGCGACCAATTTGCTCGGAATGTGATTTTAACATCCAAACTACCTCTAAAATAAAAGACCGTATAAAGCGGTGAGATTTATAAAATTTCTTTGAACTTAGTTATATTTTACAATATAACCATGCTTAAAAAGCACTTAAAGCACAAGTTTTTATTTAAGAAACAATGTGATAAATATCACACTATTGTAATGCCGTAAATTTTTTTTGTTCAATATTTAAATTATTTTTCCACCAATATACAAGTGACATATTTGGCAGTATTTACTTTTTTTGAATTAAAATCAGATGATTATTTTGATCACTTAATCAGCATCGAAAAAATAGATCACGCGCATAATTTTTAATCATTATACAAACCTCATCCTTTAAACCATAATGCTTACATCGCAAAGACACTGATTCATATCAGATTTGCTTAATGAATTTTGTTCTACCCTCGGATGTTTCTCCCACATACAGAACATCCTTTTTCAGCCCAGCCATCCCAATCGGCTGGGTTTTTTTTATCTTTTATATGACTTTTAACGTAAATAATGAAATAAACCGAGTCGATCTAAAATATCTAAAGTAATTTCCTTCCGTTGCTGAATTTTATCACCATTTTTCATTTCTAAATTTAATGCAAAGGCAGTGACTTGACCGCTGGCTTGTTCTACAAAACCCACATACCAGCCCACCTGAGGCTCAATATCCATTCCCCAACCACTTTTGGCATATAGCTTATTCGCACCACGTGATTCGACATACATCATGTCTCTTACATCTTGTTGTACATCTCTACGAAACGGCAATGACAACTGTGCCAATCTATAAACAAATTTAACTTGTTGATCAGGTGTAATCTCTAGAGGACCTTTTAACCAAAACTGATCTATCTCATCCCCGACTTTTGCATTTCCATACTGAATTCGAATTAATTCCTGTTGCATCAATGTTGGTCCAATACGGTGTGCTAAGGCTTGATACACAGGTACAACAGATGATTGTAAGGCCTCACCAAGCGTAAAATCACGTTGCCAACTATCAAATGAACGCTTATTTCCATCCCATTTAAACACTTCATACCGAGTTGATTTATGATGTTCTAATCCAATCAAAGCATTCACTATTTTAAAAGTGGATGCAGGGATAAAATTTTCTTTTGCTCTTGTTCGATCAGAACCGTAAGTTTTAACGTGTTTGCCATCATAGGTGATAAATACACCTTGAATATTTTGCTGATTAAATAGGGTCTCAATATGATGCTGATTCTTTGATTCACTGCTATTCAGCATTGAATCGTCTTTTAAATCGTATGCTTTTATTCTCGGATTAATATGATCTAAGGCCTGGCAGGCAGATAAAAAAACAGACGTTAAAAAAAGTGCAACAACGTAGATTCCTTTCAATTTAATGTTCCAATTTGACCAATGCATTTAATTCAATTTTGACAGATTATTTCCAATTTTTTTGTCTATTTTTAACACTTTTTTTAAAAATAATATTTACATGTGCAATATGCTGGTGCATAATGCCCCACATTAGGGCGAGATAGAAATATACCTCAGCAGAATTTCTGTATTTCCCTCAAGTTTTGGCGAAAAAACCTAGTTTTCTATGAAAACTAGGTTTTTTTTTGCTCAGTATTGATAAAGAATACACCCAGTTATGCACTATAATGGTGCAAATAAATATAAGTTAAAAAAAAACCCAGCCTTGGGGAAAGCTGGGCATATAAGAGAAATAACCACTATAATATTTAGTAAATCTAAAAGGCAGAACTCAATTTATTTAAATATAAAAAAAAACTTAGTTTACGAGCATGTAATTATGTGAAAATTAACTTAAATTGCAAACATCGTAACCCTTTGAAATTCCGAATCAACCTAACACTTTACTACCAAGTAGGTGAAAAAAGTCACATTATTTATTTTCAAATGAGTTAAAATTAAACGAAAATCTTAAATTTCATGTAAATTAACATTTTCTTTATACGTTTTATCCGATTCTAATAATCTTTTTTTTGTATAATTTCGATGCAATTTTTTAAGCTTAATCGACGTTGAAAATCTCCTTATCACATTGTTATTTTTGAATAAAATGTTCAAAAATTCATGTTCTTAATCTTCTTGTATCAAGACATAACACACAAAATAAATTTAGACCAGCAGACTATTACCTTAAAGATCATTGACTTAATACATTGTTACAATACAATATTTACTGCATATTCATTCGACATTTATTTGGTAACTATTATGAAAAAAATTAGTTTAGCCACTGCTTTATTAGTAGCAATGACTGGGGCACACGCATATCAAGTTGAAGTACAAGGGGCTGCTGAATACTTTGATGACTCATTGAACAATGATAACTACACTGGTTCTGTACAAGGTACTTATTACTTCAAGAATGTTGACTCAACTAAAGGTCCTTTAGCTGAAGCGGCTTTCTTAAATCAGGCATCTAATGTATCTGTGGCTTATAATTTCGGTGAATATTCTGCTGATATTAAAGTACCTGCTTACGGTATTAATGAAGAAGTTAAAGCAGAACAACATAACTACGGTGCTAAAGCTGAAGCTTACATCCCAACTAAACTTATTCCTTTATATGCAAGCGCATCATATAGCCACTCAAAAACTGATGCTAAAAATGATTTCACTGCAAACAACCCATTAAACCACCCACAAGTTGCTAAATTAGCAGATGGTAACGGCGATCGTTATGCTTTAGAACTTGGTGCAATGTTACTTCCAAACTTCTTAGTTGCTGTAGGTTATACAAGCGTTGCTGACCAATACTCTTTTGATGTCTTTAAAGCAATCAACAACGGCAGCGTATTCTCAGCACTTGAAACAGGTACTATTGCTGAAGATCAAGATGCGATCACAGCTCGTACTAAATATGTAGGCGGCATCACTGATACAAATATGTCTGTTGGCTTTGAAGCTGGTTTAGTATACGGTGAAGACACACTTTACCAATTAAAATCTGACCTTTACTTCAATCCACAGTTAAGCGCAGGCGTTTCTTATACTGAATCAAGCTTTAATGACACTCCAAGCTCAGCTATCGGTGCTAACGTAAACTACTTCATCACTCCAGCTGTAGCTGTTGGTGCAAGTTATGTAAATGCTAACGCTGAAAATGGTTCTAGCCGTGATACTGAAACTGTTGGCTTAAATGCTAAATTCCGTTTCTAATAAATTATTAGATACAGAATCAAAAAAGGACGCATAATGCGTCCTTTTTTAATCATTCACTATTTACTCAGGGCTACGAATTACACTTAAGAAATGTAAATGTCTTTCGTATTGATCAATGACATCTTGAATTAAGTCTTCTTGTGTCCAGTCCATTACATCATAGGCCTGTCCACCCTCTCTTAAAAACACTTCCGCCTGATAATAATCCTGCTCAGTCACCATTGTATCTGGCATAAAGCTCGGTGGCGTTGTTCTTTGTGACATCACTTGATATACGAAATTCAACTCAGCATGATGATCTACCCTCAACTCTACACCTTCACCCAATCGATTTACACTAACCTTAAACTGTCTTCTCTTGAACTCTTTCTGCACTTGCTCTAATGCTTGAGATACTTGAGATTCAATAAATACATCAACCTCTTCCTTAGAATGAGGATAGTGCATAATCAATCCTAAGCGTTTTTGCCAACTCCGTGGTTGATGAATCGCTCGAGGTGTAATTCTCGCTTCTTGCAAAGCATTCATTTTAATTAAATCTACTTTTAAGGCTTTGAGTAATCCCCAACAAATAAAGAGCATAATGACGGAGAATGGCAATGCACTCATGATGGTTGCAGATTGTAAAGCACCGAGCCCACCGACCAATAATAATACAATTGCCAATACCGCCATAAGCACAGTCCAAAAGAGTCGTTGCCATGTCGGTGAACCTTCACCTTTGGCCGTCAAATAGTCTGTAACTAATGCACCTGAATCCGCTGAAGTGACAAAGAATAAAATAACCAGCGATGTTGCCACCACACTCATGATTGAAGCGAGTGGTAAGCTATTTAAAAATTCGAATAATGCAACGGAAGAATCCTTCTGTACTGCTAGCATCAGTGCTTCATTGCCTTCTTGCATAATACTGAAGAGCGCAGCATTCCCCATAAAGCCCATCCAAATGAGTGTAAATCCAGTAGGAATCAACATAACTCCAACGATAAACTCTCGAATAGTTCTTCCATGTGACACACGTGCGATAAACATCCCGACAAATGGTGACCATGAGATCCACCATGCCCAATACATAATCGTCCAACCACCAATCCAACCATTCGGTTGATAAGCATATAAATTAAATGTCATGGTAAAGAGATTAGAAACATACTGACCCATGTTCTGAATTGTGGTTTGCAAAAGATAAATGGTAGAACTCGCGAAGAATACAAAGAGCAATAAACTTATTGCCAATACCAAATTCAACTCAGACAACCGTTTAATTCCTTTTTCTAAACCTAGAAAAACGGACAATGATGCCAATGAACTGACGATAATGATCAGTATCACTTGAGTACTTGCTGATTGAGGAACATCAAATAAATAATTCAAGCCTGAATTAATTTGCGTTACACCAAAACCCAATGTTGTCGCCACACCAAATACTGTTCCAATCGTGGCAAATGTGTCTACGGCATCCCCCATTGGACCATGAATTTTTTTTCCAATGATCGGATAAAGCGCGGAACGTACTTTTAAAGGCAATTGATGTCGATAAGCAAAATAGGCCAAGGACAATCCAATCAATGCATAGATTCCCCATGCATGAAGTCCCCAGTGGAAGAAAGTCACTCGCATCGCTTGCTGCGCTGCCATAACCGTTTCTCCATCACCGACTGGCGGAGAGACATAATGCATTACAGGTTCTGCTACCCCAAAAAACATCAGGCCAATCCCCATACCTGCGGTAAAGAGCATGGCAAACCAAGAGCCATTACTGTAACTCGGTTGGCTATGATCTGGACCGAGCCTGATTTTGCCGTAGTCAGAAATTGCGATATAAGCCAGCACGATCAGAAATATGGCAACTGCTAAAACATAGAACCAACTAAAAGAATCCGTAATCCATTGGTTCAGTTGCTGAGTAACTAATTCAAAACCATTAGGAGATAACACCACAGTGGCCAAAAATACAAAAATGATGAGTACCGTGCTGATAAAAACACGTGGATTTACATTTGAATACCATGAAGGATGCTGAGAAGACATAATTCCCCTATATATTTATTTTTCGGTGAAACGCTTCAAACTGGATAAAACGCTATATGAATTGAGATCATTTATCCTCAACCTCATATAAAGCCGGGTTAGTTTCATCAAAAACAGAATAGAAAATCGACTCAATATCGAGGGTTGGAGATTATTTTTTGATCTAAGTACTTATTATTCATGATTTTGCAGATGAATGCCGTTAGCAAGATGTAACGTTCTGTTTTAATCATCCTGATGCTTTGGCAAATGAGCAATGTATTGCAGTGCAACTAAGCGCGAAACAATCAAAGCCAGATACATGACTCCACTAAACATTTGAATCATGGCAATCAGTCTCGCCAGCGGACTCAAGGGCATAATATCTGAAAGACCTGTTGCCGACTGAATACTAAAACTGAGAAACAACAAATCTAACCAACTATGTTGAACAGATTGTTCAGGCGTTATGCTAAAACTCAGTGGGTCATATAGCTGGCAGATGCTATATAAAAATGCGAAGCTCCATGCAATTAAAGTAAAAACAGCTGCTGCCGCAAATAATTCATCTTTGGTCAAATAGCGGTCTTCGAACATATATCGAACCAAACCATAAGCCGCTGTCGTATACGCGATAACTTCAAATACATGCGCTGTAATTTGAATATAGGCTTGATGATATCCAATCAGAATCAAGAAAGAAAAAATGAGAGCTCCTAATACCCCAAATAAACCTACAGCACTAAAAATTGGGGTCATTTTGATGACTTTAGCAATAATAAGAAGGACTAAAGCGCCGAGAATCCAAGTCATGGAGCGATAAGCCAAATCATGACTTGATATCACTGCGAGGAATAAAATCAGCAGCTGTAAAATCAGTAGACACGCGGATGGTAAACGTACGAGATCACGTATCACGCGGCATATTAAACTCATCTCAACTCCAACTATTTTTATTGTTTTGTTTGAATGAAAGCATAGCGGACAGTTGATGACTTGTATGTCATTTAAAATAGAAATTTGGTAAAGAAAAAAAGCCCCTTAAAGGGGCTTTTTATCATGATCAGTATGGTTTAGTGGTCTGACGCACCAGAAATACCAATACCTGTTTGTGAACGTACAAACTGTGCATCAAATGCTTTACGTTCTGCTTGCGCTTGTGCAGAATTGTCTGTCACAGAGAACAACCAGCAGAAGAAGAATGCTAAAGGCATCGCAAATAATGCAGGACCGTTATATGGATTAATTGGTGTATCAGAAATACCAAGCGTATCTACCCAAACTGCTTTAGAAAGTACGATGAGTACAACCGCTAAAACTAATCCAACAACACCACCGGCAACTGCACCACGCGTTGTTAAACCTTTCCAGAACATTGAAAGTACAAGCACTGGGAAGTTTGCACATGCAGCAACAGAGAATGCTAAACCTACCATGAAGGCAACGTTTTGTTTCTCGAACAAGATACCCAAGATCATCGCAAAGATCGCAAGACCTAAAGTCGCGATTTTAGACATACGAAGTTCAGATTCAGGTGTAGTTTGTCCTTTTTTCAATACGTTCGCATATAAGTCATGTGAAATTGCTGAAGCACCTGACAACGTTAAACCTGCAACAACTGCTAGAATCGTGGCAAATGCAACCGCTGAAATGAAGCCCATGAACAAGTCACCGCCTAAAGCATCAGACAAGTGAACCGCAGCCATGTTATTACCACCAACAAGCTCTAGCTTGCCAGTTACTGCCATTTTCGCAATATCAAGGAATTGTGGGTTGTTCGATACATAGAGAATCGCACCGAAACCAATGATGAAAGTTAAAAGATAGAAGTAACCGATAAAGCCTGTTGCAACAACAACTGATTTACGTGCTTCTTTCGCATCTTTTACTGTGAAGAAACGCATGAGGATATGTGGTAAACCAGCTGTACCAAACATCAATGCTAAACCAAGAGAAATCGCATCAATTGGGTTTGATGCCAGACTACCTGGTCCCATGATTTTGGTTGCATCATCTAAGGTTAAATCATGTACTTTAGAGAAGACTTGAATCGATTGCTCGAACATATTGGTGAAGCTAAAGCCAACGCCTTTCATCACCATAAATGCCATGAAGGTAGCACCTGACAACAACATCACTGCCTTAATGATTTGCACCCATGTTGTCGCTAACATACCGCCAAACATAACGTATGCCATCATGAGCAGACCGACGATGACGACAGCAATGTTATAGTTCAAGCCAAACAGAAGCTTGATCAACTGACCAGCGCCGACCATTTGGGCAATCAAGTAGAATGCAACAACAACAAGAGAGCTTAACGCTGCCAGTGTGCGTACAGGTTTTTCTTGTAAACGGAATGATACAACGTCAGATAAATTGTATTTACCCAAGTTACGCAAACGCTCTGCTATCAAGAAAAGTACGATAGGCCAACCTACCATAAAACCAAGTGAATAGAGTAAGCCATCGAAACCTGACAGGAAAACCATCGCAGAAATACCAAGGAACGATGCTGCGGACATATAGTCACCAGCAATGGCTAAACCATTTTGGAAACCAGAAATTCCACCGCCTGCGGTATAGAAATCTTTGGTGTTTGTGGTTTGTTTAGCTGCCCATTTGGTAATCCCTAGCGTTGCACCGACGAAAATCAAGAACATGATAATCGCAGGCCAATTTGTTGCTTGTTGTTCTGCTGCACCTAAATCAGGACCTGCGAATGCCAATCCAGATAACATTGCAGTCCCTGCAAATGTGAGTAAAGAATTCCATTTCATCTTAGTGTAGTCCCTTCTCGTGAGTGATGGCTTCAACTTCGCGCATAGCTTCTTCGTTTAATTGATCGAGCTTATTGTTGGCAATGTACGAATACACACCACATAACAAGAAAGACAGCACGATGATGCCTAATCCTAGAGGGATACCCCAAGTGGTTACACCACCTGAAAGCGATGACAATAAAAACTCTTTGTTATAGCCAACTAAAAGCATAAAACCAACGTAGACAAACAGCATAATGCCTGTCAATGTCCAGCTCAGTGTGCTTTTCTTTTTGACCATTTCTTTGAATTTGGGATTCTGTAGAATTTGCTCTACTTGTCTCTCATCCATAAACAAGACTCCATATGAGACCCAACCGTAGGTCATTTTTTTTATTTAAATTATTCCGATTTTTAAATTAGCAAGATTTTGCATTGGTTGTAATTTAGACTTTGGTCGCTAAATTTTGATCAATTTGAACGTGACAGTTCATGGATGCGTTATCATTACACGAGATTCTCAAGTGTAAGTCCTATGAACAGTTGGTTGATTATTGGGGTACTCGCCCTCTACATCCTCATCCTTTTTATTTGCGCCTTTTTTGGTGAAAAACATGCCAGTCGGCTCAGCCCACGTGGACGTATGTTATTGTTTAGTTTGACCTTAGGCGTGTACTGTTCGTCTTGGACATTCTACGGCGCAACGGGTGCTGCTGTTCGTGAAGGGATCATTTTCCTTCCAATCTACTTAGGCCCACTTCTGTTTGTCTGGTTTGGTTATGATATTTGGCGTCGCTTAGGTCGAGTACGTCAGCACCATGCTATTTCCTCAATTGCTGACTTTGTGGCAGCACGTTATGGCAAAAGCGGACCTCTCGCCTCACTCGTCACCATTTTAGCCGTGATCGCCATCATTCCTTATCTTGCCTTACAACTGAGAGCCATTGCACTCAGTGCATCCGTGATGTTGCAACAAGATTCAGAAGTGATGAATCTGACCACCAATGGTGTACTTGCACTTACAGGGGTTCTAGCAATTTTGGCTATGATGTTTGGTACACGTCAGATTGCCAACACCGAACAGCATGGCGGTTTAATGCTGGCAGTCGCTTTTGAATCCTTTGTTAAATTATTTGCACTCCTCTGTGTCGCTTTTTTCTTTTTATTTGAACGCCCCGAAAACCTCATTCAAGTTTCCGCAGACGTATCCAAAACCTTCCATGAAATTCAACTGATGGGCGTGCCAGATACCTTTTGGATTCAAACACTTTTAGCAGCATTAGCGATTATATGTTTGCCACGCCAGTTTCATGTTGCTGTAGTTGAATTACGTGATGAAAAACATATTCGTGGTGCGCGCAGATGGTTTGCCGCTTACATCATTTTAACCGTTGTCGCGATTATTCCGATTGCAAGTTGGGCACTTCATGCTGCACCAGAATACATGGCAGTCCCTGATGTTGCCGTGCTGTCACTGCCTTTGAGCTATAACCAAGAATGGCTGACGCTCTTAGCATTCCTTGGAGGATTTTCGGCTTCAACTGGTATGCTTTTAGTCTCTTCAGTCGCACTCTCAATCATGCTCAGTAACGACTTGATTATGCCTGCGCTATGGCGCTTGGGTTGGATTTCTCGTCATGACAAGCGTTTACCTCGAATGCTGAAATTCACACGTCGCGTATGTATTTTGGCGGTCATGCTACTTGGATTCTTGTTCTTCCATTTCTTTAATGACATTGATCAGCTGTCAGTATTTGGTCTTTTGGCATTTAGTGCTGTTGCACAGTTTGCACCTGCACTTATTGGGGGGTTGTACTGGCGTGGTGGAAGTAAACAAGGGGTCTATGCAGGTCTCATCGTTGGTTTTGTGATGTGGAGTTACACACTGCTCTTACCAACAATTTTAAGAAGTTTACCAGATGAATATTATCAATTTACTTATTCGTTTCTGATGTTTGGCCCTCTGGGATTTGACTTATTAAAGCCTGAAGCATTACTTGGTTTTGAATCATTTGCGCCATTAACACATGGTGTAATTTGGTCACTTGGCTTAAATATCGTGCTCTACATCTGGATCTCACGAATTTATCGTCCAAGTATTGCTGAGCAAATACAGGCAGAAAGTTTCTTCTATTACGAAACTAAACCCCTACAAACGCAACAAACCTCAAATGAAGTTAATTATTTACATCATGATGTCGCACGATTAAAAGTGGGTGACCTGATCACGCTTGCCAAACGGATTACGGGTGAAGGTCCGACCATGCATGCGTTTAATCAATTCTGCTTATCCAATAATGTGATATTAAACGAAAACAGCAGTGCCAATGGGATGTGGTGGCGTTTCACTGAACAATATCTTGCTGGCACAATTGGAGCTGCATCGGCACGTACCCTACTCACTACAGCCATGGTTAACAATGGATTAGCACTTGGACAGGTCGCTAATATTCTAGACCAAGCATCACAATGGCAACGCTTTAACCAAAATCTAATTATGACCATGATCGACCACATGACCCAAGGGGTAAGTGTTGTCGATGAAAACATGTGTTTAGTCGCATGGAATAATCAATATCTCGTTTTATTCGATTATCCAAAAGATTTGGTATATGTGGGCTGCCCGATTGCAGACTTGATCCGATACAACGCAGAGCGCGGTGAATGTGGACCTGGTTCCGTTGAAGAGCACGTACGTAAACGTATTCATTGGATGAAAGTAGGTAGCGCTCATGAGTTTGAACGTATTCGTAAAGATGGTCGTGTTATCCAAATGCGAGGAAATCCAATCGAAGGCGGTGGCTTCGTGACGACATTTGCTGATATTACGGCATTCCGAGAAACTGAAGCACTACTTGAAGGACGCGTTCAAGATCGCACTCAACAACTTGCCAATGCCTTGGCAGAACAACAATTGGCACGTGAACAAGCTGACAAAGCCAATATGTCAAAAAGTCGATTCATTGCTGCAGCAAGTCATGATTTACTTCAACCTATGCACGCTGCACGGTTATTCAGTACGGCATTAGAACAAAGCATTCAAAATGAAGAAGATGCTAAAACGCTACAGCAACTCGATCGTGCCTTACATGGTGCAGAGAGTATGCTTTCTGCATTATTAGACATTGCACGTTTAGAAGGTGGAACAATACAACCTAAACGACAAGCCTATCCATTACATGACCTATTGAGTGACTTAGAACTACAATTTAAATCAATTGCAGCACAACGAGCGATCTCCTTCCGAGTGCATGACGTGAAATTCTGGATTGATACAGATCCTCAATGGATTCGCCGTATTATTCAAAACTTTGTCAGTAATGCCCTAAGATACACAGCAAAAGGTCGTGTAATTGTTGGGGTGTTACGTTCAGCAGAAAGAGCAAACCATATTCGTATTGGTGTTTGGGATACTGGTCCAGGGATTGCTGAACAACAACGTATTAAACTCTTCCAAGAGTTTGAACGTTGTGGACATACCTCGCCATGGGGTGAACAAGGTTTAGGTCTTGGACTCGCCATCGTTCAGAGAATGACCAGCATGTTGGGTTATCCTGTGCATGTGTATTCCGAGTTGGGTAAGGGTTCATGTTTTATGATTGAAGTCCCACTCATCGATGCACCAAAGGTTGTGACCGCACCAGTTCAAGCCACACCATTAAAATCTGCAGCGTATAAAATTTTATGTTTAGACAATGATGAAACTATTTTAGAAGGCATGGCAACTTTGCTTACTAAATGGGGTTATCAAGTGTTTAAAGCCACAGAACCTGAACAAGCGCTTGAGATTATTCAACAAGAGAACATTCAAGTTTGGTTGGTCGATCAACACCTGAATTCAAATAAAATAGGATTAGATTTTATTGTAGAACATCGTCAAGAAAATGTGCCTGTGGCATTGATTACAGCTGATTCAGATCCTGAGCTTCCGCAAAGACTCAAAGAGCTGAATATTGTCCTATTGAAAAAACCTCTCAAACCTGCCTCTCTACGTTCATGGTTATCAGGTTTAAAAATTTCAAAATAAGATTCGAAATAGTCACATTTTGATACATTCATCACCCAGTTTTTCCACGAAAAGTTGGGTGATTTTTATACATATTCACACCGTACTTTACAATGATTGGCAGATCTCAGCTTTAGAGGTGGCAAAAGAGAACAAAATAAAGCTAAAAAGAGCATTGGCAATTGACCAAAAAAATCAAAGTCCGATTTTCTATGGCAAAACACATCAAAAGTTGAAATATCATTTAAAACAAATAGTTACAAGTTTACTAACATCATGTTTTTAGATGACAAATTTACTCATCAAATAAAAATTAATACTTTAGTCTTATTCTTATTGCAATCAACATAATTCTAAATCTAGCCATCAGCACATCTTCGTTCGATTAAAGAAATCAAAGTGCCTCAAATTTTCTCGAGAATAAAAGTATCAAATGGAGTCTTGCAATGAACATTTCAGAAGCTATGCCACATGGTTTAGATCGTAATCACGAATTTCATCGCCAATATGGTGCCAATGCAATTTTGCCTGAAATCAAGTGGCAAGAAATTTTTCCATCTACATCCTTAAAAAATGTACATGTACGTGCCTTGGAACAGATTTACCAAACTGCAGTACCTTTGGCTTTACAGGTTTTTGAACAATTAAAATTTGATGTATTTACACCAGCAGCTTATCACCCTCAAGGCTTAGGTTTATTTGATAAATTGGCACAACAAGAAAATCAACTTATTCAACGTTTAGCATCAGAATGCCGAGATTTAGATGAACATACGCGTCATCAAGTGTGGAGTATGTTGTTGCGTGGTGGTGCCGTTTTGGTCTTTAAAGCTTGGCTTGGTAAAGTGAAAACTGGTGAAAATACGCTTGATACCACGCAGTTTGATGAAATTTCAGATTTACTCTTTATCAAAACACCGCCGCTTGCACTCGCAGAACAATTAGGCATCGATGCATATGCAGATTTCGATCATATTTTTCTCATGTATGGCAATGAGGTGTTTTTAGATCGTTTTAATGGACTTGAAACGGCTGCACTCTTTGTTGATCTGAAAGTTTATGATGCCGCTTTTTTAAGTCTTAGAGATGATCGCGTTGCAGAATATTTAAAACGCAAGGGCTATGTAACACAAGATCAAATTGATGAACTTCAATGTGCACTCAATCCTCTATATTGTAATGAGTTGACACCTAAACAGGACTGTTTAGCCTAAAGTAGATACGCATCGAAAAAAAGACCTTTGATTAGGTCTTTTTTTCAAATCTAAGAATCATTTAAACACGTTTTTCTTCGATGTTTAATGCATTAATCGCTAATACAGCCTGAGTACGATTTTGAACGCCTAATTTACGGAAAATCGCGGTCACATGCGCTTTAATCGTTGCTTCAGAAACATCAAGTTCGTATGCGATCTGTTTATTCAACAAACCTTCCGCAACCATCATTAACACTCGGAATTGTTGTGGTGTTAGAGATTGAATACGTTCTGCTAAAGCTGTTTCATCTGCAGCACGTGGATCAAAGTTTAAATTCGCAGGCAGGTTTGGTGGTAACCACATATCCCCTTCTAATACCTGACGAATCGCTTCACCAATGTGACTTGGATGCGCTGATTTTGGAATATAGCCCATTGCACCATGTGCAATCGAGCGTTGAATAATTGAAACTTCTTCATGCGCCGATACGACAATAATTGGTAACGATGGATACTGTGCACGCACATGCACCAACGCTGAGAAGCCTGATGCACCTGGAAGATTCAAATCTAAAAGCACTAAATCTGGTTCAGGACCTTTTTCTAAACGTTCATAAAATTCATTAACAGCAGCTGTTTCATGGATTTGGGCTTGCGGTAAGCTGTAACGAACTGCTTGAATTAAAGCATGACGAAACAGTGGATGATCATCAACGATTAAAATATTCATAAGCGAGGCGAGAGATCTCAAACACAATCAATATACTAACTGTGCTATAGCTGTTAAGGATATATAAATATTAACGAATTTTTGCAGAAAATGTCGGGCTAAATCTTACAAACGCGATTTTTTTATGTAATTTTGAAAATTCGATAAGCACATCACTTTTAAATATAAAATTTATTCAAATATTGAAATAGCTTATTCATAATCATAAATATACGTTTATTCAGTTATTTATCACTTATTTATATCTCAAAAAGATTAAATTATCGCTATATACGCAAAAATGATATTTATTCTTATTTTGCTTATTTTACAGAATAAGCATAAATCCACATAAATAGTGCATCCGAGATTAATTTTAAATTTTTAGGTTTGTACTATGTCTACTGCTCAACAAAAACCATTAAATATCGTTGCTGTCTCTGGCGGTCTAAATAATCCTTCAAAAACTGAAGCGCTTGTTCAAGCGATTTTGGATGAGTTAGGTGAAGCAACACCTATTAATGTGCATTTTATTAAATTTAGCGAAATCGGTCATTTATTAGGTGGTGCCATTTATCGCAATCAGCTGCCGCAACGTGTTCAAGATGATCTTGCTGCTGTTGAAGCCGCGGATGCATTGATTGTGGGAACGCCCGTATATCGCGCATCTTTCACAGGTTTATTTAAACATTTCTTTGACTTTGTAGAACAAACTGCGCTGGTTGATGTGCCTGTATTACTAGCTGCATCAGGGGGCAGTGATCGCCATGCCTTAGTACTTGAGCATCAATTGCGTCCTTTATTTAGCTTCTTCCAAGCACAGACTTTGCCAATTGGAGTTTATGCAACTGATCGTGATTTTACGCCTGAATACACCATTCACAGTGAACTATTACGTGCGCGCATTACCTTAGCCATTGCTCGTGCTTTACCAATTTTAGAGTGGGCACCAGCCAAAGGTAAACGTGCTGAGGTTGTGAAAGATAAAACCCAACAAGCCAATCAAAACTTGGGCATTAACAAACAAATTGAACAAGAAGAAGTATTACCTTCAGCAGCAGTACCAAGTTTAGATGCAGCAGAGTCACGCTTGCATCACAAGAATAATGCTGCCCCAAAAATTGAAGTGGCATAAATATAATTGAATCAATGAGGGTATAAGCCATGTCTAATGCAGAAAAGCAAGCGATTAAATTTGCCTATTGGGTTCCAAATGTCAGTGGTGGTCTTGTCGTCAGTAATGTTGAACAACGAACAGACTGGAGCTACGACTACAATGTTCGACTCGCGCAAGCTGCTGAAAAAAGTGGATTTGAATATGCTTTGACACAGATTCGATTCACGGCAGGATACGGTGCGGAGAATCAGCATGAATCTGTAAGCTTTAGTCATGGCTTATTGGCAAAAACTGAAAAGTTACGTGTAATCGCAGCAATTTTACCAGGCCCTTGGAAACCCGCGCTGGCGGCTAAACAGCTCGCGACAATTGATCATTTAACCAATGGTCGTATCGCTATTAATGTTGTGAGCGGATGGTTCCGTGGTGAATTTGATGCCATCGGTGAAGAATGGCCTGAACACGATCAACGATATGCACGTTCAGAGGAGTTTATTCGTAGCTTAAAAGGTATTTGGACGCAGGATAACTTTAGTTTTGATGGAAAATATTATCAATTTAAAGACTACACCTTGAAGCCAAAACCTGTTCAAAGCCCACATATTGAAATTTTCCAAGGGGGTAGCTCGCGTGCCGCACGTGATATGGCATCTCGTGTTTCTGATTGGTATTTCACCAATGGAAACACGCCTGCTGAAATTAAAAAGCAGATTGATGACATCCGTGAAAAAGCCAAGCTGAATCACCATCAAGTCAAAATTGGGGTGAATGCCTTTATCATTGCTCGCGATACTGAAGAGGAAGCAAAAGCTGTACTTCAAGAAATCATTGACAATGCAAATGTAGAAGCAGTCAATGCCTTTGGTGATGCAACTCGTGAAGCTGGTGCCGCAACTCAAGAAGGTGAAGGTAACTGGGCAAAATCAACATTTGAAGATCTTGTCCAATACAACGACGGGTTCAGAACAAATCTCATCGGTACACCGCAACAAATTGCTGAACGTATCGTTGAATTAAAATCAGTTGGTGTGGACCTGATCTTATCTGGCTTCTTACATTTTATAGAGGAAGTTGAATATTTTGGTGAAAAAGTACTGCCTTTAGTTCGAAAACTCGAAGCTGAACAGCAACAACACATCACCGCTAAATCAGCTTAATTGGTCTTCGATTAATTAACAACGATCTGAATGAAATCAGCGCTTTGTTCAGTCTTGTTTTGACCCTGATAACTATAATAATAGCGTCATGCAGTAGCAACTTACCCCCCAAGGCTCGGCTTGGGGGCTTTTTATTGGATAGTTCATATAATCTGATCAGCAACAGTACATCGAAAATTGAATAAATCGTACATTGTTCCGCTGTTGCACGGTTATAATCACCTCAAAAATGAAGACAGCACAGCCTTATGGGTTCAATTCAATCAATAGAACATTCAAACAATTCCTCTGGTGCTTCAGCGAATAAAATGGCGGTTCATATTATTTTCGCTATTGCATTAGCGCATGGATTACATGATCTGATCCAGTCTTGCTTACCTGCCATTTATCCCATGCTGAAACTTAATTTTGACTTGAGCTTTACCCAAATCGGGATTATTTCTTTGGTCTATCAAATGACTGCATCTATTCTGCAACCTTGGGTTGGACTCTACACTGATAAGCATCATAAGCCCTACCTCCTCCCTTTGGGTATGTGCGTTACACTGCTAGGTATCGTTCTGCTGGCATTTGCATGGACTTTTCCAATCTTACTGATTTCAGCAGCACTCATCGGTGTGGGCTCATCTGCCTTTCACCCAGAAGCCTCACGAGTAGCGAGAACAGCATCAGGTGGTCGCTTCGGAACTGCTCAATCCGCTTTTCAAGTGGGTGGTAATAGCGGCTCTGCCGTTGGGCCACTGTTGGCCGCAGCAATTATTGTACCGAACGGCCAAGCCTCAGTTGCTTGGCTCATGATATTTGCCATTTTCGCTATTTATCTGCTTTACAGAATCAGTCGATGGACCATTCAATATGCTGTTCAAGCTGCTTCAGCAGTAAAAGCCAAGCAATCAACACCGTTGAAAGGTTCTAAACTTGTACAGGGAATTGTGATTATCTGTGCGTTAATGTTTGCAAAATTCACGTACATTGCAAGTATTGGAAATTACTATACCTTCTATTTGATCGAAAAGTTTCAGGTCAGTATTCAACAGGCTCAGCTTTATTTATTTGCTTTTTTAGCTGCAGTAGCAATCGGTACTTTTGCTGGCGGCCCTGTCGGTGACAAAGTAGGTCGTAAAGCTGTCATTTGGATTTCCTTCATTGGCATGGCACCCTTTGCATTACTCATGCCACATGTGAATTTGATGTGGACGTGTATCTTTGCGATTCTTGCTGGATTGATTATGTCTTCCGCATTTTCAGCAATGGTTGTATATGCACAAGAAGCGATGCCAGGTCGTGTCGGCATGGTCTCTGGTTTGATGTTTGGTTTGATGTTTGGGATCAGCGGTATCGCGGCAGCAGCTTTGGGCTATGTGGCAGATCATCAAGGTATTCGTTGGGTATTTCACTTTAGCTCATACTTACCACTACTGGGTTTATTGACCTTCTTTTTACCCAGAACCAATCAATCTGCGTAAGATGATCATCGCTACGATCTCAGTTAGGATTAAAAGCAATTAAGGTTTATTTTTAGGCAAAGGTTTATTATGTATACAGGTATCGTGCAAGGGTTAGAAAAAGTATTAGATATACAGCATAAAGAGGGATATCGGACTTTTGTTATTTCTAATGCGCTCAATCTTTTTCATGATGTATTTATCGGCGCCAGTGTTGCGATTAATGGTGTTTGCTTAACCGCTACACAAATTGATCTGATCGCTGGTCAAGTGCATTTTGATGTTTCAAATCTAACACTTGAATTAACCACTTTAGGTCAACTCAACGTCGGTGATGAGGTCAATATTGAACGCTCCGCTAAAGTAGGTGCTGAGAATGGTGGGCATAATTTATATGGTCATATTGAAGGCACTGCAACCGTAAAGCATTTAAGCAAAAATGGTGAAACGTTTCATATCGACCTTGAAATTCCAAATGGCAATATCAAATATTTCTTCTTAAAGGGCTTTATCGGTTTAAATGGCTGCAGTTTGACAGTCAATCGAGTTGATCGTGCAAACAATCAAATCTCAATCGATCTTATTCCAGAAACTTTACGCTTAACCACATGGAAATATGTTCAAGTCGGCGATCAAGTCAATTACGAAATTGATCAGATGACACGTACGCTTGTCGATACTTTAGAAAATATTCATCAAAAATAAATAAAAGCCTCTACGATAGAGGCTTTTTTCATAATCAATTCGATCTAAGAGTAGAAACTCGGATCTGGAACTTTTCCAGTTAATGCCCACTCTCCGACTTCCTGATATTTATAATCAATTGGATCATGCAGGGTTTGGGTTCGTACATTACGCCAGAATCGATCTAAATTCAGTTTTGCAGTAGTGGCGCGTGCGCCCATCACTTGAAAAATATTTTGTGTCACATAAAGTGAAGTATGAGTCGCTGCGATTTTGGCGGTAGCGATTGTAATTGAGACTTCACCACGTTGCTCCGCAGTTAATGTTTCCCCTTCATCCCACGCCTTTTGTAATGTATTGATCGCTTTTTCCGCGAGCAAGCGCACACCTTCAAGTTGCACATAAAATTCGGCGAAATGCTTTTGGGTAAATGGATCATTCACCGCTTGTTCAACCAGTGATTTCGACCAAGCTTTTTGTGTTTGAACTGTCTCTTTCGCAACATTGAACGCTCCCTCAGCAACACCTAAAAATAAATGCACGAAAATCAGTTGAGCAATTAGCGGTCTCAAACTTGAATAAGGTGTACTTAAAGGACCGGGATTGAGGAGTAATTCATCCTTGCGAATTTTGACCTGTTCAAAATGACTGGTACCACTATCCGTTTGACGTTGCCCCATATTATTCCAATCCCCAAGAAAGCTCACACCCTCTCGTGCTGTTGGAATCACGCCAATCAGTAACTTTCCATCTTCATTAAATCCCGAACAGAGCAGGATATCTGAATCAATTGATCCAGAACAAAAACTTTTATCACCATGGAAGATAAATTCTTCATCAGAAACTTGTTTCGCGGTTGTTCTACGATCTAATGGATTTAACGTATTTCCCCAAAATAAGTTGTGTTTGGCGGTTTGTCTAAACCAATCTCCATATTGAGCTGGCTGTGCAAAAAGTTGTACCGTCGCAATAAGCAAATGATGAAAGCCATATACATGCGCAAGTGAACTATCAACTTGAGCAATGGTTTGAATAGTTTTAAAAATCGTGCTCCAAGTTGCACCTTGCCCACCAAATTCTTTTGGAATAGATAAAGACAACAAGCCACTTTGTCGAATTAGATCTCGCTGAGCCTTTGGATTTCCACCTTGTTTATCTCGTTCTGCTGCGGTTTTCGCAAACTCAGATGCAAGTATTTGCGCAGTCTCAAGTGGCGTTTCAGGATTAAAATTTAGGGGAGAATTCATTGTTATATTCCGTATCGCATCTGCTGATAAGCTTATCAGATCAACATGATTTGACTTATCACAATGCCTGCTTTTCTTATCACTGAACTAAAAATACCGCTAGTTGAACTAACGGTATTTAAAACATGACTTCGTCTGTTTAATCGGGATTACTGCTGTGATTTCACTTCAGCAATTAATTGATCCACGACCTGTGGATCTGCCAAAGTTGAGGTATCGCCCAAACTATCTAGCTCATTAGCGGCAATTTTTCTCAAAATTCGGCGCATAATCTTGCCTGAACGTGTTTTGGGTAATGCTGGCGCCCAATAAATTGCATCTGGTGTAGCCACAGGTCCTAAAACTTTTCTTACCCAACCTACTAGCTCTTTCCTGAGTTCTTCTGACTCTGGCGTATCTGCCTGTAAAGTTACATAGGCTGCAATCCCTTGACCTTTGATGTCATGTGGCATACCCACAACGGCTGCTTCTGCAACATGTTCATGTGCAACCAATGCACTTTCAATCTCTGCAGTCCCCAAGCGGTGTCCCGAAACGTTCAGAACATCATCCACTCGCCCCGTAATCCAGTAATAACCATCTTTATCACGGCGTGCACCATCTCCCGTGAAATAATTCCCTGGATAAGTTGAGAAATATGCCTCGATAAAACGATCTGGATCACCCCAAATGGTACGCATTTGTCCTGGCCAAGAATCTTTGATCACCAAATTACCTTCAGCCTCTCCTTCTAGCTCTTTACCATCAGCATCAACCAAAGCAGGTTGTACACCAAAGAATGGGCGTGTTGCAGAACCAGGTTTAAGTGCAGTTGCGCCCGGTAAAGGCGAAATCATGAAGCCACCTGTTTCAGTTTGCCACCATGTATCTACAATTGGACAACGACTTTCACCAACTACGGTGTAGTACCAGTTCCAAGCTTCAGGATTAATTGGCTCACCGACGGAGCCCAACAAGCGTAAGCTACTACGGTCACTTTCACGGATAAATGCATCACCTTCACGCATCATCGCTCGGATCGCCGTTGGTGCCGTATATAAAATTGTGACGTTGTGCTTATCTACAATATGTCCAGTGCGTGCCCAAGTTGGGTATTGTGGAACACCCTCAAACATCAAGGTTGTCGTCCCATTTGAAAGTGGACCATACAACACATAAGAATGACCAGTAATCCAACCGACATCAGCGGTACACCAGAAAATATCATCTTGTTTTAAATCAAATACTTCCCTAAAGGTAAAGTTCGCGTAAGTCAGATAACCGCCTGTAGTATGTAGCACACCTTTAGGTTTACCCGTTGAGCCTGAAGTATATAAAATAAACAGCGGATCCTCTGAATTCATTGGTTCAGGTGGACAGATATCTGTGACTGTCATGATTTCCATGTGATACCACAGGTCACGACCTTCATGCATTGTGATTGGGTTACCAGTACGATGCACCACAATGACATTTTGTACAGAGCTCGTCCCTTCAAGCTCCATCGCTGCATCAACGTTTTCTTTCAGTGGAATTGGCTTACCACCCCGCATGCCCGAGTCTGCTGTAATGATGACTTTTGCTTGGCTATCATCAATACGACTTGCTAAAGAATCTGGTGAAAAACCTCCAAACACCACGCAATGTACCGCACCAATACGTGTACATGCCAACATCGCAATGGCTGCTTCAGGGACCATTGGCATATACAGAACAACACGGTCGCCTTTGGTCACGCCATGCTTCTTGAGAACATTGGCAAAACGACAAACTTCATCGTGTAATTCTTCAAATGAAATAATTTTATGGCGTGATGGATGATCACCTTCCCAAATAATCGCAGGTTTATGTGGGTGTTCTTTTAAATGTCGATCGAGACAGTTTTCACTGACATTTAATTGGCCATCTGCAAACCATTCAACTTTGTAATTCTCTTTATCAAAGTTGGTATTTTTGACTTGTGTAAAAGGCTTAATCCAGTCTAGTTTCTTGGCTGCTTCGGTCCAAAATGCTTCGGGGTTTTCAATAGATGCTTTATACCGCTCGAAATATTGCTCTTCATTGGTTCGTGCAGTTTTTTTAAAAACTTCGGGTACTGGATATATTTCATTCATAATTCGCATCCTTGATTTATGTTTCTCATCTCGAGAGTTGTCTTGATCATACTGATCATTTTTTGTCTTATATCTTGAGTATGACTATACTTTAAAATTTCAAACAATCATGCTTTGGTCGTAGACTGAGCATTCATTTATTTCAAAAGTTATCCGTATCTTCTTGCCAATTGAACAACCTAAAATATCTAACAATCAATGATCCGAATCATTGCTGATCATCATTCCTAAGCAAGTAAAATCTGTCGTTGTCAAAAAACTCCATTTTTTTATCAATAAATACCATGTCGATTTTTTTGTTGGACAAGGTGCTGAATGTTTATAAAAACATGCAATTTTTTTGTTGTTTTCAGTTTATTCAATGAATAAAAATGACGATAAAACCTGCGAACGTGATTTTTATTCACTGTATTTTCAGGCAAAATGTAAACATTCAATACATTTGGAACACTCGTGGCTGAACAACAAAATTCTTTGAGTCAGGTGGCTCAAGGTACGACTCAACTTCTACAAGATGCAAGTGAGAAAACGGCTCAAACCGTCATTGCACATACTGCGAAATACAATGATGCATATACCACCATTGATAAAATCATGGATGGCTTTTGGGAACGAATCCCTTATATCTGTATTGCTTTGATTGTATTTACCTTATTTTGGTTGTTGTCTAAGCTGTTCAAATTATTTGTCAGAAAAGCACTTTCAGAGCGTTCATATACCAAACAAAATTTAGTGCTCGTCCTCAACCGCGTCGGTAGCTCTTTTATTATTTTCTTTGGCTTCTTAATTGCGATGGTTATTGCAATTCCAGGGTTTACACCTGGACAGCTGATGAGTGCACTGGGGATCGGATCTGTCGCAATTGGTTTTGCATTTAAAGATATTTTTCAAAACCTGCTCTCTGGTATCTTAATTCTACTCGGTGAACCCTTCAAAATTGGCGACGATATCATTGTGAATGGTTTAGAGGGGACCGTTGAAGATATTCAAATTCGTGCAACCTACTTACGTTCACCTGATGGTCGCCGTATCGTCATTCCCAACGCAACGGTTTATACCAATGCAGTTACTGTTAATACGGCATATCCACGTCGTCGTTGTGAATTCGTGGTCGGTATTGGTTACGAAGATGATGTTCAAAAAGCGAAAGATATTATTTTGAGTATTTTAGACCGGGATCAACAAATCCTCAGTCAACCTGCATTTAGCGTGAATGTCTCTGCCTTAGCTGATTTCTCAATCAACCTCACTGTACGTTGGTGGGTGAATACGGGTGAAACTGCGACATCTACATCTATTAGTTTAGTTCAAGAAAAAGTGATTCAAGCTTTTGCTGAACATGAAATCTCGATTCCATATCCAGTTCAAGAGGTTAAAGTCTATCGCGGAGATTCTTCACAAGAAGATGAATCACCACGTGCTAAACAGACGACCTAACACATAAGGAATCACCGTCTCAGTACGAATAATTCGGTTGCCTAAGCTGACAGCTTGGCAGCCGTTTTTTATGAGTAAATCAATCTCATAAGGAATATAACCACCTTCAGGCCCAATCAATATCGTACACGGGTGCTCAATCGCATGAGGCATACTGTGGGTTGCATAAGGATGTGCTACATAAGCTGGTCGTTCAACGGAAATCATTTGAGGAAGAACATCTTCCACAAAAGGTTTAAAGCGTTTATATATTTCGATTTCAGGTGGAAATGTATCACCCGCTTGTTCTAAGCCCAGTTGAACATAGTGATTAATTTGCTGTAAAAATGGTGTTTGCCAATAGCTTTTATCGACCCGATAGCTGTGCAGCAAAATGATTTTTTCTACGCCTAGAGTTACAGCATCTTGAATCAATCGTCTCAATACTTTCGGTCTAGGCATAGCAACGATTAACGTTACAGGTAATTTCTTCGGTACATGCTCTTCATAAAGTGGCTGAATTAAGATTTTCCTTTCAGAAATTTCTATGACCTCAGCTGTATATCGACCAGCACCTCTAATACCAACCTTTAAAGTATCTCCAATTTTAATATCAAGTTGATGCTTCAGATGCTCAATTTGGCGTGCAGATTGAATCGTCCAGAGGTCATCCTGTGCTGATGCAGGATCAAGCAATACAATATTCATATACTAAAAAAAACTAAAGGTATTGATTCAGGACATGAATATGTTTTTGCAACGACCCTGTATTCCGTTGCATGATCTTTTGAGCCTGATTTTGTACTGCTAAAATCGTTTCATCCTGAGATAAGCACTGAATAAGATGATTCACCACCTCTTCCGTAGTTTGACCGATTAGAATCCCTTTTTCTTCCACAAATTCATCGACAATGGTTTGAAAGTTAAAGTAGTTCGGTCCAATCACAGTCGGGACATTGAGTGATATTGGCTCTAAGATATTATGCCCACCGCCAGGTTCATTCAATGATCCACCCACAAAACTTGCTTGGCTCAATGCATACCAAATCCACATTTCACCCATACTATCAGCAAGATAAACTTGTGTATCAGCCTCAATGATTTCACCTAAACTACGTCGATGCATTTTTAACTCATGACTTTGAATGGCTTGTGCAACTTCATCAAAACGTTCTGGATGACGCGGTACAATAATCAGCAAGACGGCAGGATGATCATTTAAGTAGTCTTTAAACTTGGATAACAGATTTTTCTCTTCAGGATGATGTGTGCTTGCAATCGTAATAATTTGGCGTGCTTGCAAATCCCAATCTTGATGAATTTGTTGCGCTTTCAATAACATTTCTTCGGGCGCATGAATATCAAACTTAATACTGCCCACTGTTTGACTATGCGCTGTAGCAGCACCTAAAGCCCTAAATCGATTCAGTGAAGCTTCATCTTGAGCCAAAAGTTGAGTCAGACCGCTGAGCATAGGCTGAGTAATACTTGGTACTTTGGCGTATCCTTTCGCTGACTTTTCAGATAAACGTGCGTTCACCAAAAAAGTGGGTATTTTATTAATTTTCGCCTGATCAATTAAATTGGGCCATAGTTCCGTTTCAACCAAAACCAACATTTTAGGTTGATATTTTTTTAAAAAAGCACTGACTAATTTTTTTTGATCTGCAGGTAAATATACTGCTTGAAAAAGATCTACATATGGTACTTTTGCAAATAAGGATTTAGCTCGTGCCTGACCTGTTTTGGTGGTATTCGTAACCAACACAGCATACCCAAGCTTTAAATAATGTTCTATCAGAGGTTGTGCAGCATTGGTTTCTCCAACTGAAACCACATGAAACCATATCGCATTAAGATTTTTTGGAGATTGAAACGGACCGAAGCGCTCTAAGCACTCTTGATGAAATTGCTCAATATTGTCTGCTCGCTTTTTTATACGCCATTTATAAATTGGCTTTAATAAAGCCAATGCTGCGTTATACCAAAATGGAGTTGTCAAAACGTAAGACCTCGAGCTTTCTTAAAAAAATAGGGCATGACCACGAAGTTGAGATCATACCCTGCGAATTTTTTCGGTTCAAATACTTATCTTAAATTTCAATTTCCTTGTAAAAAAGGATAATCGATATAGCCTTCAGCCACATTCGTCCCGATCATATTTTCTAACTTTAATTCATTCAAAGGAGCATTCTGTACCAAACGCTCATATAAATCAGGATTGGCGATATAATCTTTACCAAAAGACACTGCATCAGCTTGACCTGAAGTGAGAAGTTGTAAAGCATCCTCTCGACTTAAACGCATATTGGCAATAAAAGGAATACCTTGTCCACGCGCTTTTAATTCTTGACTAATACTGTCTTCTGCCAAATATTCACGTGTAAAGAAAAATGCAATGTGTCTTTGGCCGAGTTGTTCTAACACATAACCGAAAGTTTCACGTGGATCATCATCACCCATATCGTGTTCATCACCACGAGGAGCTAAATGTACACCTACTCGACCAGCACCCCAAACTTCAATTAGCTCATCCACGACTTCTAACAAGAAACGCGCACGATTTTCAACCGAGCCACCATATTCATCTTCACGCTGATTGGTTTTCGATTGCAAGAATTGATCAATTAAATAACCATTCGCCGCATGCAATTCCACACCATCAAATCCTGCCTCTTTAGCACGAATTGCTGCTTCTTTATATTGCGCTGTAATCGCGTGAATTTCAGAAATTTCTAATGGACGTGGCAAGACATAAGGACGTTTCGGACGCAACAAACTGACATGTCCGGCTTGTTGAACAGCACTCGCCGAAACGGGTATATCACCCTTCAGTAAATCTGGATGTGACACACGTCCAACATGCCAAAGCTGAGCGACAATTAAGCCATCTTTATCATGAACAGCTTGGGTTACTTTCTTCCACCCTTCTACTTGAGCATCAGTGAATAATCCTGGCGTATTTAAATAGCCATTCGCCTCCTCAGAAATTACGGTCGCTTCTGAGATAATTAATCCACTACTTGCACGTTGCGCATAATACTCAGCCATCATTTCTGTTGGTACGCGATCATCTGTCGCACGACTACGCGTTAAAGGTGCCATAACCACGCGATTTTTGAGCTTTAATTCACCAAAGACTACTGGGCTACTAAAATCAGTCATTCATCTATCCTCTTCACTCATTATCGTTAGAGTGATTGTTGAAGGTGTTCTGCAAAACTTTTTATCAGTGCTTCATTACGAGAAAAATAAGACCATTGACCATGCTTAGTAACATGAACCAAACCTGCTTGCTGTAAAACAGATAAATGATTAGACATGGTTGACTGAGATACATCTGCAATTTTTTCAATCTGTCCTGCACATACGCCACGACTAAAATCTTGCACGCACTCATCTTGTGGAATAAAGCGCTCTGGATCTTTTAAACATTGTAAAATTTGGCGGCGTATCGGGTTCGATAAGGCTTTAAAAATTGCTTCAGTATCCATCTCATTTCACTCAAGTTAATGATCTGCACTGTGCTGAACTCATTATATCGATTTTTATAGATATTAATATCGAATTATTACGATATTTAACAAATCGAGTTTATGAATGACTGTGCCGAATAATTCTGATTCTAACATTGAACTGATTTAATCTAGCAAGCTTCGTGCTAGAACGAAAAAGGCAGGGCTTTTGCCCTGCCTTTTTTAAAAAAAATATTAAAGCCCTTGTTTCAAACTAGCTTCAATAAATTTATCAAGATCACCATCTAACACGGCACCCGTATTTGAATTTTCAACGCCAGTACGTAAGTCCTTAATACGTGAATCATCCAACACATAAGATCGAATTTGGCTCCCCCACCCAATATCCGATTTAGAATCTTCTAGTGCTTGAGCTGCTTCATTACGCTTATTCATTTCCAATTCGTACAATTTAGCACGAAGCTGTTTCCAAGCATGATCACGGTTAGCATGTTGTGAACGCTGGTTCTGACAAGCCACCACAATTCCAGTAGGTGCATGGGTTAAACGCACGGCAGAATCTGTTTTGTTAATGTGCTGACCACCTGCACCTGAAGCGCGGTATGTATCCGTTCGAACATCTGCTGGATTGATCTCAATTTCAATGTTGTCATCAATTTCTGGAGACACAAAAACCGCTGAGAATGAAGTGTGACGACGGTTGCCTGAGTCAAAAGGTGATTTACGAACTAAGCGATGTACACCTGATTCAGTACGTAACCAACCATAAGCATATTCGCCTTCTACACGAATAGTTGCCGATTTAATCCCAGCCACATCACCGTCAGATTCTTCCATTAACTCAGCTTTAAAGCCATGACGCTCAATCCAACGTAAGTACATACGTAATAGCATAGATGCCCAATCTTGAGCTTCAGTACCACCTGACCCCGCTTGAATTTCGACATAGCAAGGATTTGGATCCATTGGATTACTAAACATACGTCTGAATTCAAGTTTAGCTAGTTCAGCCTCAGCTGAATCAAGTTCTGCTTGAACATCTGCAAGCATTTCTTCTTCATCCGCTTCTACAGCAAGATCAAGCATCGCTTGTGCATCATCAAGTTGTGTTGCTAAACCATCTAAAACATTTAAAACGTTTTCGAGCTCACCTTTTTCTTTCGCCATCGCTTGAGCACGATTTTGATCATTCCAAATTGCTGGATCTTCAAGTTCGCGCAGAACCTCCTCTAAACGCTCTTTCTTTAGATCGTAGTCAAAGATACCCCCGTAGTGTTTGACCACGTTCGCTCAAGTCTTTTAGCTGGAGAAGATAAGGATTAATTTCCACGGTGTAGATCCTAAATATGTCTATATCAAAATTGCCAATATTTTAACACAGCCAAGTAAAACTTGAGAGTTTGCTTTTTTATTCAATATTCTCTTGACCATTGTTTAGTTATTATTAACAATACATTTAATTATTAAAAAATACTTACTTTATTTTTACAACAATAAGCAGAGACTTATGAAAATGAACAAAACCTATTTGGCTTTGGCCATCCTCCCTTTGACAACTTCAGCCATGGCCTACCAAGCTCAAATTGATGCTGGATATACCTATTTTGACCATGATAGTCTCAAGGTTGATTATCACGGTGTATTTGAAACAGAAGGTACTTATTACTTCAAAGCAGTTGATACTGAAAATAAACCACTTAATGAGGCTGCATTTCTTGGCCACCATAATCGCGTTTCAGCGAAATATAGTTTTCAGCATATTAAAGACGATAAAGTGTATATAAATGAAACAGTTGCGCAAAGCAAACAAGAGCTGCACGGCTATTCAATAGAGGGAGAATATTATATTGATCAACTGTACTTCACAGGTGAGGTCGGTCGTCAACATTATAAAGTGGAGTCACGCTCAAGCTCACTAAACGGTTCATCTCATGATAAGCAGCGTTTCGATCTAACCACCTATAGAGCTCTCGTTGGTTATACTCCTATTCAAAATTTACTGATAGCAGTAGGTATTAATGCTTATAAAGGTGAAGGCTTTGATGAAAATGCTTTTGCTTTAAAAGCCAAATATGTCACCCCATTAGGCCAAAATGGTCAATATCTCAATTTAGAATTGGATGGTAGCTTTGGACATGATATTGATTCGATTACATTTGGTGGGGATTATTATTTAACTCAACGCTTAAGCCTAGGTAGTGCTTATACGCGAGATACGAATAGCACTAGTAAAATTCATAAAGACGAATACCAATTACGTGGCAAATACTTTATCAATAATAACCTCTCTCTTGGGAGTATTTTAAGATTCAGTGATGATGAAGATAAGTTTAATATAAACGGAACATATCGATTCTAATTCCATTCAACATGGGGAAGTAGCAGTTCCAAAACTGCTACTTTCGTTCAAATTGCATACAATTCATATTCAAAAGCAACATAAAATGACTAAAACACCTTATCTTTCACATGAATTAACATGTTTTTTTATTTTTTAAAATCAATAACTTAAATTTTTATTTTTACATAAAAATTACACAAGATACATTACTGTTACTTTTGCTTGATTGATCCTTCATGATTTTCCCCTACACTGAACTTGTAACAAAAAATGTATTAACAACTAACTCTATTGAGGGGAAGTATCCATGAAAAAATTAGCAATCGCGTCTGCACTTCTTTCTGCTTTAGCTGTAACTGGAACTGCAAATGCATATCAAGCTGAAGTAGGTGCTTCTGCAGGTCTTATCGATCCTGATAATGGTAGTACAAGTGGTTCATTTGGTGTTGATGGTACTTATTATTTCCAACCAGTTCAAACACGCAATGCTCCACTAGCTGAAGCTGCATTCCTTGATCGTGCAAGTAATGTAAATGCGAAATACCAATACAGCGAAGTTGGTGATGATGAAAGACATCAATACGGCGTAGGTGTTGAATACTTCGTACCTAATTCTGATTTTTATGTAAGCGGTAATGTTGGTCGTGATGATCGTAAATTTGATATTGGACCTGATTTTGATGAGACAGTTTATGGTGCTGAAGTAGGTTATTTGCCTGCACCTGGCTTATTAATTGCAGCAGGTCTTAAGGGTTACGATAACGACTATGATGATGGTGTTGACCCAACATTACGTGCTAAATATGTAACTACATTGTCTAACGGTAAAGATATCAACTTAGAAGCTGGCGCTGCATTCGGTGACCTTGATGAATATAATCTAGCTGCTGATTACTTCATCGATAAAACTTTAAGTGTTGGTGTGGATTACTATAGTAAAGATACTGGTCCTGCAGATACAAACGAGTTTGGTGTAAGCGCACGTAAATTCTTCACACCTCAAGTAAGCTTAGAAGGTCGTGTAGGTTTCGGTGAACTTGCAAATAATGATTACAACAAGTTCGGTTTAGCTGCTAAATATCGCTTCTAATATCTTAATTAAAATTTAGTGTTTCTTAAAAGCCCATCTTAATGATGGGCTTTTTTTGTGCAAAATCCCGATGGAATGTCATTTTTTGTGCATTGACTCATCCCCTTTTGTTCTTACAATAGAAATCAGCTGTCACAAAACAGTCATATTTCTATAACAAAGAGAGTCAATATATGTTTAAAAAAATTACACTTGCGACTGCACTTATTGCAAGCTTAGGAACTGCACATGCGTATCAAGCTGAAGTTGGGGCTACAGCCAAATTGATCGATCCTGATAATGGTAGCAATTCTGCAGGTTTTGCGCTTGATGGCACATATTATTTTAATCCTGTTCAAATCAAGAACTCTCCATTGAACGAAGCTGCATTTTTAAATCGTTCGAGCAACGTGAATGCAAAAGTATCTTATGACGACTTTGATGTAGTCGAATACTGGAATTATGGTGTTGGAATTGAATACTTTGTTCCAAATACTGATTTCTATCTAAATGCCAATCTTTCTCAGGAAACTCAAAAAATACCTAACACCACTGATAATGATGTCACAAACTATAAAATTGAAGCTGGTTATTTCTTAGCACCATCTTTATTGGTCGCAGCTGGTTTACGTGGTTGGGATGATGACAACGATGATGGTATTGACCCTACTATTCGAGCAAAATATGTCACTCAAATTGGCACAAATGATGTGAATTTAGAGGCTGGAGCTGCATTTGGTGATCTAGACGAGTTCTCGTTAAGAGGCGATTATTATATTGATAAATCACTCAGCGTGGGTGTTGACTATTTCAATCAAGATTTCAATGGCGGATCTTTTGATGAGTTTGGTGTAAATGCTAAAAAATTCTTCAATCAGCAAATAAGTGTCGAAGGACGAATTGGTTTTGCAGATGACGGCAATACTTTTGCTGTACGTGGTGCATACCGCTTCTGATCTTTGAGTGCTAAAAACCGCTCTGATGAGCGGTTTTTTTATTGATGCATATGTACAATGCGCATTTGTAAACTGGTATTACCATTAAAGGTATTTTTATCCAGCTCATAGACCAAGCGAATTTCATTGAGCATCGGATCAAACTGATATTTATCTGCTGCGTTAAAGGCGATTGCCTCTACCACTTGACCATTTTCTAAAGCTACACGCAGTTTCAAGTGCACATCCTTAAGCCAGCGATAATCCAAAATTTTAAATACTCCCTCGAATACAGGCGCAGGAAACTTTTGCCCCCAAGGACTTAAATTTTGTAATACGTCCACCGTTTCAATTTGGAAAGCTGAAGCTGGCAACTCCCCATCCGTCCATAAGGTTGCAGTAAACAGACTTTCATCTTGACTGGCAATCAACTGCTCAAATACCTGCTTAAACTCAGCAAAATGTTCTTTTTTAATGGTTAGACCTGCAGCTGCAGCATGCCCACCAAAGTGACTGACAATATGTGGATATTTCTCAGCCACACGCTCAATCGCATCCCGAATATGAATTCCCTCAATTGAACGCGCTGAACCTTTGATATGAATGTCATCTTCATCACGGGCAAAAACGATACTCGGACGATGGAACTGCTCTTTTAAGCGTCCTGCCACAATTCCAATCACGCCTTGATGCCAATGTGGCTCAAACATAATTAACGCTGCAGGTATTGCATCCTTATCTAGCTGAATTTGATCTAATGCAGTCAATGCTTCTTGTTTAATCTTACCTTCTACCTGACGACGTTCCACATTGAGTTGATTCAGCTGTTCCGCTAAAGGATATGCTGTAGCCAAGTCGGATGCTAAGAGACATTCGATGCCAATGTCCATGGTTTCCATACGCCCTGCCGCATTAATTCGCGGTCCAATCACAAAACCTAAGTCTTGCGCTGTCAGTCCTGCAGGATCACGTTTGGCAATATCTAATAAGGCTGAAATCCCAGGGCGACATAATCCTTGTTGAATCCGCTTTAGACCACTGTCGATTAAGATTCGGTTGTTATAATCCAAACTGGCAACATCGGCATAGGTCCCAAGCGCAACCAAATCCAAATAGTTAGTCATTTGTGCAAAAGACTTGCCCATTTTTTTACGATGACTGGATAGGTTCGCCAACACATAAAAGGCAACTCCTACTCCTGCCAAAGCTTTACTTGGAAACTCACAACCGAGTTGATTCGGATTCACCACTGCCTCAGCCATAGGCGTTGGCTTGGTTGTGAGATGGTGATCGGTAATAATTACTTGCATCCCATGATCTTGAGCTTGCTTAACTCCATCATGACTTGAAATGCCATTGTCGACCGTAATCAACAAATCAGGCGTAAAGTTGGCAAACGCAAGATCTGCAATAGCAGGTGTCAAACCATAGCCATACTTAAAGCGATCAGGGACTAAATAATCAACATCTGCCCCCATGTCACGTAGTGCAAGCATCATCAGTGCTGTACTGGTCGCACCGTCAGCATCATAGTCACCGACAATCACAATTTTTTTGTGTTGATCAATGGCTTGGTCGATCAACTGAATTGCAGCATCTAACCCCTTCATAGTTGGCGCTAATAAGTATTTTAATTTCAGTTCTAGTTCTTGTTCAGATTCAACGCCTCGACGTGCCAAAATTTCGGCAATAAATGAAGGCACGCCCTGAAAATTTTCAGGGCGTGTTAAAAATGGACGTTGCTTGATTTCAAATTTTGGCATTTATGGCATCAATCGTTGTAATTTCCACGCACCGTCGATTTTTTCATAACACAAACGGTCGTGCAAACGGTTTGGGCGACCTTGCCAGAACTCATAATAATCTGGCTCTATACGGTAACCACCCCAGAAGTCAGGCTTATCTAAAGTTTGTTGATCTGCCACACGCTCATGCAAATCATTAAAGCGTTGCTGTAGCTCGTCACGGCTCGCAATCACACCACTTTGTGGGGTACTAATATGCGCTGCAATTTGACTATCACGCGGACGCTTATGGTAATAATCAGCGGATTCTTGTTCCGAAATTTTTACCACTCGACCTGAAATGCGAATTTGGCGTTCTTGTTCTGCCCAATAAAACAGAATTTGCGCATAAGGATTGGCTACTAAGTCGAGTCCTTTTTGGCTGTCATAATTGGTATAGAACGCATAACCATTTTCATCCGCACCTCGAAGTAATACGGTACGTACGTGCGGTCGACCATCGGCATTTGCCGTAGCCAATGACATGGCATACGGTTCGTGAAGCTGAGCTTCTAACGCATGGTTAAACCACAATAGAAACTGTTCATGTGGATCAGCATTCACTTGATCCTCATGTAATTCGCCTTTTTGATAATTTAGGCGCAGTTCACTGAGATCTTTAATCAAATCACTCATGAGTCAATCCCCGATTAAGCTGCTGCATTAGCACGTACAGCATCTGCCAAAGCATGTGCCAGTGCAGTCACTTCTTGAAGATTATCACCTTCAACCATCACACGAATTACAGGTTCAGTCCCTGACTTACGAATCAGTAATCGACCACGACCTTTAAGTTGCGCTTCGGCTTTGGCAAATTCTGCAGCCAATGCAGGTACTGAGTATGGATCAAACATTGCATCTAAACGGACATTTACAAGCACGTTTGGCAGTAATTTAAAGTCAGCAACCAACTCATGCAATGCTTTCTTCTGTTCAACCATGACAGTTAAGACTTGTAGGGCTGCAATAATCGCATCACCTGTGGTGCTCTTGTCTAGAGTTAAAATGTGACCTGAAGGTTCACCACCAATAACCCAACCGTTTTCCTCTAAACCTTGCAATACATAACGGTCACCAACTTTGGCACGTAGCAGTGGAACTTCTGCTTTTTCAAGTGCTAATTCAAGTGCCATATTGCTCATGAGCGTACCGACAATACCGGCTGGTTTATTGGCACTTTGTGTCGCCAAGATATATAGAATATGATCGCCATCAATCAGCTTTCCATTCTGATCCACTAGAATGACACGATCTGCATCGCCATCAAATGCAATACCCAAATCTGCTTGGTGATCAACTACAGCAGCTTGCAAACTCTCAGGATGAGTTGAGCCACAGCCTTGGTTAATATTCAAACCATTCGGTTCATTATGAATCGCAATCACTTTGGCACCGAGCTCACGGAATACCGCAGGACCCACGTTATATGCTGCTCCATTGGCACAGTCGACGACAATTTTTAAATTGTTTAAATCGTAATGGTATGGGAACGTTGATTTACAAAATTCAATATAACGACCTGGAGCATCATCAACACGCACACTTTTTCCTAGACTCGCAATATCATCAATGACAATATCTTTCTCGAGTTCAGCATTAATCTCATCTTGAAACTCGTCTGGTAATTTTTTTCCTTCTGAAGAAAAAAACTTAATGCCATTATCATGATAAGGGTTATGTGAAGCTGAGATGACAATCCCTAAACTGGCATGCAAAGCACGAGTTAAATGAGCAATGGCAGGCGTAGGTAATGGACCCAATAAATGCACATAAACACCAGCTGCGTTTAAACCCGATTGTAAAGCAGCTTCTAAAATATAACCTGATAAACGAGGATCTTTGCCCATCACCACAATCGGTTTATTTCTTTTTGTTCTACGCTTAAGTACTTTACCCGCAGCAAACCCTAATTTGAGTGCAAACTCAGGTGTGATTGGAAATACACCGAATTTCCCACGAATACCATCAGTACCAAAATAACTCATTCATTCTCTCACTTCTTAGCGGGTGATTAACATCATCCTTTTTCAATGCGCACCACTTTACACCAAAATAAAAAAACCGTCATTTACATGACGGTTTTTTTTAAAAATTGTTTTATAACAGGCAATTAACCAACACGGTAATTCGGTGCTTCTTTAGTAATGGTCACATCGTGAACGTGTGATTCAGACATACCCGCAGACGTGATTTTCACGAATTTCGCATTTTGACGAAGATCTTCAATCACTGCAGAGCCTGTATAACCCATAGATGAACGTAAACCACCCATCATTTGATGCACGATGTTGCCCATTGGCCCTTTGTAAGGTACGCGGCCTTCAATACCTTCTGGAACCAACTTCTCAGCACCTGCTTTAGAGTCTTGGAAATAACGATCCGCAGAACCTGTTGCACCCGCCATTGCACCCAATGAACCCATTCCTCGGTAAGCTTTGTAATAACGACCTTGGAAGAATTCAACTTCGCCTGGTGCTTCTTCAGTACCAGCAAGTAAAGAACCCACCATAATCGTACTTGCACCTGCACCGATCGCTTTTGCCATATCACCTGAGAAGCGGATACCACCGTCTGCGATCAATGGAATTTGATCTTTCAGTGCGTTAGCAACAGAATCGATCGCCGAAATTTGTGGCATACCAATACCTGCAACAATACGAGTCGTACAGATTGAACCAGGACCGATACCTACTTTCACAGCATCTGCGCCTGCATCAAGTAAAGCCAATGCAGCATCGCCAGTCGCAATGTTACCGCCAATGACTTGAACTTGTGGGTAGTTGGCTTTAACCCAACGTACGCGCTCGATAACACCAGCAGAGTGACCATGTGCAGTATCGACTACAATCACGTCAACACCCGCATCAACCAATGCTTCAACACGGCTTGGAGTTTCTACACCTGTACCAACTGCAGCACCCACACGTAAACGACCTAAGTCATCTTTACAGCTATTTGGATAAAGCTCAGCCTTATTAAAATCTGTTACAGTGATTAAACCTTTTAGTTCGTTGTTTTCGCCAACAACAATCACTTTCTCAATGCGATTTTTTTGGAGAAGTGCCTGAATGTTTTCTTTCGATTCACCTTCGCGAACGGTGACCAAACGATCTTGACCAGTCATGATGTTGCTTACTGGCTGTTCAAGATTAGTTTCAAAGCGTGTATCACGACCTGTCACAATACCAACTACTTTGCCATCTTTCACCACTGGCACACCGCTGATATTGTTCGCTTGCGTAATTGCGATTAACTCACGCACAGTCGTTTCAGGGGTTACTGTAATTGGATCTTTCACCATGCCTGCTTCGAATTTTTTCACACGGCGTACTTCAGCAGCTTGCGCTGCAATATCCATATTTTTATGAAGGATACCAATACCGCCATTTTGTGCCATTGCAATTGCCATACGGGATTCAGTCACCGTATCCATTGCTGCAGACACAAGAGGGATATTCAAATTAATGCCGCGAGTTAAACGTGTCTTTAGAGAGACATCTTTTGGGAGAACAGTAGAGTAGGCAGGGAGTAATAGGACATCATCAAAAGTTAACGCGTCTTGAACGATGGTCAACATAACAGTCTCACTGGTAATTTCCGTGCGCCATTATATACAAATTTTAAGGTAAATTTCATTTCTTATTATCGACAATTTTATGAAATTTACCCATCACCCCTATTTTTATGCAATTTACTATCCGAGAAAATCATAATAAGAGCATATAAAACAGAAGCATATTTTAAATCATTCAAATTAACTGACCTGATCGTAATCGTCATCATTCGACGATGGAACAATTTCAATATCAATTAATGGGATCAGATGATGGGCTTGTCGAGCTTTGGCACATTGCGCATCTCCGGCTTGGACCTCTCTACACGATGAACTGCGAACCGTATAGATCGAGCAAGAGACCTGCTTCCCTATTTCTCCTTCTAGAGCAACGCATCGCGGGTTAGTTTGATTCGTCCCCACCATACAAGCATATACAGGGTTAATATCCTCAACCATCTCGGTAGGGATGTTCATCGCTTCCGCACCATAAAATGAAACACGGAAATAGGCACAACAAGCACCACAACTTAAACACGCATCCTGTGCAGAAATCTGAGAGAGCATTTTTAAATCTCTTAAAAATAATTTTTTAGTGACGAAATCCTAAAAAAACTTAATTTCAAAAACAAGATTTATTTTTATTATATTTATTTACTAATCAATAACTTCCATTAAAAAAATGCACCATTATGAATCACTTTCATGGTGCATTATTTCAATACTATTTATAAATAAACTAAATCTTTTGAAGATTCAGATCTTTATGCGTATACAACCATTTATAAACAATAATGTTGCACTAAAGTGCCCACACCTATGACAAGGAAAATTATTGCGCCAATTTTGTGAATCAAGGAAATAGGTAATCGATTCGCCAATTTATCACCAATAAATACTGCCGGCGCATTAGCGATCATCATACCTAATGTCGTTCCAGCCATCACCCACCAGATACTGTCAAAACGTGCAGCAAGTGCCACTGTCGCAATCTGCGTTTTGTCGCCAATTTCAGCCAAGAAAAATAAAATAAATGTCGCTCCAAAAACGCCAAATTTTTGCCATTTTTGAATACTTCCTGACTCATCCTCTAGTTCATCAGGGACCAGCATCCAAGCAGCCATAGCAATAAATCCTATTGCTAGAATCCACATGAGGATCTCGGGACTTAAAATTGTTGTAACCCATTGTCCTAGAGCAGCGGAAACTCCATGATTGACAATTGTCGCTAACAAAATAGCAATTAAGATTGGAACGGGTTTACGAAAGCGTGCAGCAAGAAGTAAAGCTAACAATTGGGTTTTATCACCCATTTCAGCTAGTGCGACGATACCTGTAGACAGAAGGAATTCATACATGATGTCTTTCTCTGGCTAGCATAACAAATACCAATGACCCACCATCCCTGCTAGCCAAAAATCCGCAGAATGGTAAATCAAAGGTCTTGCCAACAAAAGAAAGCTCAAATAGAGCTCATTTGGTTCTTTGCTATGATGACCATGCTCGTTTTAGAGCAAATATGTTGACCATCACCTGTTCTATTGCAGAACAGCGGCTACTCCCCAATGAAGTTTATCCATTATAAGCCTGGCTTTTTGTTTTTACAAATAAAAACCCCACCGAAGTGAGGTTTTGATTCTGCAGACAAAATACGTTAAAAATATTTAGATGAGCAATGTACGAATATCTTTAAGCAGCTTCGTCAGTTTATTGGTAAAGCGAGCAGCATCAGCACCATTAATGACACGATGGTCATAAGACAATGACAATGGAAGCATTAAACGTGGATCAAAACCTTGTCCATTCCACACAGGTTGCATCGTTGCAGGTGAAATACCCAAGATTGCCACTTGCGGCCAGTTGACAAGCGGAGTGAATGCCGTACCACCAATTGCGCCTAGGCTTGAAATCGTGAAGTTGGCACCTTGCAGATCTTTCGGTGACAATTTCTTATCACGTGCTTTTTGACCCAACTCACCGAGTTCAACTGCGATTTGCTTAATTGATTTTTGATCTGGATTACGTAGCACAGGCACTGTTAAACCATCTGGTGTAGCAACAGCAATGCCCATATGGATTTCTTTACGCAGTAATACGGTTTTGCCATCATCAGACAAGTGACCTGCAAACTCACGTTCTTCTTTTAGCAAATGCGCTACAGCCTTGATGATGAATGCCATAATGGTCAGGCTAATGCCTTCTTTCTTAAAGTTGCCTTTAAGCTCATTACGCCATGCTTCAAGCTCCGTAATATCTGCCGCATCGAATTGGGTCACTTGCGGGATATAATTGTTCAATGACAACTGTGGAATAGACACTTGCTGTAAACGTGTTAACGCTTTTTCTTCTACACCACCAAAGGCGTCAAAACTTGGTAATTTAGGCAATCCTGCTGGTGCAGCAACTGTCGGTGCAGCAGTTACAGGTGCTGGTGCAGTTAAACGTGTTTTCACATACGCAAAGATGTCTTCTTTCATTAAGCGTGCATGTGGACCAGAAGCTTTGACTTCTGCCAACACAACACCAAGCTCACGCGCCAACTTACGTACCGCAGGACCAGCATATACTTTGGCGTTTGCTGCATTTTGCTCTTTGGTCAGTTTATCTGCTGAAGGGGCTGCTGTTTGTACAGTAGCAACCGCTGCTTGCGCAGGGGCAGCTTTTGGTGCTTCCGCTTTTGTAGTCACTGGTGCTGATACAGGGGCTTCTGTAACTGGGGTTGCTTGACCTTCAGCTTCAATCGTGACTAAAGCCACACCTTCAGACACATTTTGACCCAATTCAATATGAATTGCGGTAATCACACCTGTGGTGGTACTTGGTACTTCAACAGTCGCTTTATCTGATTCAACCACAATGATGCTTTGGTCTTTTTCAACCTTATCACCAACAGCCACTAAAATTTCAGCTACAGCAGCTTTGTCTACACCTAAGTCAGGGACAGCGATCTCAACTTTACCTGCTGGCGCTGAAGCAACTGTCTCTTTTGTTGATTCTGCAGGTGGTGCCTCTGCAGATGGAACAGTCGTCGGTGTAGTTTCTGCAGCAGCTTGCGCCGCGGTTGATGCTGAAGCTGCTGTTTTCACTTTCAGAATCACAACACCCTCTTTCACTGTATTACCGACTGAAATTTCAATCGATTCAACTGTACCCGCAACAGCACTTGGAACTTCAACTGTCGCTTTGTCAGACTCAACGACAATGATACTTTGATCGGCATCAATTTCGTCGCCAACCGCAACCAAGATCTCACCCACAGTGGCTTTTTCAACACCAATGTCTGGTACTTGAACATCAACAGTTTCAGACGCCGTTGATGCTGCTTCAGGCGCTTCCGCTTGAGATTGGTCTACAGGTTCTGCGTGAGCTTGTGCTTTCGATTCTTCAACTTGTGCTGTAGGTGCTTCAGATGACGTTTGCCCCTCCGCTTCAAGCTCTACCAAAACCGCACCTTCAGCAACTTCGTCACCAAGGCTCACCAAAATACTTTTCACCACACCTGCTGAAGTGCTTGGCACTTCAACAGATGCTTTGTCAGACTCCAACAAAACAATGCTGTCATCGACACTAATCGTATCACCCACTTTGACCAAAATTTCAGCCACTGTAGCTTTATCTACACCAATATCAGGAGTCGTAATTTGCATGCTTAGTTCTCCTCTTTGTAGTCAGCTACAGCGTGAAGTTCAGGCGTTGTTTGAGGTGCCCAAGCGACTGGACGGTCAGTATCTAATTCAAAGCTAGAAATCGCATCTTTAACTAGACGCGCATCTACTTCACCCTCGTCAGCAAGTTTCTTCAGTGTCGCAACAACAATATGTGCAGCATCTACACCAAAGTAGCTACGAAGTTTTGCACGTGTATCTGAGCGACCATAACCGTCTGTACCTAATGCTACAAATGGACGGTTATCTGGAAGGTAAGCGCGAATTTGCTCACTGTAAGCACGCATATGATCTGTTGCAGAAACGACGATACCTTTCGTACCACGCAACTGCTTCGACACCCATGCTTCTTTTACATCTTCAGTAAGTGGATGTAAACGATTATATTCTTCGCACGCCATACCATCACGCGCAAGCTCATTAAAGCTTGTTACGCTGTAGACATTCGAATGAATTTGATATTCATCACGTAAGATTTGAGCCGCTTTAATCACTTCACGCAGAATTACACCTGAACCTAAAAGCTGAACTGTGGCTTTTTCATCTTCCTCAAGTAAATACATACCACGTTTAATGCCTTCTTCAGCACCTTGTGGCATCGCTGGATGCTCATAGTTCTCATTCATTACAGTTAAGTAATAGAACACACGCTCCTGATCCACATACATGCGTTTTAGACCGTCATGTACAATCACCGCAAGTTCATATCCGAAACATGGATCATAAGAAATACAATTTGGAATCGTATTCGCAAGAATATGTGAGTGACCATCTTGATGCTGTAGACCTTCACCATTCAGCGTAGTACGACCAGCAGTTGCACCCAATAAGAAACCTTGCGCCTGTGCATCACCTGCCGCCCATGCAATATCACCAATACGTTGGAAGCCAAACATTGAGTAATACATGTACATCGGGATCATAGGAAGGTTATTGGTTGAATAACTTGTTCCTAAAGCAGCCCAAGCACTCATCGCACCTGCTTCATTGATCCCCTCTTGAAGCATATGACCATCTTTCGCTTCACGGTAATGCATCAACTGCTCTTGATCTTCAGGGGTATATTTTTGACCGTGCGCGGCATAAATGCCCAATTGACGGAACATCCCTTCTAAACCGAAAGTACGCGCCTCATCTGGAACAATTGGTACCACACGGTCTTTAATTGCTTTTTCTTTCAGTAGTGCAGAGATTAAACGTACCATCACCATGGTCGTTGATTGTTGCTTACCATTAGAACCAGCTAACACTGCATCAAATACAGACAACTCAGGAATCGCTAAAGATTCGCTCTCTTTACGACGTGCTGGTAAGTAACCACCTAATGCCTCACGGCGAGCCTTCATATACTTAATTTCAGGCGAGTTTTCACTTGGGCGATAAAATGGAACTTCTTCAAGTTGCTCATCGGTAAATGGCAAGTTGAAACGGTTACGTACATATTTAAGCGATTCAAGTTGCATTTTCTTGATTTGATGCGTTTTATTGACCGCTTCAATTTCTTCAGATAAGCCGTAACCTTTAACAGTTTTCGCGAGAATAACCGTTGGCTGACCTGTAGATTTCATGGCTTCTGCATAAGCAGCATATACTTTGTAAGGATCGTGACCGCCACGATTTAAATTATCGATATCTTCATCACTTAAGTGTTTAACTAACTCTTCAGCTTCAGGATATTTACCAAAGAAGTGCGCACGTGTATAAGCACCACCTTTCACTTGATAACGCTGATAATCACCATCTACAGCTTCTTCCATAATGGCTTTAAGCGCACCAGATTCATCTTTAGCAAGTAGTGGATCCCAATGACGACCCCATACTACTTTAATCACGCGCCAACCTGCACCACGGAATAAAGACTCAAGTTCTTGGATGATCTTACCATTACCACGAACTGGACCATCTAAACGTTGCAAGTTACAGTTTACAACCCAAACCAAGTTGTCTAACTTTTCACGACCTGCCAACGAGATTGCACCAGTACTTTCTGGCTCATCCATCTCACCATCGCCAAGATAAGCCCAAACCTTACGATCTTCTTCTTTAATCAAACCGCGGTTCATCAAGTACTTTTGAATATGTGCTTGATAAATGGACATGATTGGACCCAGACCCATCGATACCGTTGGGAACTGCCAATAGTCTGGCATTAAGTATGGATGTGGGTACGAAGGTAAACCAATACCATCAACTTCACGACGGAAATTGTTTAGATGCTCTTCAGTTAAACGACCTTCCAAGAATGAACGCGCATAAATCCCTGGTGCACAGTGACCTTGATAATAAATCATGTCACCGCCGAAGTTATCACTGTTCGCACGGAAGAAATGGTTAAAGCCAACATCATATAAAGTTGCAGAAGATGCAAAGCTGGCTAAGTGACCACCAAGATCGTCGCCTGTTTTATTGGCGCGAAGCACCATTGCTAAAGCATTCCAACGAATCAAAGCACGAATTCGGCGCTCCATATCTGGATCGCCAGGCATTGCAGGTTGCTCTTCTACTGAAATCGTATTTAAGTAAGGAGTATTTAGACGCTGAATGGGAACATGTTTCGCAATCGCACGTTGATACAGTTTTTCAAGAAGAAAGGCTGCTCTTTCCGTCCCCATATGCTGTAAAACAGAGTCAAAAGCGTCCTGCCACTCTTGGGTTTCTTGTGCGTCGGTATCACCGTAATACGCCATATTACACCTATATTCATGCCTATTTGTATACCCTATATTTAACATATTTTCGCGATACGCAGTTATGGCTATAAATGAATACGACATTAGACTAATATTTCGATAACAAATAGTACTTGACCATTTATTACACAAATTAACACTAAAACGCCAATATTGCTGTTTTTTTATACAAAGCTTTATTCTAATCTTAAATTTAATCAGGTGACCTGACAGCAAAAACGAAAATCGCCAAGACTCTGCTTGGCGATTTATTCAAACGACTTAACAATGGATGTGTATTAATGAGGTTTGATAATTAATTAAGGCAACATCGCTAGGTAAGTTGAAGGGTTTTTACGCTGACCATCTTTGACCACTTCATAATGTAAGTGAGGACCAGTACAACGTCCAGTACAACCCACATTGGCAATATGCTCACCAGCAGTGACTTTATCACCTACTTTAGCAATCAAACGTGAAGCATGTGCATATCGTGTGATATACCCATTACCGTGGTTGATTTCAACATATTGACCATAACCTGTACCCCAACCTGATTTGGTCACTATACCTGGACCAGTTGCATATATTGGAGTGCCTGTTGGTGCAGCAAGATCTAAGCCTGAATGGTTTTCAGCACGGCCGCCCATTGTTCGGCCGCCATAATTTGAACTGACACGACCAGTTGGAAGCGGGTGTGTCACTAACCATGAATATGCATTATTTGAAGAGTAACGATTTGAACTTGTAGTTGTAGTTTTTTTAGCAGGGTATTTACTATTAAGCAGCGCATTATTTAATTCGATTGGATCCGCCTTCGCTCGAACTGTCACATCGACTTGTGCTGTCGCTGGAATGTCCATGTCATCAGGATGACTATAAGAACCTTGTGATAGTGTTCTTGTTAACTCTTCCAATCGATCAGGATTGGAGGCTTGTGTGGCATCTAATTGAACTAAATCTGCAAATGCAACCGAAGCTGCTGAAGCTGCTAAAGAAAACGCTAATAAAATACGTCGCGTATACATATAAACCTCATTAAACTGTTCTTACTCAAGTCTCTTGTGTGATCTCTTCCTTGATATCGAAAGAAACAAGCGTTTAAGATTAAGACAAAACAATGTAGGAACAATGTATGTCAGAACCAAAAAATATGTTTCAACAAACAAGACAACACATAAAAACAGGAAACTTATCGTTTCTCACAAAGCAAGTTGCTGACTGGCAGAGACTTACAAAATTAATTCAACCGCTATTGCCCAAAAATGAACAATGGCAAGTTGTCTGTTATCAATACGGTATTTTGACCATCACCGGTGAAAATCAAGCCATGATTAGTCAACTCGGTTACCTTCAAAAACAGTATATTTCTCAGTTATCACAAATCCCTGAACTCAAAGATTTACAAAAAATCCAAGTTCGTCTTCGAGCAAAAAAAGAAATTCCCCAAACACAAACTGAAAATTCCAAAACTTCTTTATGTCCGACAACGCAAGAAATGTTACTCAACGCTGCTAGTTTTGTGAACGATCCTAAGCTTAGCCAAGCTATGATACGTTTGGCAAGCAATAAAAAGTAACTGGACCATTTGATTTAAACGTCATTCACTAGTTTAAAAGCGAATTAAGTCACACTTAACAATGTTACACTATAACATTTAACCTGAAGACAATGACTTAGATCACACTTACATATTGAATTGGACAAGACTTTTCGTCATCAAATGTTACAATTTCATAATTAGATGGATCACTCTGAACATTGCGAAGCAGTTGATTATTGAGTGCATGTCCAGATTTGTAACCATCAAACTTCGCAATAATTTGATGTCCGAGTAAATAAAGATCACCCACCGCATCTAATATTTTATGACGTACAAATTCATCAGCAAATCGTAAGCCTTCTTCGTTCACAACACCTGAATCATCAACACCAATTGCATTATCTAAACTAGCACCCAAAGCTAAATTATTCGCCTTAAGATAATCCAAATCTTTCATAAAGCCGAAAGTACGTGCCTCACTGACTTCATAAACAAATGTTTCCGTTGAGAAATCAATACTGGCAGACTGATATTCTTTGGCAAAGGCTGGGTGATCGAAATCAATCGTAAAATTAAGTTGAAAACCATCATGCGGATTAAAAATAGCGCGCTTATCGTCAATTAATGCTTCTACAGGCTTTAATATTTTTATAAATTTTTTAGGCGCTTCTTGCTCCATCAACTCACCTTGCATGAGTAAATAGATAAATGGACCGGCGCTTCCATCCATAATTGGAACTTCTGAAGCTGATACTTCAATAATCAGATTATCAATACCAAGACCTGCAATCGCACTCATAATATGTTCGATAGTCCCAACTTTGGCATTTTCTTGTACCAAATTTGAACACATAAATGCTTCTTGAATCAGCATCGCATTAGCAGGAATATCTACAGGCGGATTTAAATCAATACGGCGAAAAACAATACCCCCATCAGCTACATGTGGTACAAAGTTAATCATTACTTTTTGCCCACTGTGTAATCCGATACCACTCGCTTTCACGACTCGTTTCAGGGTGCGTTGTTTCAACATGTTTCTTCAATATTCATCTAAAATCTAGTATACGTTAGCACATTTAGCCATTGATAAAAATCAAAAAGGTGGCATAAGCGCCACCTTTTCTGTTTGATCATCGTAAACACATTATGTTACATGTTATTTACGCTGTTGATTTTTAAGATAATCTTGAATGCTCATTGGTGCAGATCGAGGCGCTGCAGAAGGCTCTGGGGCTACACTCTCTTGATTCTGACGTTTACTGATTGCTGGAACATCATCTTCATCCAAAGCAGCAGCTTGTCCACCAACTGATGGGTTTACACTCACTGGCGCACGGCGCTTCACTTCCGTTTCATTCGCATTACGAGTTAAACCTGTCGCAATCACAGTAACACGGATTTCATCACGCGCATCTGGATCAAATACTGTACCAAAGAAGACTTCACCTTCATCCAGATCAACAATTTGATTGACAACATCTGTGATAATTTCAGTTTCACGCAAGGTAACATCATTACCGCCAGTGATATTAATTAAAACACCCTTCGCGTTCATAATATTTACGTTGTCAAGCAACGGACTGCGAATCGCAAGACGCGCTGCATCTTCAGCACGATCTGGACCGCTACTCTTACCTTCACCCATCATCGCATAACCGCGTGTGCTCATCGCTGTTTTTAAATCGGCGAAGTCAAGGTTGATATGACCAGGACGCACAACTAAATCAAAGATACTTCGTACCGCATTAAGCAAGACATCATCCGCTTTGCGATAAGCATCTTGCATCGAGATATCACCATAAACGCTAAGTAGGCGTTGGTTTGGAATGATAATCAATGAGTCAACATGCTTTTCAAGTTCTTCGATCCCTTTTTCAGCAGAACGTTGACGACGACGACCCTCGAAGTTAAATGGAGTGGTGACAACACCAACCGTCAAAATACCCATTTCTTGTGCTATTTCAGCCACGACTGGTGCTGCACCAGTACCAGTACCACCACCCATGCCGGCAGTAACAAATACCATATCTGCACCTTCCAGATGCTGACGGATTAATTCACGACTTTCTTCTGCTGCAATTTGACCGACATCAGGATTTGCTCCTGCACCTAGTCCACGCGTACTTTGTTGGCCCAATTGGATTTTGAATGGCGCATTCATACGATCCAAAGCTTGTTTATCTGTATTTGCACAAACAAATTTCACGCCTTTGATATCAGATTGCACCATGTGTTGTACGGCATTACCACCACCGCCACCAACACCAAACACAGTAAAACGGGCTTGACCGTTATTATCGGTTTGTTCATCTTCTAAAAATTCAAATGAAGCCATGACCTTAACTTTTCCTAATAAATTTGGCAGTCACTTAAGCCCGTATACTGCCTTGATCTTCAATAATAAAAATTTGTTTTTAGGATGCGTTGCAATCACATTCTTGTCAAGCACATGAAGTTGCTCTTACAAGTTGCAAACAATACTCCCTTAAAAACTAAACTTAAAAAATACCTTTCAATTTGTTATTAAACGCATTCCAACCATTCGCTATGCGCTCTAATAATGGACGCTTATTCACTTCTTCAGGTTGCTCAACCGATTCTTGTAAATCGCTTTGACTAAATAACAGCAGTCCCGTTGCGGTAGAATACATTGAACGTCTTAATGCAGGTAAATGTTGATCATCCGCATATACTTGTAGCGGAGGGTTGCCTAAATGAGCAGAAACACCCAACATACGACGTGATAATGTGATCATACCCTCAATCTGACATGCATCACCACTTAAAACTACACCGTGGTATAAACTTTGTAGCGCACCACGTTGTTGTAACTCATCACGCACCATAGAAAGAATTTCTTCGTAACGTGCAATAATAATCTCTGATAGCTCAATCCGACTGATCGCCTGAGGACCATCGATCGCTTCAAACTCGATCATATGTTCAGGTTTGACTTGCTGTAAATCAACACAACCGTAAAGCAATTTGAGTCGTTCAGCTTCTTCGGTCGTCGTTTGCAATACTGCAGCGATATCACGCGTTACATTTTCACCACCACGTTGAATGGTGTGTGCTAGCACTAAATGACCTTCAATATAAACTGCAATATTGGTTGTACCAGCCCCAATATCCAATAAGCATACCCCATACTCTTTTTCATCTTTCAGCAATGCACCTTCAGCCGTTGCTAAACATGAAATCACCATCTTTTCGACAAAAATATTGGCGCCTTTCATTGCACGATCTAAATTTTGCATGGTGCTGATTGGTAGCATCATGAGTTGATAATGCGCCGTCATGCTATTTGCTGAAAGGTTAATTGGATTATGCACCCACTCAGGTGAATCATCCAACTCAAAACCCAATGGGACTGCACTTGCAAGATAATGATCAGAAGTTAAATGACTAGCTTTTGCCATTTCTAAAGCTTTAACCACTTCTGAAGTCGTAATGGTGCGTTCTGGATTAGAAATCGGTGTCCGGCCTGTCGCATAAGCACTTTGCAGTTCTGTACTCGGGATCGATACCCATGCCGAATGCACACGACACTCCGCCATATCTTCTGCTTCTTGTACCGCATTCTTAATCGCAGAGATCACCTTCTCAAGGCTAACAATTTTTCCTTTGTTCATGCCTTTATTTCGCGCAGTCGCCATACCGATGACCTGGATATTATCCGGCGCATGCACTTTACCAATTAGAACTGAAACTTTATGTGTCCCAATGTCTATCGCAACAACTGAGGGAACAGCCTCATTCATGATTCACTACCATTTTCTTCATTGTTTATATCTGGCTTATGCCTATTTTTAAAGCCACGTATTATGGCTTTGCAACTCTTGAATCTGCAATGTTAATGTCATTAATGGTTACAACAAACTGACCATTTATAATCTTTGGTGGTGTCGCATTTTTCCATTGAATCGCCAAGCCATTACGGTAACGTAAGTCAATCGCTGAAACTCTTGGCCAAACCACTTTCAGATCTGCTTGAGATAAGTGACTCAATCGTTGCAGTTTGCTCATGGTCTGATCCTGATCCACAATAATACGTAAACCCGAATCGAACTGCATAAACCATGTCCGACGATCTGTTAAATATAGCTCTTTCAAACGCAGATTCACTGGACTAAACAGTTGATTAATTTCATGATAACGTCTCATCATGACTTTTGACTGATCTGACGGACCATGCATAAGTGGTAAATTTGCGTGATTTCTAGAATATGCCTCTGTATACACCACACCCTGATCACTTAACAGACGTCCTGTTCCCCAACGCGCAATCGGATGTTTCGGAATAACACGAACCTTAATACCGTCTGGCCAAGCTCTAGAAATGACCACTCGATCTACCCAAGAAATCTCTAATGCCTTATCACGAATTTGCTCAAGATCAGCAGTAAAATAATTGCCTGTAATGGTAGGCATTAACTGCTGTTTCACTTGACTAATTTCAGGCTCGGCTTGCAGACCAACCACATCCAAAGATGCTACCTTTGCACTGGTCATGACGCTATATAAGCCATAAATGCCGACCAAAAGTACACAACATGCAAAAATAAGCATGACCCAACCACCCGCATTAATCATTTTCTCTTTGCGAGTCGGTGGTTTGTCATGAATCGATGTAATCGCCGCACGTTTGCGACGCATCGATGGAGGTAGTTGAGCCATAACTTAGTGTGATTCTTTCGCTAAGGTTTGCTCTAAAATAGCCAAACACAAATCTTCAAAACTATAACCTACTGCTTGAGCTGCTTTTGGTACCAATGAATGACTGGTCATGCCTGGAACAGTATTCACTTCTAGCAACCAAAATTGACCTTGCTCGTCCTGCATAGCATCAATTCTACCCCAACCACTTGCCCCAACAGCTTGAAACGCTCGTAAGCAAAGCGCTTGTAAACTTCTTTCTTCAGCTTCACTCAAACCACAAGGGATACCATATTCAACATCATTGCGTTGGTATTTAGCTTCATAGTCATAAAAGGCTACATCGGCTGGAGGTTGTAAACGGATGACTGGTAATGGTTGTCCATTTAAAAATGAAATCGTAAATTCACGACCTGTAATCCACTTCTCAGCCATGACCACGGCATCATGTTGAGTGGCTTTTTTAATTGCTTCAGCTAAATCTTCTGCTTTCTCAACCTTACTCATGCCTACACTCGAGCCTTCGTGCACGGGTTTGATAATCAGTGGTAATCCAAGCTCTGCAACGAGTGCTTGTGCATCAGTATCTTTAGAAACAATGCGGTATGGTGCTGTAGGAAGTTCAGAACCTTGCCAAATTTGCTTGGTCTTTACTTTATCCATTCCAATAGCCGACCCCTGCACACCAGTTCCAGTATATGGAATATTTAACCACTCTAATGCGCCTTGGATTTGACCATCTTCTCCACCACGACCATGTAACACAATAAATGCACGATCGTAATTTACCAATTCAGTCACACTGCGTTCTTGAGGGTCAAAACCCTCTGCATTCACCCCTGAACGTACCAATGCTTCAAGTACAGCCTTACCACTATCTAATGACACCTCACGCTCTGCAGATTTACCACCAAGCAATACAGCAACTTTGCCGAATTTAGAAGCATTTGACACGTTTAGTTCCTTAAACTTATAAAATTTTCAATTTAGCCAAATCATCAAACGACGATTATTTTAAATAGAGCTGGTTCTGAGCAAGCTCAATTGAAATTGCTCCAACGTTACCCGCACCTTGAGTCAATAACAAGTCATTTGCTTGTAACACTTTTTGTATCACATTTGGCAAATTCCCTTCTACTGGATCAATCAAGATTGGTTCAACATCACCACGTAATCGGATACTTCTTGCCAGTGAGCGACTATCTGCACCAACAATCGGCTTTTCACCTGCAGAATATACTTCTAATAGCAGTAATTGATCGACTTGTGACAAGACATCAACGAAATCATCAAAACAATCACGTGTACGGCTAAAACGGTGAGGTTGGAACATCATCACAAGTCTACGATCAGGATGACTTGCACGCGCAGCTTTAATCGTTGCTTCAACTTCTTTTGGATGGTGACCATAATCATCAACCAGTTTGACCGTTCCATCACCTAACTCAAATTCACCTTGAATTTGGAAACGACGCCCTACACCACTAAAACTTTCTAAAGCACGAGCGATTGCAGCATCAGATACACCTTCATCAGTTGCCACACCAATCGCAGCTAACGCATTAAGGATGTTATGCAAACCAGGCATATTAATGGTTAACTTGAGTGGCTCTTTGTTTTTACGAAGCACAGTAAAATGTGATTGCATCCCTTCTTGTATCACATCTACAGCACGAATATCGTTATCTTCGTTAAACCCATAAGTTAAAACAGGTCGACCAATACGTGGCATAATTTCACGAATATTTTGATCATCGCCACACACTACGGCTAAACCGTAGAATGGAAGCTTCTGCAAGAATTGTACAAAAGTATCTTTCAAAACATCGAAGCTACCACCATAAGTGTCCATATGATCAGCATCAATGTTGGTGACAATAGCGGCCATTGGTTCTAAATATAGGAATGAAGCATCAGATTCATCTGCTTCAGCTACAATATAACGACTCGCACCTAAAGCAGCATTTACTCCAGAGCGATTAAGCAAACCACCAATCACATATGTCGGATCCATGTTTTCCTCAGCAAGCATACAGGTCACCAAACTTGTCGTAGTGGTTTTACCATGTGTACCTGCAACTGCAATACCATGACGGTAACGCATCAACTCGCCCAACATCTCCGCACGACGCACTACAGGGATGCGTGTTTCAATCGCTGCTTTAATTTCTGGGTTTTCTTGGTCAATCGCAGTCGATACAACCAATACATTCGCACCGTCAATATTATCAGCAGCGTGTCCGATATGAACTTTAATGCCATTTTCTTCAAGCTGTGCAGTGGTTTTAGAGGCTTTAATATCCGACCCTGAAACTTTATAGCCTTGGTTTTTTAAGACTTCCGCAATCCCGCACATTCCTGCACCACCAATACCCACAAAATGAATATGTTTGATACGGCGCATTTCAGGAATCTTAATCAGGTTTTTTGCTTTATCAGCTGGGTTCGTTGAAGACATAATTTTCTCTAAAACTTACAAATCTTGAATTAAACCAACCACACGCTGAGTTGCATCTGGTTGAGCTTGTTGACGTGCTTTAACAGCCATTTCCGTCAACAATGTACGGTTCATGAGTGGCAATAAAACTGCTTTTAATGAATCAGGAGTGAGTGTCGCTTGTGGACAAATTTTTGCAGCATTAATATCTGCTAGGAATTTGGCATTCGCGGTTTGGTGGTCATCTACTGCACTTGGCAAAGGTACAAATACGGCTGCAACACCCGCAGTAGCAATCTCAGTGACCGTCAGTGCACCAGCACGACAGATTACAAGATCGGCATTGGCATAGGCTTCCGCCATATTTTCAATAAACGGTTGAACTTCTACCTGTAAATGATTAGGAGCATCGGCATAACGTGCCCGCGTGCTATCAGCATGATTTTGACCACACTGATGATAAACACTTAAAGGAACATCTAATTGTTTCAGTGCTTCGGGTACGCGCTCATTCAATGCTTGTGCGCCCAAGGAGCCGCCTACAATTAAAATACGAATAGGTTGATTGGCTTTTTCTCGCTCTTGATATCGCCAAGCAGGACTCAATATCGCAGAAATTTCCTTACGTACGGGATTACCTGTAGTCACGATTTTATGATTTTCTGGAAATGTTTTCGGGAATGCCTGACAGACCGTTTTAGCAACACGAGCCAATTGGGTATTGGTGAAACCCGCTACTGCATTTTGCTCATGAATGATGACAGGAATACCAAGAATACGCGCAGCCAAACCACCAGGACCTGCAACATAACCGCCAAAACCAGCGACTGCATCTACGTTTAATCGTTTCATATAGCGCATTGCGCTAAGCGTTGCTTTTAAAATTTTAAAAGGGGCTTGCAGCTTACGGACGATTCCATTGCCACGCACACCCTGAATATCAATTTGATAAATTGGAATGTGGTGATTTTTAAGCAAGCGGTTTTCCATACCTGAAGGCGTTGCCAACCATGACACTTCGACACCTTGCTGTTGTAATTCCTGAGCAACTGCTAGGGCAGGAAATACATGTCCACCTGTACCTGCAGCCATCATCATGACATGTTTAGGTTGTTTATGCTGAGCTTGTGTCACGGTCTAATTCTTCAAATCTAAGAGCTAACAGAAAATTTTATATAAGGCATCAATTGTAATCACAATCGTATATCCATGAAAGTTTATTTACTTTTTTTCACGGACCCTTTAATTGTTTTTTTCATATGATTTCAGAGTTTAAACTAGATTTATTATGAGGTGTGCCTTTTTTATGTATTTTACCATTCGATCTAGTTTATAACGCACCAAAATAATGATTAATGTGCACATTAAAAACCACCACAGTATTGGCTCTATTGTTCCTTCGTATCTGCGCTACCACCATATTGGATATAAACTTATGTCTAAATGGTATGAGGCAATAGTTCTATTTATGATATTGCTATATCTCATTGAGATTCAGCTCGCGAATAAAAGGATTTTTAAACGCAAATGTCAAAAATATCATCTTATGACATTTGGATTATTTTGGCAGGCTACCTTGCTGCAATTCATGTCGGTAAACTTTCTGCTGTTATTCCAATTCTTCAAAAAGATTTAAATCTAAGTTTCACCCAAGCAGGCCTATCCTTATCACTGGTTCAAGGTGCTGGAATGCTATTTGCCCTGTGTATTGGTGCTGTATCTGAGAAAATAGGACTCAAAAAATGTCTTATTTTTGCACTCATTCTATTGGGGATGAGTAGTTTTGCAGGCTTATGGATTGATCATAGTATTAGCCTTTATTTTTTTCGATTTATGGAAGGCATTGGATTTCTCACCATTAGTCTTTGCGCTCCCGCAATTTTAAAACGTCTAAGCACGCCTGAAACCATGAATTTTAAAATGGGGTTATGGAGTTCTTATATGGGAGTTGGGGTTAGTCTTGCTATTTTGACCATCCCTGTATTACTCGAATGGCTCAGTTGGCAACACATTTGGGCATTATTTGGTGCCTTTTGTTGGCTGGTTGCCTTTATGATTTACCATTTTTTACGTTATGACGATAAGCAAACCACTGTAACGACAAAGGCACTGAGCACATCAACCTCCAACTCTTTTTTATCTATTGTTAAAGTCACCGTGACCCATCCACCCATTCTCTGTCTAGCCGTTATCTTTGCTTGCTATACCAGTCAATGGATCACACTCACAGGTTTTTTACCCAGTCTTTATGTCTCATTCAATATGGATTTAAAGCTTGCAGGAATTTTGGTGTCAATGGTTGTATTATCTAACTTAGGTGGAACCTTTGGCGCAGGCGTATTACTTCAAAAAGGCATATCTCCTTTTAAATTACTTCAATTTAGTTTTTTAAGTCTAATTTTATGTAGCTGGGTTGTATTTTCACAACCCTATTGGTTGATTTTTGAGTTGCAATATTTGTGCGCTATTTTGTTTTCTTTTATCGGTGGCATTATTCCGACGACCGTCTTTGCCAATACGCTTAGATATGCACCACAGGTCAATGCAGCAGCATCCAGTATGGGCTTAGTGCTGCAAATTTCTGCATGTGCGCAGTTCCTTGTTCCCCCAGCAACAGCAGCTCTCGTTTCGTCTTCTCACCAGTGGTCCAATGCCGCATGGGTTACCGTAAGTCTTTCCACCCTAGGACTATTGACCAGCTATTATTTATTTAAAATATATACGCAAAAAAAAGAGCCTATTTAGGCTCTTTTTTGCAGATCAGCTAACGTCCAGCTTGCAAAACATCAAATAATGTATCTGCGATAGAAGTACCAAATTGTGCGTCTATTTCACGTATACACGTGGGACTAGTCACATTAATTTCTGTTACATAGTTTCCAATGACATCAAGACCAACAAATACCAACCCCTTCTCACGCAAGAATGGTCCAACTTTAGCAGCAATCACCTTATCATTTTCAGTCAACGGACGTGCTTCACCACGCCCACCAGCAGCAAGGTTACCTCGCGTTTCACCATTTTGTGGGATACGCGCTAAACAATATGGAATTGGCTCACCATTGACCATCAGAATACGCTTATCTCCATCCACAATTTCAGGAATATAACGTTGCGCCATAATCGGTTGCTGCCCCATTTGAGTCAACATTTCCAAAGTTGAACCGATATTTGCCCCTGCAGCAGTTAAACGGAAAATCCCCATACCGCCCATCCCATCTAGCGGTTTTACAATCACATCTTGATGTTCAGCAATAAACTCTCGGATTAAACTTTGCTGTGAAGTTACCAAAGTCGGAACCTGCAGTTCTGGAAATTGTGTAGCGAACAGCTTTTCGTTACAGTCTCGCAAACTTTGAGGTTTATTGATAATCCAGGAACCTTCACGTTCCGCTTGTTCCAGAATATAAGTTGTATAAACAAAGTTCATATCAAAAGGTGGATCTTTACGCATGAGTACAACATCGTATGCGGCTAAAGATTCTTTCTGTTTTTCACCAAGTTCATAGTAATGATTATAATCCTCAAACACTTTAAGTGGTGAGATCAAACCAAAAGCTTTGCCTTGATCGATATATAAATCTTCCTGAAGTGCATACCCTAACTCATGACCGCGACGTGCAGCAGCCCAAAGCATTGCCATGGTCGAATCTTTTTTGAGGTTTACATTTTCGATGGGATCCATCACCACAAGTACGCGCATGATCTGTTCTCTATTTTATCAATGAAGCGATTATAACGAAGTTTAGTGAACGATCTACTGATCTATCAAAGGATCAATTGTATAAATTCAGAGAAGCTCCTTCCTATTTCTGCTGAGCACTAGAATTTGGATTCATATCAAACTACTAAAAAAAATAATAAAAAACGGCGCAATGAGCGTCAGGAAAAATCCACTGAGAATTGCAATTTGTACATCTAATGGTGAACAATTGTTTTTTACAAAGGGTAAAGTCGAGTCCATCGCCGTGGCACCACATACACCAATGATTGGCTTTGGATAACGCTGACCTAATAAATACAACAATGCAATCGCATAAAACTCTCGTACAAGATCTGTGATCAAAGCAAAAGTTCCCTGCTCAGGTCCTAATACTTTAGCAACTAAAGGACCAGAAAGAGAGAACCAACCAAATCCACTCCCCATCACAACGAGTTCGACAAAAGATTGAGTCATGATATGACTCGTCAAATAAGCCGCAATAAATAGTGCAATGATTGAAAAAAATGGCACTTTAATATGATTCATAGTGAGGGCTTGAATTTTAATCGTAGACAAATCCACTCCGATTAAAAAAATCAACACATACAATAGTATCGCGCTTAACATTTCCCCTGATAAAGTCTTGGGTAATAGCCAATATAGCCCCATCCCGATCAACACCATTCCAATCGCAATCAAGCATTCGGTAATAGGTTTGAGCATATCCTTGAATGATTTTTGGTGCTCAGCCTTAAAGTGGCTACGATTAAATAAAAGTCCAAAGGTAATCACACTTAACACTGTAGAATAAATAAAAGCTTCAATTAATATTTTTGAACCAAGATCTTTATCAAACAAGACACTGCCAAATTGAAAGCCTATAGAGATGAGGAGCAACCACACCAAAAACGTAATTTGACCAACCAATATATTGCGAACTTGAACGTTTGCAGCTTTACCTATGCCCCAACCCAATATAAGAGAAATGAGAATAGGTAAAAGCGAAATTATTAAATTTTGAATCATATTTTTTGCTTTGTAAGAGAGAAATCAATCAAAATCATCCAGCGCTCACCAGCCTCAGCATTTGTGCCTTGATCTATTTTTCTAATAGGTGATACATAATGTGAAACTGCTGGATCGTGTACAGCAAAACTTTCAGAAGCTTGTCTCAACGTAAATTTTTGATAAATATTATAATTATTTACCTCATCTAAACGCTTATTTCTTTCCTGAGGTGATGCAATAAAGTTTTCACCTCCTTCAATGTTATTGCTCCTATAAAACAAATGAGCAAATGTGAATGGCTCACCATCCTGATGAAAACAATTAGGCGAACTAATTCCTAGCTGATCGGCATGAGTTGAACGCAGTTTGACAAAATGGACACCCACGTAAATTGGCAGATAGGCATTTTCCAAACCAAAAGTAAGTTGATAATCATCTACAATCAAATCATTAAGATATTGCGTAGATTTAGCTTCTTGGCTCAACGCGTTAAAATAACGAATCGACTGATGCTCGGGATTGTTCCCTCCCTGATCATATCCAGATAACTCCTGCCCTATATTATCACGCACTGTCGGCAACCAAATAGGCTTAAGATCTTTTTCCCAAGGTAAAATTAAGGCATTTCCGTATCTTCTAAACCTTTGAGTATGTGTAGGTGCAAAAGGATCTTTTTCAAGTTTTTCAAACTCTTTAGCTAGTAATAGTTTAGAAAAATGATCCACCTCTATAGATTTATAATGTAGATACCCTTTTGCTTTGAAGGTATTCTTCAAATCAATTTCTTGATGTTTTATAGCAGTCAAATTGCTATACGATTCAGTATTAGCGTCTAATTGATCAAGCACAATTAATCCTTAAGAATAACTAAATAAATATCATAGTTACGCTAAAATTATTACGTTTTTATTAAGGTTTACTCACAAAATAATATTACTATTTCAAATTAAATTATTAAGAAAAATTACAAAATTATTGTTACAACTTCAAATACGAATTACATCAAACGTTAACATCGTTGAATAAAACTAACAGGACTTAATATTCCAACAATAGGTACAAGTCCATGATTAAAATAATTTCTACACTATGTTTACTCACTATCAGTTCAGTTACTTTAGCAGCAGGCAATCCTACACGAGTCGGTGATGTACTCGGTCGAGACCTCAACGTTCCAATTGTTGGTGCATTAGGGCATACAGGTGTATATGTAAGTTCAAACAATATTGTTCAAGTCATGAATAAAACGGCATATGTAGATGTGATTGAATATGTCAGCTTAAGTGGATTTAAAACTACAAAATATTGGGGAGCAAAGGCCAAAACAAGTTTTGGATATAAATCTCCTTACTCATCTGCTGCTAATCAAATCACTGCGATTTCAAATCAGCAACGACCTCATGTCGCTTACACGCTGTATTCAGCAACACCGAACCCAGCTGTGCAAGTCTGTTCACAATATAACTCCAACGGTGCTTGTAGCAAATATACATGGCAAAAGGGAACGTTCCGATGTGACAGCTTTACGAAATGGCTCTACACTCAGACAGGTAATGGTAATCTAGGAGGAAGCACACCGCGTGGAACTTTCAACAGTAGCTTACTCACAATTACACGAGTGTAAATAAATCATTCCCATTATATTGCCTTCACATCTCTGATGTTGAAGGCAACGACAGCTTAATATTATGAATAAGAAAAATATTTTTTTGGTTATTTTGATCTTCGTGATCTGTGCAGTAATTTTATGGGTGTATTTGAAATCGACAGCAGATACGACTCAAAGTATATCAAATCAAAACAATAATACTTCAACGCTAAAAAGCAATGAAGATCGTGCGACTAGCTTGTCTGAAAATAGTGCAGATATGGAACTCAACACTAGCAACCTACCCGTATGGGCAAAAAAGTTACTTCAACTGGATCAATCTGCTGCGAATCGAGAAGAAAAAATACATGATTTAATTCAGCTCCTTGAACAAAACCAGCATGATGAAAATGCAATAGAAGAAATCCTGACTCAACTTACTTCTCTCAATCCTTTAGAAGCAACTGAACAAATTTTGCCATTTCTAACACATCAAAACCCTAAAATTCAAAGCTTAGCGATAGGCGCACTGAATAATGCGATGTTGCTGACTGATCGAGAACATGAACTCAAAAAATCCCTACCTGAAAATGATTTGATTCGACAGAAAATTAGTCACGCTTTAGAGCAACGTTTTCAGGATCCAAATTTAGATCCAAAGGTTAAACAAGTTCTTATTTCTAGCCTACCGCATACCGCATCTGTCCAAACTCAGCACAATCTTGCACAAGAACTTCTTCAACAAAATTCTATCTCACCAAACGAAGCACAATTTCTTTCTCAATATCTGCTAAATGGTCAGGGAAATAACACAACTTTAGAACAACTTGCGCATAAAAATCCGAAGATGATTGAAGACATTATTGCGAATTTAAATAATCAAATTGTCGACCAACCAGCTATTGTTGAAGTTCTGAATAATGATCAAAAAAAGCAACTACATAATTTTATCTTACAGCATCCACCAAGCTCGAAAGATGAAAGTTATGGATATAAAAATGATATATGGCGATTTTCTTTAAACCAACTTCAACAATAAATAAAAGTTAGACTGGTTTTATATGAATATTTTTCAAGCTTATAATTACATAAAATTTACATTTAAAATAATTAAATAACTTCTCACTCCTATTTTAACTATAAATCAACATAGATTTAATACATTAATCTTTTTTATTTTAAGCTAAATTAATATTACATTTTAATCATTCATGATTTCATTTTTTTAATCGTGATGACTAAATATTTAGCACTCCAATAATCATAGTTATAAATTTAATGAGGGCATTATGAAAATAGTTTTAATTGGTGCAACAGGCATGGCAGGTTCTCGTATTCTTGAAGAGCTTGTTTCACGTGGACACTACGTCAAAGCGATTGCGCGTAATACAAGCAAAGTTTCAGATACAGAGCGTGTGTTAACTGTAGATTTAGATTTAAATGATCAAGAAGCACTTGTAAATGAGCTGAAAGGTCAAGATGCTGTAATTAGTGCAGTACGTTTCCAAGGTCTTGATATCAATTCACTTCTTAATGCTATTCGTGAATCAAAAGTTAAACGTTATATTGTTGTTGGTGGCGCTGGCGGTTTAACTGTACCAAATCAAAATGTGCGTGTAATCGATACAGAAGACTTCCCTGATGCATATAAAGCTGAGGCGGAAGCAGGCATTCAGTTCTTTGATAAGTTAAAACAAGTGGACGACATTGACTGGACCTTTATTGCTCCTGCAGCGGAATTCGGTCCTGGTAAGCGAACTGGTGAATATCGCTCTGGTAAAGATGAACTTATCGTTGGTGAAGAAGGCAGTAAAATCTCTGCAGAAGATTTCGCAGTAGCGCTCAGTGATGAGCTTGAAAATAATAACCATATTCAAGAGCGCTTTAGCGTAGGTTATTAATATTCAATGATATTATTAAAAAAGGAAGCTTAGGCTTCCTTTTTTATTATTTATTTCGCTCTATGAGATATTTTAAATAAATGAGATGAATGAAATCTAAAGAGGTTATAATATTTATATAAATAAAATTTAAAAAGTAGTATTTTCATGAATTATCTTGAGTATTTTTTATATATTTTCACTGTCATTATTATGATTGCCACTCCAGGCCCTGTTATGATTTTGGTGGCCAGTGCAGGTGCAAAAGGTGGTTATCGAAAAGCATTACAGACTATTTTAGGTACTAATGTTGCCTCACTATGTTTAATTACCCTTTCAATTCTTGCACTTAAGGGTGTTCTGCATTTTAATGAGCATATTTTCAATGTCATCAAAGTCCTAGGATGTCTTTACATTGGCTATTTAGGTTTTGAAATTCTTAGAGAAACTTTTCAGCACAATCAAACTGCCTCTTCAAAGATCAAGCCGATCGATAGTGGTTTTTCCAAAGGTTTTTTAGTTGGTATTTCCAATCCAAAAGATATTATTTTCTTCACTGCTTTTTTTCCGCAGTTTATTCAAATTACACCAAATATAGATTTAAGTTTGACGCTGTTAATCATCACATGGATTCTTCTAGATTTTGTCGTACTATCTTTGGTCTATTTAGGTTTTAACGCTATTTCTCAACAACGTATTTATTCAAAAATCTTAGCCTTGTGTGGCGCGATCCTCATGACCATCGCTGGGTATGGGATATTCAGCACAGCGCTCTTTTATGAGTCTCTTTAACTTATTTAAACTACAATTTATTCCCGGGGTTTCTAATGATGCAACCCGCCATGATCGTCTTTTATTCAGAAGATAAAAATCATTGATTAGATGATTCTTGCCTGCGATCAGGTTATACATTTGATATACCCCACCGTAGCAAAATCGTCCTTGAGTGATGAGGTAACAAGAACTGAATGAAAAGTTGGGCATAACGTAAAAATGTAATTTGTGTGATGCAGATAAGAATTTCGCATAAGCTCTATTATGTTAAATGGGAGGGAGGGAGCAAAATAAGTTAACATTTTGCTTCCGACCACATTAAGCTAGAGTTTTATTTAAATAAAGCTATTTAGTAATCATTAAATTAATTAAAATCTAAATCTAACACCAGCTCCATATAACCAACCTTTCTCAGAGTTTGATTCTATTTGCCACGACGTTTCATCATTACCTTTTGAATACTCATAGGCAATGTCGATATACGGCATGATCTTTTTACTGATTTCATAGCGAGTTTCAAGCCCTGCGGTTGCACTGCTTAAACCAGTTTTTTTCGCATATTTAGAGTCATCACTAAAGATCGCATCCAACTCTAAATAAGTTTGAATAATCAACTTTTGGGTAATCAGAAAATCACGTTCCGTTTCTAGACTAAAGCCCGCATAACTGTCTTCTCCTGCATAGAGATAAGCATCAGTTTCAAAGAAATATGGTGCCATACCATGTAAGCCAATCACTGCATCAACATTTTCTTCGGTGTCTTTGCGATGATCATCGAGCTCAACTTTTGCACTGCGATAACGTGCACCAATCTGTGCATCCCAAAAGTCTGAAATCATACGGCTATATAAAAGTTTGGCATCATAATGTGCATCATGCGATTCTTCTTTATCGGCATGAACTTTAATAAAAACCTTATTTTCATCTGTGCCAATACGGGTTTCAAACTCTGACTTTAAACCGCCTGTGCCATCTTCATTGACAAACCACTTATTATCCACCGTCGTAATCGCATAAATTTGCGCACCGTGTTCTGAGCGATGATCATAATGCGAACTCTGCTGAGTATTCGCATCTGGTACATGATGTAAATGATTAACCGTAGATGTTGCCTGATGTTGTGCATGATTCATCTCAGACATGGCTTGATGATTCATTGATGGCATATTTTTCCCATTATTCTGAGTGGTTGAATGATGCCCTTCGTGCGCCACACTTAAGGTCGTTAAACTCAATACCGCAACAGAAAAAATCGCTTTCAATACAAAATTAGTGATGTGCATGTTCAGCTCCTTTTTGCTCAGTTACTTGGTGAGTTTGAGTCGAATTTGTACCTTGAATTGGCATTGTAGATACTTGTTCATCGCTAACATTCGCCACGATTAACTTGTTCATCATCCCCGCACTCATGTGATACAACAAATGACAATGGATTGCCCATTCACCCAATTCATCCGCAGTTAATAAAGCCGTAACTGTTTTACCCGGTGGTACGATCAATGTGTGTTTATTTGGCATATCTACCGACTCTTGACCATTCTCCAACTGCATAAACATACCGTGTAAATGCATCGGGTGCGCCATCATACTGTCATTAATAAATTTGATACGGATACGCTCGCCATATTTCACTTTTAAAGGCTCAGCATCACTAAATTTTTTACCGTTAATGGTCCAAATATAACGTTCCATAGTACCGCCCAAACGCACGACCAATTCACTGCTGGCTTCACGAGTATCTTTTTGCGGCTCTAACGATTTTAAATCGCTATATTGCAAGGCTTTGTTACCTGCAGGTGTAGAGGCATTTGCCCAACCATAAACCACTTGATCATTTTTTTGCGGTTTTACTGCGCTATGCTGTGAATGATCCGTGCCTTTCATATCGCCATGGTTCATTTTCGAATGATCCATTCCTGAATGATCACCACCACCATGTCCCATATCTTCCATAGTCAAAAGCGAGCGTGAACGTGGCTGAGGCATATGAATGCCGTGTGTTACAGGATTTAGTTCATTGTGTAGCGTACCAATCGCATAACCTGAACGGTCAATTGACTCAGCTTCAATTTGATAATGTCCACCTTTTGGCTCCACAATCACATCATAAGTTTCAGCCGTACCAATACGGAATTCATCTACAGAAATGGGTTTCACAGGCTGACCATCAGCACTAACCACAGTCATTTTCAAGTTAGGAATACGGACATCGTAGAAAGACATCGCAGATGCATTCACAAAACGTAGGCGAATTTTTTCATTCGGTTTAAACATTCCTGTCCAATTTTGTTCAGGTGTTTTGCCATTAATGAGGAAGGTATAACCTGTAACATCCGACATGTCGGTTTTTAGCATACGCATCTGATTCCACATGTTGCGGTCAGACCATGTCGCTTTTATACCATCACGTTTAACCTGCTTCCAAACATCACCCAAGGTTTCACGCTGATCTTGATAATATTCAGCTGAAATTTTAAGATCTTTCTGAATTTGATCACTGGTTTTTTCATGAAAATCTGACAACATCACCACATAGTCACGTTCAGCTTTTTCATGTGCTGCCAATGGTGTTTTACCTTTTGGATAAATCACAAAAGAACCATATAAGCCGTCTTGTTCCTGTCCTTTAGAATGAGCGTGATACCAATAAGTCCCGCTTTGGCGAATCTTGAATTTATAAACATACTCGCTTTGAGGCTTAATACCGTTAAAACCATTAAATCCTGGTACACCATCCATAATGCCCGGCAACAACAGTCCGTGCCAATGAATAGAAGAATCTTGGTTTTTTAAATTATTTTTCACGCGAATGATGGCTTCATCACCCTCTTCAAACTCAAGCAAAGGCGCAGGAAATTGACCATTTACGGTAATGCGCTTTACAGGCTTTCCAGTTGGGCTGACCACTGCTTCATCAATAACAAGCTGATATTCACGCACTTCGGCAAAAACCAAAGGCGACGATGCAAAACAAATACCTGCTAATAGGTACGAACTAATTTTATGAGACATAACTTAACCTTAATTTTTGAAAAATAAATAAATTTTAAAAAAATTGGTTAAGTTTTAGGAGGACGTGAAATTTCTTGCCAATACCCATTTAGATATTGGTTGAGGTAATAAAAATTAGGCTGATCTATAGAATAGAAGGTATCTAGGGGATCTAGCGAGCTTTGCAAAGAATGAAGACATGAGATCTGTGTCTGGCAGGATAAGCTAGAACATTCCTGACACTTTTTGTGATCTATATTCTGATTAATAGCTAAATGATTATGGCAATCGGTATTCGTTTGTACTTCGTGATTAATACCATGTTGAGTGACTTGCTGTGCTTGATCTAAACAATGATCTTGGCTCATTTCAGTTTGCATATTGATATGCATTATCTTTACTGATGCAACAGACACACTACTCCATCCTATGGCAAAAACCATAAGAAAACAAAACCAAAATTTTTTGGAGAGATGAGTCAACACGAATGCTATCTAGGAATAGAATTTAATCCAAAATATCTTAACGGAATTTCAACTATTTACAACTCAATATAATTTAGTAGTTTCTCTAAAATTAACATAATACACCTTATGCGAAATCAAAAATGGGAGTCTTAGGCTCCCATTTTTTACTATTTTTTTTAAAATTTCGTATAACGCCTATTATGTTAAATGGGGGGATTTATTTAATCCGCTTACCATCTTTATCTATGATGATTTGACCATCCTCTTTGATAAAAGCTCCTAATTGAGGCGCAGACAAAATATCTAAAACGAGTTCAGATGGTCTACATAGTTTTACACCTAATTCAGTCACTACAAATGGACGGTTAATTAAAATTGGATACTCAACCATAAAATTAATAAGTTGTTCATTTGTCCAATGTTGTTCATCTAATTTGAGAGTTTCAAAGGGTTCTACATTTTTACGAATGGATTCACGTACAGAAATCCCTGCTTTTTCAATTAAATTAATGAGTTCAATCTTACTCGGAGGGGTAAGAAGGTATTCAATAATTTCAGGTTCTTCTCCTGTATTTCGAATGAGAGCTAATGTATTTCTTGATGTTCCGCAAGCTGGGTTGTGATAGATCTTAACTTTCGATGACATTGGATTAACTCAGAACTTAATAATATTGCATTTATATATGGATATGCGTATATTCGCAATAGCATATATTGGAGTGTAGATGATGGATCAAGCAGATTTCTTTAAATGCCTATCTGACCCGACACGTCTAGATATTTTAAAAATTATTTTAGCAAGACAAAATGTATGTGTTTGTGAAATCACAGAGATATTACAACTGAGCCAACCCAAAATTTCTCGTCACTTGGCTTTACTCCGTAACCTCTCAATTTTGCTAGATGAGCGCAAGGGACAATGGGTGTATTACCGATTAAATCCTGATTTACCAGAATGGGTAAATGCAGTGCTCAATGTCTTAAATGATGAAATACTGAATAAACCTGCAAGCAACTTATCTATCTCTATGCAATGCGAGTAATTCAATGTCCGGATCAAAGCTCTCATTCTTAGATCGAAATCTAACGCTATGGATTTTCATTGCCATGGCATTAGGAGTAGGTATTGGTGTATTTTTTCCTCAAGCATCTGTGGTACTCGATCAATTAAGCATTAATTCAGTGAATATCCCTATCGCAATAGGGCTTATTTTGATGATGTATCCACCACTTGCCAAAGTAGACTATGTGACTTTGCCTAAAGTCTTTGAGGACAAGCGAACCCTTACATTATCTCTCGTTCAAAACTGGCTAATAGCACCTTGCTTAATGTTTGGTTTGGCAATCATTTTTTTACATGCCTATCCTGAATACATGACTGGCCTAATTCTCATAGGCTTAGCCCGATGTATTGCGATGGTCCTCGTCTGGAACGATCTGGCATGTGGGGATAATCAATATGTCGCTGCCTTAGTCGCATTTAACAGTATCTTCCAGATCTTATTCTTTAGTACTTATGCCTGGTTATTCTTAACCTTCTTACCACCATTCTTTGGGGTAGAAGCACAAATCATTAATGTGAGCTTTTGGACAATTACCCATGCTGTTCTTATTTATCTAGGTATTCCGTTCTTACTTGGGTTTTTAACCCGACTGATTTTGGTTAAAAAGAATGGTTTGGCTTGGTATCAGGATAAATTTATCCCAAAGATTAGCCCAATCAGCCTTATTGCCCTTTTATTCACGATTGTAGCCATGTTCAGTCTTAAAGGTGGTGAAGTGGTTAGCCTTCCTCTAGATGTACTTAGGATCGCTATTCCTTTGACAATTTACTTTGTTGCGATGTTCTTCATCAGCTTCTTTATGAGTAAGTGGATGGGTAACGATTATCCTAAAACAACTGCTATTTCCTTTACTGCGGCAGGCAACAATTTTGAATTAGCACTGGCTGTAGCGATTGCCACTTTTGGATTAGCTTCACCTGTGGCTTTCACAACCGTGATTGGTCCGCTTGTTGAAGTTCCTGTATTGATTGCCTTAGTGACAGTTTCGCTATGGCTGAGAAAAAAAGTGTTTAAAGAGGCATGAGTCGAATGAACCTACCAAATATTGATCCTAGTCTTTTAGAAAAACCGACTTTAGAAAAAGTTCAGGCAAAGAACCTTAAACATCCACCAAGAATACTGCTTTTGTATGGCTCAAATCGTGATCGATCATATAGTCGTTTAGCTATTCAGGAAGCTGGTCGAATCCTTGAATATTTTGGTGCGGAAGTGAAAATCTTCCATCCAAAAGGGCTACCCCTCCCTGAAGATGGTGATATGCAACATCCAAAGGTTAAGGAACTCCATGAACTCTTAGCATGGTCAGAAGGCATGGTGTGGTGCTCTCCTGAGCGTCATGGCTCAATGAGTTCGATATTGAAAGCTCAAATTGATTGGATTCCATTAGCAGCGGGTGCAATCCGTGCAACGCAAGGTAAAACCTTAGCTGTAATGCAAGTTTGTGGAGGTTCGCAATCCTTTAATGCTGTAAATCAATTACGTATTTTAGGGCGTTGGATGCGTATGATCACGATACCAAATCAGTCCTCAGTCCCTAAAGCATTTCTAGAGTTTGAAGAGGATGGTCGTATGAAGCCTTCTTCTTATTACATGAGGATTGTCGATGTGATGGAAGAACTTTATAAATTTACGCTTTTAACCAGGGGACAGTCCTCATATCTCACTGACCGTTACTCTGAACGTGTAGAAAGTGCAGAAGAGCTTTCAAAGCGTGTGAATCAAAAGAGTATCTAGATTTCCTAAAATTAACATAATACACGTTATACGAAGTTTTAAAACAGAGTATATGATGCTGATTTTTATTTATTTTTTAAATTTTAAAGCCTAAACCAGTATCTAGGCTTTTTCATTTTGTATAACAGCTATTATGTTAAATAGGGTGCTTACATACTTCATTCCTCTTTAATTTCTACTGTATAGAATGAGCGTGTGAAAGGCACTGTGCTGTAATTTCATCAAGGTTTTTTTCGATCTCGTTCCAATTATCGAGATATTCTTGAAATTTCTCATTCATAAAGTTTGAATGTAATGCTACCTGCATATAGTAGCCATCAATAACCAGGGCTATAAAATTTAGGTTGCTTTCAACAATGGCATATCCACCATTTTGCATTTGCAGAAAAGAGCGAGAAGCATAATCTAAATACTTGGCTTCTATTGGGGTCTTAGCAATCATTGCTGGAGAATATGCGGCAAAGATATTTTCACTCTTTACATTGTTCATAGGTAGCCAATAGAGATATCCATCTGTTTGCTTTAGGCTTTCACATAGCAGTTCATATAAGGCTTGATTACATTTTTCTTTATATCTATTTGAAAAATCTAATAAATTTAATTTTTTATTTTTAGAAATTATTGAAGGATCAATATAATTCTTATGATTAATCCATAAAGTAAATATATTAGAAATATCGGTATATTCCTTATTACTCAATTTTCCATAATAGGGCTTTAATGGATCATTATCCTCAATCCAAGGTTCAGTTTTCATATTCCTAGAACCATTCTCTAGTGTATTTAGACATTCATTTTAAAGTAAAGAAAAACTAAAATTAACATAATACACCTTATGCGAAATGATTTTTTATTAAATACAAATCAATAACTTATATCGATATAAAAACCCAGACCTATAAATCTGGGCTTTTTTATAGATTCTTCAAGTTCCACGCTTATTTATTAAGCAATGTTTCACATTAATATTAAGTAGAACTTTATAAGTCTTAAATTCCGTACTTCACACGGTATGCTTCCATTTTCGCTAAAGCATCTTTATCGCCTTTAGCATCTAAGTAATCCATTAAATCTTTCATTGTGATAAGCGCATGCACAGGAATTTCAAGCTCTTTTTGAACTTCTTGAATCGCAGACAATTCACCCTGACCTTTTTCTTGACGGTCAAGCGCAACCAATACACCCGCTATTTGCGCGCCTGCATTTTTTAAAATGGTCACAACTTCACGAATGGCTGTACCCGCAGTGATCACATCATCAATGATCCACACCTTTTTACCTTCTACCGAAGCACCCACAAGCACACCACCCTCACCGTGATCTTTAGCTTCTTTACGGTTGAAGCCCCAAGGTACACTTACACCATGGTTTTGTGACAATGCTACAGCCGTTGCAGCGACAAATGGAATCCCTTTATATGCAGGGCCAAAAATCACTTCAACATTATCACATTCAGTTAATTTTGCTGCATAGCCAGAAGCCAAGCCAGTTAAGGCTTCACCGTCATTTAACAAACCGGCGTTGAAAAAATAAGGACTCACACGACCTGATTTTAAAGTAAACTCACCAAATTTAAGCACACCACGTGATAATGCCAGTTCGATAAAAGCTTGTGGATTAAATGCCGCTTGCGCTGTCATGAGGTGCTCCATTTATTAAATTGAGGTTAAACTCGAGCATGATACCAAAGAGTAGCTATCCTAGTGATCAAAAAATTTTACGTGTCGTATCAATCAACGTAAATGGTCTTCGTTCTGCAGAAAAAAAAGGAATTTTTGACTGGATGGCAACTTCAGATGCCGATGTCATTTGCATGCAAGAATCCCGTATTACACACGAACAATGGACAGATAAATTTAAGCCAGAAGGTTGGTATACACACCTATTCCCAGCTGAGCGTCCTGGCTATGCTGGTACCGCAATCTATAGTCGTTTGCCGTTTATCTCAGTTACCGATGGTCTGGGTTTTGAATTGGCTGATTCACAAGGTCGTTTTATCTCAGCAGAATTTGATCTAGGCTTAGAGAAAACAGCTCATATTTGCTCACTCTATTTACCATCAGGTTCTTCTGGTGAAGAAGCACAAGCCCGTAAAGATCACTTTCTAAATGAATACAAGCAGATCTTGAAACAATGGCGTGATGAAGGTAAATCTGTGATTGTTTGCGGTGACTACAATATCGTACATAAACGCATTGATATTAAGAACTGGTCAGGCAATCAAAAAGCTTCAGGTTGTTTACCACATGAACGTGCATGGCTCGATCATATTTATGATGATTTAGGCTATGTCGATACCTTCCGTGAAGTGCGTAAAGAAGCAGAACTTTATTCATGGTGGTCAAACCGAGGACAAGCCCGTGCCAAGAACGTGGGTTGGCGGATTGACTATCAAGCTTGCTCACCAGATTGGAAAGATCGTACTGTGAATGCATGGGTATATAAAGAAACGTGGTTTAGTGATCATGCCCCTGTCATTATCGATTATAAAATTTAGTGCCGTGCAAACTGAGTGAACAACTGTTTACTAAATGCACGCTAATTGCTCACAAATCTTGTCGTGTTAACGTATTTTTATTCCGACTAATTCAGTGCATTATTGTCGCACGGCACAGGGACATGTCAGGATGACAATAGGGATTGGAAGCCGTAGGATGAAAAGAAAATAAATTTCGGTTTATTTTCCAAGGATGAAGACATTGGACGTTGAATTGAGACCCGCATGATCAGGATGATTTAATGCGGGTTTTCTCTATTTAAAAGATCAATACAAATTTTAAGATAAGAAATTTTCCACCATTTTATTGATAACCACCATGAAGCCACACTGTAGATTTCAAACCTATTTAAAATATTCTGATCACATTTATGTTTTTGCGTAAATTTTGCTAAGCTCTAGACTGATCACAATGAATAAGACTGTTAGAGATGATTAAAGTTTACGGCATTAAAAATTGCAACTCGATGAAAAAAGCATTCGATTTACTCAATGAGTTGGGGCTTAGTTATGAGTTCCACGATTATAAGAAACAAGGTATTGATGCTGAAACAGTACAAAAATGGCTAAAGGATCTTGGTGCTGAACTTGTCCTCAATAAAAAGGGAACGACTTGGCGTAAATTGTCTGAGGAAGATCAACAAATTGCCCTTGCATCTGAACAGGGTTTGATTGAAGCACTGACTACACATACGAGCCTTATTAAAAGACCAGTGATCACTACTGAATCAGGCTATGTAGTAGGTTTTGATGAGAATGCGATAAAAGCATTAAAGAAATAAGAAATAAAAAAAGCCGAGCAACTACTCGGCTTTTTTATGAATCTTAAATTAGTTCACGCGTACCCAAGTTTGGTTACGACCAAGCGCTGATACGCCGATGAAACCACGAAGTTCGAGCTTTTGACCACCGTCTTTCAATGAACCCTTCAATTTGTAAGTTTTTCCAGATTGTGGGTCTAAGATTGAACCACCATCGTAATTCGTTCCACCTACATTTTTAAGACCCTTCACAATGGTTAAACCTTTTAAAGATTTCTTGTGATAGGGACCTTCACAGTTCGTACATGAATTTTCTTGACCCGGTGTGACAACACTCTGAATCGTTGCATTCAATGTTCCGTTTGGCTGTTCAGTGAATTTTACAAAAGCTTTAGCTTTTTTAGTTTTCTCATCAATCGTATTCCACACGGTACCATTGAGTGGATCTGCAGCATTTGCAAATACTGCTGAAGCGAGTAATCCTAACGCTAGTGCAATTTTTTTCATTGTTTTTTGTTTCCCTTGCTGAATTGACTTTAATATTATTAAAAATTGATAACATTTAAGCAATTTTTGAATGTGACTATTTAGTGTACCATTGTAATGCTGTGTGCTGATAATAAACATAATTTCATTAATATGGAAAAACAATGAAGATCAATCCGGTTTTGAAACAATACATAACAGAGTCTTTTTTAAAAACGAGTCTTCGCTTTCCGAGTCGCTTTAATCTTCCCCCCACCGTACTTCGTGTTGCCTTAGAGCAGATGACGCGTGTTTTTCCACAGTCCAAAGATGTCAGTATTCGAAAACTAAGAATCGCAGGTATTCGTGCCGAAGAAATTTTGCCTCAACCTGAAACGACTCAGCTCATTTTTCACATTCATGGTGGCGCATTCTTTTTAGGATCGTTAAATACACATCGCGCATTGATGACTGAAATGGCACTTCGGACTCAAATGCAAGTGCTACATATCGATTACCCTCTTTCACCTGAACAACGTTTCCCCGATCTCGGAGAAGCAATCTATGATGTGTACCAATTATTGGTAGAGCAAGGTGCTCAACCGAAAGATATTATTTTATCTGGCGATTCTTGTGGTGCCAATTTAGCACTTGCACTGGCTTTACGTTTAAAAGAAGAAAATCCAAAACTTCTTCCAAGTGGCTTGATTTTAATGTCACCCTTTCTTGACTTAACTTTGACCAGTGAATCTCTACGCTACAATCAAAAGCATGATGCTTTATTGTCAATTGAAGCTTTAGAAGCAGGCATAAATCATTATGTTCCTAAAGGTGTAGATGTCTCAATTCCCGAAATTTCCCCAATTTTTGGAGATCTCAAAGGATTGCCACCGACATTGGTTCAGGTGGGTTCAAAAGAAATTTTGTTAGACGACTCTACGCGATTTGAAGAAAAGGCTAAAGCAGCTGGAGTGGATGTTGAGTTTAAGTTATACACCGGTATGTGGCATAACTTCCAAATGTTTAGCGCTTGGTTTGATGAAGCAAAGCAAGCTTTGACCGATATCGCAGAGTTTGCCCATCGTTTGGATAAAGACTGATTGAATCAAAACTGAAGTAAACATAAAAAAGAGTAGCGTAAGCTACTCCTTTTTTATTCATTTAGAATAAGTATGAGACACCAAATCCACCATGATAACTTCGATCGGATCCACTTAGGTCTACACCGATGCTTGCATCTAACTGCGCACGATCATTCAAGGCATAGATTAAACCAGATGCCAGTCCATACTCTCGCTCTTGGCTTTCTTTCTTGGTAAATACTGCTTCAGAATAGCCCGATAAATTACCCACGATTTTATACCCAATAGTAGGTACAGCAGTCACCGACCAGTCACTATTTTGAGCCGAATAGAACATTCCTATTCCTGTCGTTACAGTATCGTTATATTGATACTCAACAGATGAGCCCAAAGTATAAATATCATCAACATAAGTAAAACGATCATTTCCTGTTGCGATTTTAGCTTGTGCCAAAATTGCCATTTTCAGTTGATCATCTTGTAAGTCAACGTGATGCTTAATCCCAACAGAAACATCACCTAAACCATCATGGTCATCAGTTCGATTTTGGATTCGGGTCCGCTCCCACGCTGGGCCATCCCAACCCAATTGAAGCTCAGTATTCTTACTCAATCCCGTACGCAACAGGACATCAGCATTGAGTCGCAATGATTTATTTTTAAAACCATTTTCAGTACTTTCAACATACTGTGCAGTTGGAAGTCCCTGCTCCCATGCCAATTGACCTACGGGCGTAATGCCTGTGCTGAAACTCGTACCAGGTCGATCGAAGGCAAAATCTGCAGCCATCGCACTTACACTCGCGGTTGAGCAAAGTATCAAGCTCAGTTGTTTTAATTTTGTCATGGGGCACCCAAATTAATTTAATTCTTTCGTCATTTTTGCGCCACGGCTACGTAATAACTCGAGTGTCTCACGTTCTTCCGGTAAAGCCTGTGACCAATCAATGGTATCAAAATCGCAGTCGAAAAATAAATCACTAATTGAACTCAGAATGGTATTCCCCTCTTCATCTTTGGTATTAGGATCAACTTGATGATCAAGTAAGCGTTGAACTGCAGGCACACATGCAGCACTCGCAGCATCCCAAAGTGGGCCGTAACATTCCTCTGCATCCCATAAATGGAAATTAGCTTTCGCTGCAATCAGTGCATCTAGAATATCAAGATGTACTTGTAATTTCTGTTGTTTTTCTTCTGTTGAAAGCGCATTTCCTTGCTCATACGCTTCACAAATTTCTTCCCACCATTGAAATAAAGTGTCTGACCACACAGAAACCGCAGGGCCTTTCTCTCCTGCGATAAAGTTTGGATCTAAACCTTCTGCTAACAGGCGCTGTACCTGTGCTAGGTCTAATTCTTCTAAGGCCTGTAAAAACACTTGTTGATGTGCTGTTAGCATTTACTTTCTCTACTATTTATCTATAACGACATTATGCCTAATAATGCAGATCATTATTCAATTAAATAAATCAAAACTGTTCATTCAAAATTTTATTCAAAAAAAAAAGCCCCGAAGGGCTTTTTGCTATTCCACATCCACTTCATCTTCTTTCAGTTGGATGGGCGCTCCACGAGGGTTCTCTTTTTTCTCGAATACATGTTCAAGACTACGCTTTAATCGGTCAATCGCACCATGAATCGCTGTGTCGATATTATGACCTCTGTGATTGACCACAACTGGTTTTAGTCCAGCTGGGCGAGCTTCGATCATACATTGAATATCGTCTGCACCGCCTTTATGGGCATTTTCATCACTTAAATGAACCGAAAAATGGGTAATTCTTTCACTATGGCGTTGAAACTCTGTATTTAGTTCTGCACGTACATAATCAATTAATCGCTCACTGTTTTGAATATTCTTATCTGTACGGATTTCTATGTTCATAAATATCATCCTCACTCTTCTTCTGAATCATTTTTGTGCAAAACTTTTTATCTTGGCACGTTTGTAGCTTGCAATCTAATTGCATCGAACATCTTCAATTGCTGTTTGGAATACGTCCCTCCACATTGAATGATGAACACTTTTTGAGTCTGCAGAACCGTGTCCTTATACTTTGAATATCGGGCCTAACTCAAAAATATGCAAGTGGTATTTTAAAAAATTAATAAAAGGATTACTCATTGTGACAAGTACTTACTTACGCGGACAGGCGCTTATTGATTCGATTCAAAATGCACCTTATTCCAGAGACTTAAGAGGTTATGGGGCGAATCCACCTCATCCTCATTGGCCTAATCAAGCGCGTATCGCAGTGCAATTTGTCTTAAATTATGAAGAAGGTGGTGAAAACCACATTGAGCACGGTGATCAAGGTTCAGAGCAATTTTTATCTGAAATCGTTGGTGCTGCCAGTTTTAATGCTAAGCATATGTCAATGGATTCAATGTATGAGTATGGGTCAAGAGTCGGTTTTTGGCGTATTCACAATGAGTTCAAGAAACGTCAATTACCCATGACTATTTTTGGTGTGGGAATGGCTTTGGCGCGTCATCCAGATGTGGTCGAAGCAATTAAATCTGCGGATTACGATGTGGTATCGCATGGTCAACGTTGGTTGCATTATCAGAATATGGATATTGAGACCGAAAGGCAGCATATGGATCAAGCCATTAGTGTACTTGAAACGCTATTCGGACAAGCCCCAATCGGTTGGTACACAGGTCGAGATAGTCCCAACACACGTCAACTTTTGACTGAATTTCCTCAAATCAAATACGACTGTGATTATTACGGCGATGATTTACCTTTTTGGACACAGCTCACCCATCCCAATGGGGAGCAGCATCCGCATTTAATTATTCCTTATACCCTAGACACCAACGACATGAAGTTTAGTTCAGCAGGTGGCTTCAATCATGGTGAACAGTTTTATCAATATCTAAAGGATGCCTTTGATGTCTTGTATGCCGAAGGGGAAACTGCACCAAAAATGATGTCTATTGGGATGCACTGCCGTCTTTTAGGACGCCCAGGACGCTTCAAGGCACTACAACAGTTCTTAGACTATGTTCAATCTCATGAACATGTTTGGATTTGTCGTCGTGGAGATATTGCGCAACATTGGATCGATCATTTCGCACCATAATTTCACATTCACGAGAAAAAGAGTGCTTTATAAGGTGCTCTTTTGATCTTTTTCAGTCACTTTTTCCACCAAATCTACGTTGGCATTGTTATTGCAATTTAAGCCTAAAGTTTCAATGTATAGGTTTGAATTGTGTTGCTTTCAGAATTTAATCAAACATCTGTTGAACATCAGAAAGCATTTTTATTGCAATGTGTTCATATCCCACGATGGGGCGAGGAAATCATTCATCACGGTCCTTTTGACACACGAGAAGGACTATTAAAGTATGCTGAACAACATGCCATTACATGGACATGGGATGAAATTTTAGCAGCCCTAAATACACACCCAAGGATTGGCGAAAGAAAAGCAAAACTTGAATTATCAGAACAAGAACAAACTTTTTCAAGGCGTGAACAAGCACGCATCACACATGATCAAGAAATTCTAGATGCGTTATATAAAGGCAACTTGGCCTATGAAAAAAAATTCGGTTTTATTTTTCTGATTAAAGCTTCTGGTTTGAATAGTGAAGAGATTCTGACAGCATTGGAATACCGCTTGCTAAACGATTTTGAGACTGAAAAAAGAATCGTCCATCGCCAACTTTTAGAAATTGCTTTACTGCGCCTCTCACAGGAAATTCAAGCATGATCAGCTCACATATTTTAGATACCCACCTTGGACGTCCTGCAAGTAATGTTGAAGTTAAGCTTTTTTCTGCATCTGGAGAGTTATTAGCGATAGCCAAAACCAATTCTGATGGACGTGTGACAGCAGCAGATTTTGGACTCGATCAAATTGATGTCGCTGAATACAGCATCGAATTTATGACACAAGCTTATTTCTCAGCGCAGAACATCCCAACTTTTTTTCCTAAAGCCGTCATTCATTTTTCAGTAAACGATGCTCACCAACATTACCACATTCCCTTGCTCATTAGCCCTTATGCCTACTCCACCTATCGTGGCAGCTGAGCACTCGCAAATTTAAAATATAGAGGGATTTATTATGACTGCACACGAACAACAACAATCACCCGAACATGAATATCTTGGTGCTGGTAAAAGTGCTGCTTATGGCTTACAACATGTTTTAACCATGTATGGTGGCATTATAGCGCCTCCTCTGATCGTGGGTACGGCTGCAGGCTTATCAGGTATGGAAATTGGGCTACTCATCGCTGCTGCTTTATTTGTCGGTGGCTTAGCGACAATTTTACAAACCATAGGCGTTAAACATATTGGCGCACAATTGCCCTTGGTTCAGGGTGTCTCTTTTGCTGGTGTAGCCACAATGGTCGCAATTGTCACCACAGGTGGCGGATTACAGGCAGTCTATGGTGCCGTCATTGTGGCATCCCTTTTAGGTTTTTTCTTAGCGCCCTACTTCTCTAAAATTATTCGATTTTTTCCCCCAGTTGTTACAGGCTGTGTAATTACAATCATAGGCTTATCACTCCTGCCAGTTGCTGTGCGTTGGATGATGGGCGGCAATAAAAGTGCACCTGATTGGGGAAGTGCTGAAAATATTTGTTTAGCGTTAGCGACGCTTGCAATTGTCATAATATTGAATATGGCTGGCAGTGCCACAATTCGACGCCTTTCAATTTTACTGGCAATTATTCTTGGCACTGTCTTAGCATTTATGTTTGGCTTTGGTGATTTTAGCAAAGTTGGGGAAGGTCATTGGTTACAGGTTCCTAGCTTCTTTGCATTTGGTATGCCGACCTTTGAGTTTACAGCAATACTTTCCATGATCATTGTTACCCTCGTGATTATGACTGAGACTACAGCTGATATTATTGCAGTCGGTGAAATTATCGGTACCGATGTAGATTCAAAACGTATTTCAGATGGTCTACGCGCAGATATGTTATCAAGTGCAGCAGCACCGATCTTTGGTTCATTTATGCAAAGTGCGTTTGCGCAAAACGTTGGTTTAGTTGCAATAACAGGGATTAAAAGTCGCTATGTTGTCGCTGCTGGCGGGATAATTCTGGTCGTACTTGGATTACTCCCAGTGATGGGGCGTTTTATTGCAGCGATTCCTGTGCCTGTACTTGGGGGTGCTGGCCTTGTTTTATTTGGTACAGTAGCCGCGAGTGGTATCCGTACACTGGCAAAAATTGATTATAACGATCAGAAAAACTTAATTATTGTCGCGACTTCCATTGCTGCAGGAATGGTACCCATTATTGACCATTCGTTCTATTCCGACTTCCCAAAATGGGTCCAAACCTTGTTCCATTCGGGTATTAGCTCAACCTGCTTAATGGCGATAATCCTCAATATATTATTTAATCACTTAAAATTATTTGGACCGAAAATTAGCATTAAAAGTAAACAAATAATTGATTCTCATCATTAATTTAAACCATCTTTGTATCAATGCCTGCATACGTGGGCATTAATTTTTCCTTTCATCCAATTTTGGCTTTATTTTTGCAAAAGAATCGTTATTCTGTTACCGCTTTCTCTGGGGATTCTTTTATGAAACTTAATCAAATCGCAGCACTTTGCGCATTAGCTTCTACAGCAGCGTTTACTCAAGCAAGTCCAATTGTTTGGCAAGATTTCAGCCTAACTGGTCTTTATGGCGATAACTACCTAAACCCTTTCTCTCAACAAGAAGGTGAACGCTATACCATCACTGCTGAATATGCTGCAAAGCTTAAGTACTCGGATGTTTTCTTTTTCGTCGATCAACAATGGGGCGGAAAAGATGGCGATTCAACTTACCTTGAATTAGCTCCACGATTAAGTTTAAGTGAAGTTTCTGGCCAAAAACTAAGCGCTGGTCCAATCAAAGATGTATTGATTGCAACGACTTGGGAACACAACGCTGGTTATAACAACAATACTGAGTTCAATAACTTCTTGTATGGCGTAGGCTTTGCTTTAGATATTCCTTACACGCAATATGCAAATATTAACTTCTATCGAGTTGACAATGACTTGACTGAAGATGACTACCAAATGACGATCACTTACGCTGTTCCATTCAAGCTAGGCAATGAAGAATTCTTGGCAGATGCATTCCTTGATTGGTCTACAAATGAAGGTCCTGGTCATGCGAGTGAATTGAACTGGACAAGCCAATATAAATGGAATGTTGGTAAACATATCTCTCCAAAAACCAAATTGTATGTAGGTGTTGAACACTCTGTTTGGAACAATAAATTCGGTCAAAAAGGTCAAGACCAAAACGATGTAAGCGCATTGGTTAAATATCATTTCTAATTGATATTTATAATAAAAAAGCAAGACTAGTGTCTTGCTTTTTTTATGCTCAATAATCAAAATAAAGTTATAAATACTGACGATTAGAATAAAAAATGTCTTTTAAAATTCGTTTCGCAACTGAACAGGATTTAACTCAAATCCAAGATATTTACAACGATGAAATTCTGAATGGTTTTGCAACATGGAATGAGCAAGATCAAGACATTTATTATTATCAGAATTGGTATCGTCAGCATCTAATAGATCATTTCCCTATTTTTGTGGTTGAAAACGAACTCACCCAACAAATTGCAGGTTATGCTGAATATAGTACATTTAGAGCGATCAGTGGTTTTAGACAAACTGTCGAACACTCTGTGTATATTCATCCCAATTTTACACGTTTGGGTTTAGGCAAAGCTTTACTCCAACATTTAATTCAACACGCAAGCCAACATAAAATTCATGTCATGATCGCTGCTATAGATCATGAAAATTTTGCATCCATCAAATTACATGAATACTTTGGATTTAAACAAACAGGCTATTTACCTGAAGTCGGACAAAAATTTGGATCTTGGCGCAATCTCGTCTTATTCCAACTGAATCTAAATACTTAAAAAGGGCATTTAGCCCTTTTAGTTGAAATCTTTAATCCAAAGGATTTCCAACAATATTACTGATAATACCTTTCATAATATGAGGTCCTTGTTCTTTTCTTAAGTCCTCATACCATTCACGAGTAATCGATTCGTCTTTCATATGCGTCACATCACAACGTTTACGCGCTCTCAATACCATTTCAGCAGTGCGTTCATTACGTTTGTTTTGATAACGTCTTAAAGCATCCTGAATTCCCAGTGTATTAATCTGTAATGCCCGAGCCAAATAAATGGCATCTTCCATCGCTTGGCAACCGCCCTGCCCAATATCAGGTGTTGTACTATGTGCTGCATCGCCAACAATCACCACTCGCCCTTTATAGAAATCTGCAAATGGTTCTATATCATGGATTTCAACACGATTGGTTCGCTGTTCATCAATAGCATCAATCAAAGTTTGTACTTGCGGACACCAACCGTCAAAATATTGTTTCAATAATTTTTTATATTGAGTACGATCATTTTCCAAACCTAATTCAAGTGGTACATCAAAGAAGAAATAAAAACGATTACCTGCGACTGGCATTAAAGAAGCTCGCTTCCCTTCTCCTACAAAGGTGGTCCACTGATCAGCAGGTGCCAGCGACTCAGAAATTTCGACCAACCCATTCCAATTCACATAACCGGCATAACGACGCTCAACTTGCTCACCTAAAACATAGGCACGCGTGATCGAATGAGTGCCATCCGCGCCGACCAATAAATCCGTGGTGATTTCTGTTCCGTCAGCAAAATGGATTTTGACGTCATCACCTTGATCCTCAAGTCCGATCAATTTTTTTGCAAGATGAATATCTTCACGCCCAAACTCATCCATCAACATATTTTGTAATTCAGCGCGAGAAACTGGATAAGGTCGCTGCCCAACTTCTTCAATCAACGGATATAAATTAAATTGCGTCATGACATCACCCGTGAGCCCATCGACATAAGCAAGGTGATCCATTTTCCCACCAAGTTGAGCGACTTGATCCGTGAGTCCTAGATAGTTCAAACATTTCACACCATTTGACCACAATGAAATCGCAGCACCCACGGGTAAAATTTTTTCAGTTTGTTCATATATTGAAACTTGATGACCAAATTTCTTCAGCGCAATTCCGGTCGTTAATCCTGCCATTCCGGCACCAATAATGGTGATATTCATTTTTACTTCCACAATTTTTTTTGCTTTAACCCACTGCTTAAAGCGAAAAACGTGCCATTTCCACCAATATAGCGCTACATAAGTGCAAGGTTGGCACATGCTGTGCATTCTTTTTAAAGCCCTTAAGCAGATGCGACATAACAACGCATTACGATTCTAAGAATGCATTCTTTTGATAAGAATCAAGTTTTAAAGCAATAATGGAAGATGACATGGCAACACTATTGGCACCGGAATTTGAAATCCCTACTCCTTTACAGCAACTTACTAACCTTGCAGATGCCCGAATTGGTGCAAAAGTCACAACATGTTCTGATGATTTTTTTGCTGAAGCTCAACGTATGCTTCAGTTTGATGCGCCTATCTTTGTAGAAGGTAAATTTGATGATCATGGCAAGTGGATGGATGGATGGGAAACCCGTCGTAAACGTCACAGTGGTTATGATTGGGCGATTGTTCAGTTAGGTGTTGCAGGTAAAATTAAAGCACTCGATATTGATACCACTTTTTTTAGTGGTAATTATCCCGCTTCTGCTTCAGTAGAAGGGTGTTATGCACCAAATGAAAACTTAGATGATGCTGAATGGCACCAAATTTTACCAAATAGTATATTGGGACCAAGTCAGCACCATGTCTTTGAAGTTTCAATGAATCAGATCTTTACCCATCTTCGTTTAAATATTTTTCCAGATGGGGGTATCGCACGATTCCGCGTATATGGTGAAGTCAGCGTTAAAATCCAAGATCAAAGCCAAACCCTCGACCTGCTTGCACTTGAAAATGGTGGACGTGTTATTGCCTATAGTGATGCACACTTCGGACATCCACGTAATCTGATCAATCCAGGACGTGGGATTAATATGGGTGATGGTTGGGAAACCGCACGCCGTCGTGCACCCGGTTTCGACTGGTGTATTTTAGCTTTAGGGCAAGCTGGTCACATTGAAAAGATCGAGATTGATACAGCCCACTTTAAAGGAAATTATCCTGCTGAAGTGTCCATTCAAGCCATTTATATAGAAGATGCAACGGATCCTCAATTGATTCCACAAAGTATGTTTTGGCCTTTCTTATTAGATGCTCAACCAATGCAAATGGATCACATTCATAACTTTGTAAATGAAGTATTGGGACACGAAAAAATTTCTCATATTCGGGTGAATATGATTCCTGATGGAGGGATTAGCCGTATACGCCTCTGGGGTAAAGTAAATCCTTAGTTGAGCATTTGTTACTTTTAAAGTGATCTTATTTTGACTGCATTTTCGACACAATTCTAAATTGAAAATGCAGTATCTTTTTAGCGAATTTTATGATGCATACCATTACCCTACAACCTTTAATCTCCGAAAATTTTGCACCTTTTGGTGACGTCATTGCTTGCCAAGGAAATGATTATTTTCATATTAACGATGCGCATACAGAGCGCTATCATGCTTTAGTGACCACTGAAATTATTGGCGATGCCAAAGCCGGGATTAGTATTTTTCGAAATATTCAAAGTACCAATATTCCGTTCAAAATTTCGATGCTTGAACGTCATCCTCATGGATCACAAGCTTTCATCCCGATGCAGGGACAAAAGTTTTTAGTAGTGGTTGCACCAAACTTAAATGCGGATCAGCCCGATATTTCAAACCTACAAGCTTTTATAACCAATGGCTCTCAAGGTGTAAACTATCGGGCAGGGACTTGGCATCATCCACTTTTAACATTGGAAAGCCCGAGTGATTTTGCGGTGGTGGATCGGATTGGCAGTGGATCTAATTGTGATGTGTTTAAGTTTGATCAAATTGAAATATCATATTGAATCTGGTGCTTATGCATCTCAATTATGCAGATCATGAGACCATCTAATTTTATGTCCATCTTTGACTATTATTTTACAACTAGGTAATCATTGTCATTCACCGATGTCGCATATTCTTCCATTCTTGAAATCAGTCCATTTTCAATGGTGTACTCTTGTACCCATTTTTGCTCAAATTCACCATCTTGACCATCAATCGTAAATTTTTCACGTCCAAAAACCACCACTTTGTTACCTTCTTTGACCATACGTAAAATATCAAAGTATGCGACATGCATGGTTGTGAAATTGGTATTGAAGAACTGTTCTACACCCGTTTTTCCTTCAAATCGAATTGAAGGCAGTTTTTGTGAGCCATGGTGAGTCCATACCGTATCCTCAGTTACTGTTGCAACAGCAGCCTGTAAATCTTGAGACCTAAATGCCTCAAACATTTGGTCTATGATTTGAAGTGAATTGATCATACTCATTTTATTTACTCTTTTTATCTTAGGATAAAAAGAGGTTAATGAAGGGAGAGTGAAAGATCACTATCAGCTGGTATAGCGATTTAAAGATTTTGCTAGAAACGATGAGTTCTATACGACTGCTTGATTTTGACAAGCTGACATCACATGTAACACCGCAGCAGTTCTCGTTTCCACAAACAGCTTCTCAAAAACGTGCTCTAAATGTTTATTGACGGTGCGTGGACTCAACTCCAAAATTTCTGCAATATCTCGGTTGGTTTTGCCAAGTGTTACCCAATGCATAACTTCAGCTTCACGTGGTGTTAAATTCGGACAAGCTTGAGCGATCTCTTCAACACTTGGCATGTGTGTTTGCTCTTTGAGCTGAACCAAAACATGTTTAGGTAATTGTCCTTCTTTCAACTTGGTTAATAAATTTAATTGTAATTGCTGATGCCCATGACCATATTGACCATGTAGCATTTCTTCTTGATTCGATTGCTGGAAAAGTGCTTTTAACCAATGATTTATACTCTTTCTAAAATGAGTAATATCAATTCCATGTTGCGTTAATAAACCTTGTACTACAGGTGTCTGCCAAATAATTTCCCCATCCATATCCATCGACAAAATTGCACTGCCTGTTGCATCGAGCATTTGTTTCTGTTGGTGCATTAAACGGGCTTGCAGTAAATGCGTTTTGACACGTGCTTGTACTTCATCGATATTCAGTGGCTTTGTCACATAATCTACGCCGCCGACTTGAAAGCCTTTTACAATATGTTCGGTTTCCGTCAAACCCGTCATAAATATGACAGGGATGTGCTCAGTCATTGGACTCGCTTTAAGCTGGATACAGGTTTCAAAACCATCAATCTCAGGCATACTCCCATCCAATAAAATCATATCTGGCTGTGAACGGTGCGCAATTTCAATAGCAGTAAAACCATTGGTAGCAACTAAGACCTGATAGCCTGCTTGATCAAGACTCTCATGTAATAAACTTAGATTTTCAGGAATATCATCCACAATTAAAATGCTTTCTAACATAGCTTAACTCCCTTCCAAATCAGATCTGATATCAGATAGGTGCTCGTGTAATCGTTGTAATGCACGTTGGGTATCGAAGCGTTGAATATCAAATTCTATGTGTTGCCATATAGAAGGATCACAGACATTGCGTTTCTTGCAAATTTCGAGGATCTCTTTGGCTCCACGGATATAACCAATACTCAAATAATCTTCTAGTTTGATTAGCGCTTGTTCTGGTGCTACATCATCCTCATCAATCACGCTGACAGATAAAGCGTTACTATCATAGTGTAAGGGTTCAACCTGTTTTTGAGGTTCTTCTGCGACTTGAGTTGGCTCATTCTGATGAACCCAGTTCAAGCCTAATTTATCTCCAATTTTGTTCAGTAGCAGATTTAAGTCCACGGGTTTGACCAGAAAGTCTTCATTCAATACATCGGTTTCAGGGTTCTGCATTCGTTCATTGGCATCTGCGGAAATAATGATGATGGGAACATTGGTCATTTTATTATTTCTCAATAATTTCGCAGTTTCCCACCCTCCCATCAAAGGCATACTCAAATCCATTAAAATTAAATCTGGTCGAAATTCAGGGACTTTTCTTAGACATTGCAATCCCGATTCTGCTTCTTCAAGAATAAAGCCGAGAGGTTTAAGGAAATTTAAAACTAGTCCACGATCAGTTGCTTCATTGTCTACGACCAATATTTTACGGCGATGTCCCGTATAGCCAGATACTGTATTCGATGCGAAATCAGCAATCGGATGAATGACCGACTTTGAAGGTAAATATAGTTTTATTTTAAAAATTGAACCGTTTTTTAACGTACTGCTTACCTTTAACTCCCCACCGAGAATATCCACCAATAGTTTAACAATTGGTAAACCCAAACCTGTTCCAGCAAAGCTCCCTTGTACAACATTTTGTCCGCGCTCAAAAGGCTGGAATATTCGCTCTAGATCTGCTTGAGCAATCCCGCATCCCGTATCATGAATTTCAAAATATGCCGTCTGAAAGCGATAATCTACTCGAAATTTCACCTCTCCTTCGAGCGTAAATTTCAAAGCATTTCCCATTAAATTGATAAGGATCTGTTCAAGTCTTTTTTTATCTATACGTACGTATTGTGGTATTTTTTCACTAATTTCGACCGTAAATTTCAGTTGTTTTTGTTGGAATTGTGGCTCAAACATATTCACGATTTGTTGGAGAAACTTCGGAAATTCAATATTCGACATTTCTAAAGAAATTTTACCTGTTTCAATCCTTGCAAGATCAAGTAAACCATCAATCAAGGACGTTAAATGCTGCCCACTACGACGAATCACGCCCAGCGCAGCTTTTCCTTGTTCAGAGAGTTGTTCTTGTTTATTGAGTAACTGGCTATATCCTAAAATACTATTTAGAGGTGTTCTCAGTTCATGACTAATCCCAACAACATAACGACTTTTGGCCTCATTGGCTTTTTCAGCTTGAGTTCGTGCATCTTGTAATTGCCGATCTGTAATTTTATGCGCTTCAATTTCGTCCATGAGCAGTTGTGTTTGCATATTACTTTCAAGCTGAGCTTGTCGGCGACTTTCATCATTGAGTACCAACCACCATGCTGCAACACATAACAGTAAAAATAATACGGCATAAATTTTCACAAATAGCATCAGCAACTCATGCTGTTGAGTTGATCCAAATACTGTGCCGAATTTACTCAGTTCTTGTAAATAAACCAGACTTAAACTGACTGCCAAAACCACACTCAGAACAAAGATCATCAAAATATAAAGACTCAATCTAGTATTGATGTATCTCAACCATTGGCGCGGTAGAAACCAAACTGCAAAATGCTTAAGTTGTGCAGACCACCGTGCATGAGGCTTACATAAATCATGGCAACGAGCTTCTAAGGTACAGCATAAAGAACAAATCATATTGTTATAAGCAGGACAAGTCGCCATGTCAGCCATTTCATACTCATGCTCACAAACCACACATCGTTGTGTCTCTATTGGTTTTAATGATTTATCTTCATGACGTGCGATGTAGTATTTGCCACGAGTAAAATAAGCAAGCATTGGGACACAGATGATAGCTGAACCTAAAGCAATAAATCCTGCTAAGGATTTTGCGATATCACCAAATAATCCCCAGTAGCATAAAATCGACAATAAGGATGCAATACATAAACTGCCAACACCGACTGGATTAATGTCATAGAGGTAAGCACGCCTAAACTCAATTCCTTTCGGGCTCAGCCCCAATGGCTTACAGATGACGAGATCAGCAACGATGGCACCCACCCATGCCAAGGCCACATTACTATAAAGCCCTAATACACGCTCCACCGCATGGATGACACCCAGCTCCATCAACAATAGCGCAATAAAAATATTGAATACTAACCAGACCACACGTCCGGGATGACTGTGCGTTAAGCGTGCAAAGAAATTAGACCATGCCAATGAGCCAGCATAAGCGTTGGTTACGTTGATCTTTAACTGTGCGATACACACAAACATGACTGTAAGAAATAATGCAGCACCAGGATGCTCAATCACTTGTTGGTAGGCGATCCAATATAGATAATTCGGATTGCTTAACTCATGATTCGGTACCATAAATTTAAGGGCGAGTACCATTAAAATCATGCCCATAAAAATTTTAATGAATCCCACCAATATCCATGCAGGACCGCCTAAAAATACCGCCCAATTCCATTTCTTTTGAGCATTTTTTTTGTCTGGCAAAAATCTTAAATAATCAGCTTGTTCACCAATCTGCGTAATCAGCGCAAACAAAACAGTGCAAGATGCGCCAAAAAAAGCCAAATTGAATCCTGCACTTTGACTTTGCGCGCCTTCTATTAGGGCAACTTCAGAGAGCAGAGTCGGATGCTTCACCAAAACAAAGCACCATGGTAGTAATAATAAAAAAATCCATAATGGTTGGGTAAACGCTTGTACTTTATTAATAAATCCTATGCCTTTGATCACTAGGGGCAGAATAATAAGCGCAGAAATTAAATAACCTAGACTCAGCGGCACACCTAAACCAAGCTCAAGCGCCAAAGCCATGATAGCGGCTTCAAAAGCAAAGAAGATGAAAGTAAAACTGGCGTAAATGACTGAAGTTATAGATGAGCCGATATAGCCAAAGCCTGCGCCCCGTGTAAGTAGGTCAATATCAACATTGTATTTGGCCGCGTAATATCCAATAGGCCAACTGGTCAAAAAGATAATAATTGAAACGACCACTAAGGCCCAGAATGCATTGCTAAAGCCATATTGCCATAACATGGTTGCACCAAGCGCTTCCATCGCTAGAAAACTGACTGCTGCAAGCGCTGTATTGGTCACCGTCCAAAGGGACCACCGTCTTACTGACCTCGGTGCGTAGCGTAGTGCATAGTCTTCAATACTCTCATCAACCACCCAAGTATTGTATTTACGGCGTGTATGAATCACCCGTTGCGGTGCTTGAGGAGTATTGCTAGATGAAACCATAAAGCTAGGCAATTTAAATAGACCCTTACAGTTAGCAAAATCTATGCCCAGCTTAACTTTCATCAAAAAACATTTTGAGGAACATCGATATACGTAAAGTGACGTATATGCTCATTTTTTAACACCCCTTAGGCTTAAGTCCATAGCAAGCGCAAACAATAAATCGCGCAATGGCCTTATCCACTTCATCAGGGGAACATCAATGACCTTAAAATCTAAAGTTAAAACATCTGGCTTACTCGCAGGACTACTCGCTGTTCCTTTTTTACTGGCACCTGTCTTGACCACTGCGAGTGCTCCAGCGACAGCAAAAGTAAATACAACCAAACTTAACGTAAATGATAAATTCGTCTATGTCGGTCAGCTTCATTCAGCGACGGGAACGATGGCAATCTCTGAAACAGGGGCCATCCAAGCAGAACGCTTAGCCATTGAGCAGATCAACAAACAAGGTGGTGTATTAGGTCGTCAGATTAAAATTGTTCAAGAAGATGGTGCGTCTGACTGGCCAACTTTCGCTGAGAAAGCCCGAAAATTAACTGAAAAGGATCGTGTTGCAGCAATTTTTGGTTGCTGGACTTCAGCTTCTCGTAAAGCCGTATTACCTATTATTGAACGAAATAATTCGCTTCTGTATTACCCAACATTCTATGAAGGTCTAGAACAATCTAAAAATGTGATTTATACCGGTCAAGAAGCTACACAACAGGTGCTTGAGTCTCTGAATTGGCTTGCACGTGAGAAAAAAGCCAAAACATTCTATTTAATCGGTTCTGACTATATTTGGCCACGTACCACCATGAAAATTGCCCGTACACACATTGAAAAAGTGTTGAAAGGTAAAGTCGTCGGTGAAGAATACTACCCGCTTGGCCATACGCAATTTGGTTCTTTAATTAACAAAACCAAACTTCGTAAACCAGATGCAATTGTCGCTGCCGTGGTAGGTGGATCAAACGTTTCATTCTACAAGCAAATGAAAGCTGCAGGCGTGACTGGCGATAAGCAAACACTGCTCACCTTCTCTGTGACAGAAGATGAATTACTGGGTATTGGTGGCGAAAATATGAAGGGCTTCTACTCTTCAATGAAATATTTCCAAAGTCTAAATAATCCAAGTAACGCAGCTTTCGTAAAAGCATTTAAAGCGAAATACGGTCCTAAAGCAGTAATTGGTGATGTGACTCAAGCCGCTTATCTTGGTCCGTGGTTATGGAAAGCCGCAGTTGAAAAAGCTGGTAGTTTTGATGTTGCCAAAGTTACCAAAGCCTCTCCAGGCATCGAAATGAAAAATGCGCCTGAAGGTTACGTGAAAATTGATGCCAATCATCATTTATGGAGCAAATCACGTATTGCACAAGTGCAAACCAATGGTCAATTCAAAGTGGTCTACGAATCAAAAGGTTTAATCAAGCCTAATCCATTCCCTAAAGGCTACTAATCGACAGCACATGATCAGGAGAGACCTCTCCTGATCTTTTCATTTCAAACCTATTATTTAAAGCTTGGAGGATGAGGCGATGGATTTATCTTTAGCTGACTTCGGTGCAATATTTGCGATGCAAGGCTTTAATGGTCTTTCTGTTTTCTGTGTGCTGTTGTTAATGGCACTGGGCCTTGCAATTATTTTTGGGCAAATGGGTGTCATCAATATGGCACATGGTGAATTCCTCACAATAGGCGCGTATACCACATTTGTCATTTCAACCCTGACTGAAAGCTATTTTCCTCAATTGCTTCCTTATTATTTTATTGTAGCGATTGTGGCAGCTTTTCTGACAGCAGGCATTATCGGCTATATGGTCGAACGGCTCATGATTAGTCGGCTTTATCAGCGGCCACTCGATACTTTGCTTGCAACTTGGGGCTTGAGCTTAATCATGCAACAAGTGTTTCGCTCTACATTTGGTCCCAAAGAAGTGAGTCCAACACTACCTGATTGGCTTATGGGCTCTTATCAACCGACAGAGACGATTGATATTCCTATTAATGGCTTATTCCTTGTCGGTGTCACACTCACCGTGACTGCTTTTGTCTATTTCCTTATCTATCGTTCTCGCTGGGGCTTACAGCTTCGTGCGACAAACCAAAACCGTTTCATGAGTGGTGCCGTTGGTATTAATACAAAGCGTGTGGACAGTCTAACATTCGCATTAGGTTGTGGTTTGGCCGGTATTGCTGGTGCGGCGTTTACGACAATTGGCTCAACTGGTCCAACTGCAGGCTCTCTCTATATCGTAGACACGTTCTTGGTTGTGGTGTTTGGTGGAGCTGCAAGTCTATTAGGCACTATCGCTTCGGCTTTCAGTATTGCACAAGCCCAATCAATCCTAGAGTTCTTCCTGTCAGGCTCTGTTGCCAAAGTCATTACCTTAGCGACGGTCATCATCATTTTGATGTTACGTCCTCAAGGTTTGTTCTCAATCAAAGTTCGTAAATAGGTATTCAGGAGAGATTGATATGAGTAATCCAATGAATGCCTTGTTAGGCGGTAAAGAAGGTGCGATTGGACTGGCTATATTGGCAGTACTGATCCTATTTGTAATGCCCATGTTTTTAGATGTTTTCCGTCTCAATTTAATGGGTAAATATCTTACGTTTGCTTTTGTCGCGATTGGTTTAGTGCTGTGCTGGGGTTACGGCGGCATTTTAAGTTTAGGTCAGGGTATTTTCTTTGGGATCGGTGGCTACTGTATGGCCATGTTCCTCAAACTTGAAGCTTCTGACATGCAATCCACAGCAGCTCAAACCACACCCGGTATTCCTGATTTTATGGACTGGAACCAAATTACCAGCCTACCAATGTTCTGGGAACCATTCCATAGTTTCACATTTACCCTATTCGCGATTGTAATTATTCCAATTTTATTGGCTTTTATTATTGGTTTTGCAATGTTTACTCGTCGTGTAGGAGACGTGTATTTCTCTATCATCATGCAAGCGATTGTGGCGATTTTGACAATTTTGATTATTGGTCAACAAGGCTTTACTGGTGGTATCAACGGTATTACTGATCTCAAAACATTACATGGCTGGGACATCCGTACGGATGAAGCAAAGTACGTTTTGTATTACATCAATGCATTATTACTCATTGCAGTCATCATGATCAGTCGCTTTGTTCTCAGCTCAAAGTTAGGTCGCTTACTTTCTGCAATGCGTGAAAAAGAAGAACGTGTACGTTTTTCTGGCTATGACGTTTCAATGTACAAAGTCTTTATCTTCTGCTTTGCGGCAGTCGTTTCTTCCGTCGGTGGGGCAATGTTTACACTGCAAGTCGGCTTCATGTCTCCAACGATTATTGGCATCGTCCCATCTATTGAAATGGTGATCTTGGCTGCAGTAGGCGGACGTTTATCACTGATTGGAGCTGTATATGGTGCAGTTTTAGTTAACCTCGGTAAAACTTACTTCTCTGAAGCATTCCCTGAAGTATGGTTGTACTTCCTTGGTGCATTGTTCATAGGCGTTGTGATGTTCTTACCGAATGGTTTAGCTGGCTTATATGAAAAATATGTTCGCCCACTTATCTTCAAAGATAAAAAAACAACGGCTTCGCCTATCCCCCATCAACCCACGGAGTCCAAAAAAGATAGCAATATTGAAGTAGAAGGAGGTGTGAAATGAGTAAAGTCGGCGTAGAAATGGCAAAACCTGTACTTGTTATCGAAGATCTCACAGTCTCGTTTGATGGCTTTAAAGCCGTCAGCGATCTCAACTTCTATCTCGATAAAAACGAAGTTCACGTGGTGATCGGCCCTAATGGTGCAGGTAAAACAACAGTATTGGATTTGATTTGCGGTAAAACTAAAGCAACTTCTGGCACGATCAAATTTAATGATATTGAACTGACTAAGCTCAAAGAGTTCGAAATCGTTCGTAAAGGTGTCGGTCGTAAATTTCAAAATCCCAATATTTACGAAAACCTTTCAGTCTATGACAACCTCGAAATGTCTTTCCCACGTGGTCGTAATGTGTTTGGGGCTTTGTTCTTTAAGCGAACCAAAGATGTCAAAGAGCGTATCCAAGAAGTCGCTTCAAAAATTTTCCTCACTGATTTATTACACACCTCCGCAGGCCTATTGTCTCATGGACAAAAACAATGGCTTGAAATAGGGATGTTGCTTATGCAAGACCCCGAGTTGTTAATGCTGGATGAACCTGTGGCAGGCATGAGTGTTTCTGAGCGCGAACAGACAGCACAACTGCTTCGTGAAATCAGTAAAGGACGCTCAGTCCTCGTGATTGAGCACGATATGGAGTTTGTAAAAACCATTGCAGATAAAGTGACAGTATTGCACCAAGGGAAAATCCTCGCAGCAGGAAAAATGGATGATGTGCAAAGTGATCCAAAAGTCATTGAAGTCTATCTCGGACACTAAGGAGACCTTATGAGCGGATTATTAGAAATTAGTTCTTTGTGTTCAGGTTATAAACAAAGCCAAGTCATTCATGATCTAGAACTTAAAATTCAACCCAAAGAAATTGTGGCGATTATGGGTCGAAATGGGATGGGAAAAACCACACTGTTTAAAACCCTTATCGGTGATATTAAAAATACTCAAGGCGAAATCAAGCTCGATGGTAAAAACTTAGAAAAGCTTGACCCGTATCAACGTGTAGAAAATGGTGTTGCTTATGTTCCTCAAGGTCGTATGATTTTCTCAACCATGTCTGTTCTAGAGAATATTCAAACAGGTCTCCCTGCGTCTGCCCATGGCAAAGTACCTGACGATCTGTATGAGCTTTTCCCTGTACTTTGGGATATGCGTAAACGCAAAGGGGGAAATTTATCTGGTGGACAACAGCAACAATTGGCAATTGCACGTGCACTCGCCACCAATCCCAAAGTATTGCTGCTCGATGAACCTACCGAGGGAATCCAGCCCTCGATTATTAAAGATATTGCGAAAACGCTAAAAGAAATTCGCGATCAACGAGACCTCACTATCGTGGTCTCCGAGCAAGTACTGAGCTTTACTATGGCGATGGCAGATCGCTTCTTGGTCATCGATAAAGGCCGTTTTGCTTATGAAGATGTCAGAGCGAATGTCGATGAAGCGACCATTAGCAAATATCTTTCAGTTTAAAGCACGTCATCTCATCAATTCTTAATTTGGCATCTCCCTCGATTTTTCGGGGGATTTTTTTTGACCATTTGTTGGAGTGGTATTGTTATTTCGATCTAAAGACTCATTCAAAATATCGCTTCATATACGCAATTCACCGTATTTTGCATCGATCAATTTCACGAGAAACTCCTTACATAGATTTTAATTTTAAAGATATGGGGAGTAAGTTGAATGCGTCACGGTGATATCTCAAGTAGTCCAAATACAGTAGGTGTAGCAGTAGTGAACTATAAAATTCCACGCTTGCACACCAAAGCAGAAGTACTTGAGAATGCAAAAAAAATTGCTGAAATGTTGAAAGGAATTAAACAAGGTATTCCAGGTATGGATCTCATTGTTTTTCCTGAATACAGCACCATGGGCATTATGTATGATCATGATGAAATGATGGCAACGGCAGCCACAATCCCAGGTGATGAAACGGCAATTTTCTCTCAAGCTTGTATTGAAGCAAATGTTTGGGGCGTATTCTCAATTACTGGGGAACAGCACGAAGAACACCCGCATAAAGTGCCATATAACACCTTAGTGCTCATCAATAACAAAGGTGAAATCGTTCAAAAATATCGCAAGATTATTCCATGGTGCCCAATTGAAGGCTGGTGCCCTGGAGATACGACTTATGTGACAGAGGGCCCTAAAGGCATCAAAATGTCACTCATTATCTGTGACGACGGTAATTACCCTGAAATTTGGCGCGACTGTGCGATGAAAGGTGCTGAACTTGTGGTGCGATGCCAAGGTTATATGTACCCGGCTGATGAACAGCAAATCAATATGGCCAAATGTATGGCTTGGGCAAATAACGTTTATGTCGCTGTTGCCAATTGTACTGGTTTTGATGGGGTATATACCTACTTTGGACATTCGGCAGTGGTCGGCTTTGACGGACGTACATTAGGTGAATGTGGTACGGAAGAAAATGGTATCCAATACGCACAGTTATCACTCACAGAAATACGTGATGCACGTAAATACGATCAATCACAAAACCACTTGTTCAAGCTGCTACACCGTGGCTATACAGGCGTATACAACAATGGTGATGGTGATAAAGGGGTTGCCGATTGTCCATTCGACTTCTACAAGACATGGGTCTTAGACGCACAAAAAGCACAGGAAAATGTTGAGCAGTTTACGCGTTCAACCATTGGCGTTGCAGAGTGCCCAATTGGCAACTTACCTCACGAAGGGTTAGAGAAAGAAGCTTCTTAAAGAAGCTTCGTCCGACTTGATTGCAGGAGGTTTCGAACATGACATTTGCCAGTGACCGTATACATGCCAATCAGGAAAGTTTGGCAAAACAACGCTATGACATGCAAAGCAAGGAATGTATTGCACGTACTTCCCGATTCAGTTTTGAACCAGATGCCGTGATGACCCATCTACGTGAACATATTATTGGACAAGAAGCCGCACTTGATGAAATTGAAAATATGCTCACCACAGTGAAAGCAGATTTTAACGCAGCTCATCGTCCTTTAAGTGTCACACTGATGTTAGGTCCTACCGGTGTAGGAAAAACTGAAACAGTCCGCCTCATTGCTGAAGCGATACACGGTAAAGCTGATGCATTCTGTCGAATTGATATGAATACATTGGCACAAGAGCATTATGCAGCCGCCCTGACAGGTGCCCCACCAGGCTATGTCGGCTCTAAAGAAGGAAATACTTTATTCGATGAAGCCCTGATTCAAGGGAGTTTCTCCAAACCTGGCATTGTTCTCTTTGATGAAATTGAAAAAGCCAGTACTGAAGTCATTCGAGGGCTACTCAATGTGCTTGAAACAGGAACTTTAAAATTAACTGCGGGTACAAAGGTTTTAGACTTTAAAAACTGCATGATTTTTATGACGAGTAATGTGGGTGCCAAAGATGCTCAAAAGCGTCTGAAACAACTCAGTCAATTACCAAAACCACTCCAGAATTTAGCCAAGCATTTGAAATTAGATGACAGTGAAATCACGACAAAAGCACTCGATAAAAAGTTTGATCCTGAGTTTCTAAATCGAATTGAGCGAATCTTACATTATCAGCCAGTTGAATCTGATTTTGCTGCAACCTTAGTCCAACTCGAAATTGACAAAATGAACCAACGTCTAAAAAAGCAAAGTCGAACCATTGCTTTGACCGATGCTGCCATTCGATTCCTGAGTTCAGGACATGATGTTCGATTTGGTGCTCGGGGTTTAAGCCGTCGTTTTAAAGTGTTAGTTGAACCTGCACTCGCGAAAGCTTTTCTAAACAACAAGCACATTAGTGAATTCATCATCGATTACGACAATACGAAGCTTCAAATTCAGATGATTGAGCCTGCAGTGAAACAACTTGATCCGTTACTGATACACGAAGCATCACAACAACACTGAGACCTAAACTTTATTTGACCTCAATACAGGGGATACATTATGCAACATATTAAAATCAAACCAGGAGTTCCACTTGCGGAGCAAGCCGAAATTGGTCACAACCGTTGGCACCCAGACTTACCTTTTCTGACATCAGTAAAACCTGGTGAAGAAATTCTGATTGAAAGTTTGGATTTCCTTGACGCACAAATTAAAGATACTGACGATATTTCTGATGTTAAAAATGTGGATTTAACACGTGCTCATCCTTTAACAGGTCCATTCTATGTTGAAGGTGCAGAACCAGGTGATTTGTTGGTCATTGATCTACTAGACATTCAACCGATTTCTGATGTGGGTTTTTCGGGTGTTTTTGCCAAGGAAAATGGTGGTGGCTTCTTGGCGGACTATTTCCCAGAGGCAGATAAAGCCATTTGGGATTTGAAAGGTTTATTTGCAACTTCACGTCATATCCCTGGTGTACGTATTGCAGGATTAAAACATCCTGGCTTGATGGGAACTCTACCATCACATGATTTACTGAAAGAATGGAATCGCCGTGAAGCATTGCTCGTTCCTAAAGGTCAGGCAAACCCTCCTGATCCACGTACAGCCGTTCTGCGTGGTGTGAAAGGTCCAGAATTTGATCGTATGGCGGCTGAAGCTGCACGCACAGTTCCTCCACGTGAACATGGGGGTAACACAGACATTAAAGACCTTGCTGCAGGAAGCCGTATTTACTTCCCTGTTTATCAAAAAGGTGCTGGCTTCTCAATGGGCGACCTCCACTTCTCACAAGGTGACGGTGAAATTGGTTTCTGTGGTGCGATTGAAATGGATGGCGTTACACGTGTCGGTTTCGATTTAATCAAAGGTGGAATGGAAAAATACAATATTGATTCACCTATCTTTGTTCCAAGCAATGTACGTCCAAATTATGATCAATGGCTGACTTTCGAAGGGATCAGTGTTGAAGATGGTGTAAATCACTATCTCGATGCGACAGTGGCTTACCGCCAAGCATGTTTAAAAGCTATTAAGTATCTTGAAAACTTTGGCTTTACTGGGTCACAAGCCTACATGTTACTTACCGCTGCACCGGTTGAAGGTCGTATCGGAGGTATTGTAGATATTCCAAACTGTGCATGTACCGTCTCACTCCCAACCTCCATTTTTGAACAAAATATCTTGCCGCAAGGTGCTTTAAATGACGATAAATTTTGGGGGCATAAACGCTAATTAGCGCATTATTGTTGTTACAGGTTTCACCATTTTACGGGGTAGCTTGAGTAAGCATGCGAGCTACCTCCTTTTTAACTTTTAAACATGCGCATGCTTAAAAATAAGTAGGAGCACGACCATGCCATTATACGATTTCCGCTGTGATCACTGCGAAGGAATTTTTGAACAACGTGTGCCTATTTCTAGGATTGCAACTGACACCATCGAATGTAAATACTGCCAACAACAAACCTTAGCAAAACCGATGATAACTGGCAGACAACAAATCAACATGAAGACCAAATGGCGCCCAGGGTCAGGCGCAGAACAACTTGCAGGACCTTTAGTCGGCGGTCCAGGTACCAATAAAAATAGTGCGCGCAGTTCAGTGCTACACAATTGTCGTGGTGTGAATTGTTCACTCTGTGAAGTATAAAAAAGCCCGCAGATGCGGGCTTTAATGCTCGTGTCTACGGACAATTAAACGACTAATTCAGCTAAGTTGCCTTTTTGTTCCAACCATTCTTTACGATCACTTGCGCGTTTCTTGGCTAATAATTTATCTAATAAACCTGAAGTAAAATGCACATCATCCAAATCTAGTTGCACCAAACGACGAGTATTGGGATCCAATGTTGTTTCACGGAGCTGACTTGCATTCATCTCACCCAAACCTTTAAATCGTGTGATTTGTGGGGATTTAGTTTTGGCTTTTTTCAATATGCCTTCTAATTCTGCTTCATCAAGCGCGTAATGCACATCTTTACCGTCATCAATACGGAATAAAGGTGGCATCGCAACAAATAAGTGCCCTGCTTCAACTAGACTTGGGAAGTGCTTCACAAATAATGCACATAGCAAAGTCGCAATATGTAATCCATCTGAGTCTGCATCGGCAAGAATACAGATCTTGCCATAGCGAAGTTCAGACAAATCATCAGAACCCGGATCGACTCCTATTGCGATTGCAATATTATGAACCTCTTGAGAAGCAAGTACTTCATCTGAAGAGACTTCCCAAGTGTTTAAAATTTTTCCGCGGATCGGCATAATCGCTTGGAAATTCTTATCACGCGCCTGTTTAGCAGATCCTCCAGCAGAATCACCTTCCACAATAAATAGTTCTGACTCTTCCAAACTATGTCCCACACAATCAGATAATTTGCCTGGTAAAGTTGGACCTGAAACGATTTTTTTGCGCTCAACTTTCTTCGCTGCTTTTAAACGACGTCCCGCTTTTGAAATCGCCATTTCAGCCAATTGCATTGCAATTTCAGAGTTTTGATTCAACCATAAGGCAAAAGCATCTTTGGCGATGTTCTGTACAATCCCAGAGGCTTCACGACTTGAAAGACGCTCTTTGGTTTGACCTGAAAATTGTGGCTCTTGAAATTTCAAAGACAGAATATAGTTCACGCCATCCCACACATCTTCCGCTGAAAGCTTCATATTACGTGGTAAGAGATTACGTAACTCACAGAACTCACGGATCGCATCCGTCACACCTGAACGAAGACCATTCACATGTGTGCCACCTTGCGCCGTTGGAATCAAGTTCACATAAGATTCTTGAATGCTCTCTCCGCCTTCAACATTCCAACAAATCGCAAACTCCGCACTGGCACGTTCCGCGTCACCTGTAGCGACAAATGCAGGCATAGGGATGATTTCACGATCTTCTAATTCATCCATCAAATAATCGACGAGACCATTTTCAAACTGCCAAGTGATTTTTTCGTCGTTAATTTCATCAACATAATTGATTTGTAAGCCAGCAGCTAATACCGCCTTCGCTTTTAAATTGTGTTTAAGTGCCTTTAATGCAAATTTAGGTGAATCAAAATATTTCGCTTCAGGCCAAAAGTGAACTGAGGTACCCGATGCACGTTTAGGGGCTTTACCTTCCAGAACTTCAAGTGGTGCCGTTGCTTCACCTTGCTCAAAGGCCATTTTGTATAAATTACCTTGGCGCTGAACTTGAACTTCCACACGTGTGGAAAGCGCATTTACAACAGAAATACCAACCCCGTGCAAACCACCAGAGAATTGATAATTATCTGTGCTGAATTTCCCACCTGCATGCAGTTTAGTCAGAATAATTTCAATGCCGCTTTGACCATATTCAGGATGAATATCAACTGGCATACCACGCCCGTTATCTTCTACTGACAATGAACCATCTTTATACACAGTCACTGTAATTTTATTCGCGTGTCCTGCCAATGCTTCATCGACCGCATTATCAATGACCTCTTGCGCCAAATGGTTTGGACGTGTGGTATCGGTATACATGCCTGGACGACGGCGTACAGGATCTAAACCAGATAAGACTTCAAGGGATTGGGCCGTATATTGAGACACGTTGAATTGTTTCCTTATTTTAAGCTGTCAGCTAAAAACTGATATACCAAGGGTATTTTATCCGCGAAATCATCCATCGCGTGATTGCCATATGTTTCTGTAATGAGGAACGCTTGATGACCATCGCAATTATAATAACGTTCCGCTTCACGATAATCCAAAACTTCATCACCTTGTTGTAACAAGACCAAGATTTTGTCTGCATCTTGCACAAACGGAACTGCCATATGCTCCAATTGATCAAGCTGAGCTTCATCTAACGACCAATTCGCAGTGACTGGATAAGGAAACTGCGCCGTTGAAAACAAGTTTCTAAATAATTTCCATGGTTGCATAGCGGGATTAATCAGTACAGCTGCGACTCCATGTTTCGCGGCAAGCTGCGTCGCATAAAATCCACCTAAACTGCTCCCAATCAAAACGACATTTGACATAGACTCGATGAGCGTCGAAATCGAAGTAATGACCTGATCAGGCGGCATATTTAAATCGGGCAAATGCACTTGTACATGTTCATGTCTTTCAAAATACTGACGAATCAGTTGCCCTTTAATCGAAAAAGGACTACTTTGAAATCCATGTAGATAGATAATATTCATGAACTGATTAATTGCATTTTCCTCAAAATTGTTCTAATTTTTATTGTGAATCAGATCACATATTTGTTTCTCTTTTGTACGATAACAAATATTGTCAGACAAAAAAATTAGAGCCGATCTGAAATCAAAGTTATCTTAAAAATTGTTCGGGATGAACAACATAAGATAAATACAAGGAATTTTATACAGTGATCATTGCTAAAAATAAAGTGTCTTTAGATGATCATGCACTATCAGGATAAGACTAGATGCCGAGTTTAACGCCACTACATGAAACCTATTGTAAATGGGATCGATCTCCTCCGAGTCAGGCCGATGTGCTTGAAGGTTTGGCACAACTGGTCAGCACTCCAATCAACCTTGCTGTTCAAAATCTCATTCAATCACTTCAACGTGAAGTGCTCTTAACCGTATTTGGTTTAAGTAAAAAAACATCAAAAGAATTTCAAAAAAAAACCTACGTTCGAAAGTTATATCAATTTTCATATGACACGCTTCTAAATTACGGAAATTATTTGGTCGCACCAGCCCTGCGCAAAATCATTGATCAATTTCCGAAACTCCATGATAAACCCCTCACGCCAAAAATGATTTTTTTGGTCAGTGCTCTTAATGGCGTGATTGGCGACTATTTACTCAAAAATCAAAATCCGTTGGCGATTACCAGTAATCTGTATGATCACTATGGAGAGTTACAACAGGGTGACCTGTCAGGTCGTGTCGTGATCTTTTGCCATGGTCTGTGCATGAATCATCTTGATTGGACCAATCGCAACTATGGCGGTATTGGTGAAAAACTGCTTGCACAACGCGACAACAACACCATGCTTTATTTGCATTACAACACTGGGCGCAGAATTTCAGCGAATGGTCGTTCGTTGGCCAATATGCTTGAAGACTTGGTAAAGCGCAATCCACGTATCACCAGCCTTGATTTAATCGGTCACAGTATGGGTGGTTTGGTTTCTCGAAGTGCTTTGTTTTATGGTAAACAAAATCTCCATCAATGGTTTCACATGGCAGAGAATTTGGTCTGCTTAGGTTCTCCACATCATGGTGCGGTTCTAGAACGTATTGGCTTTGCCGTTCAAGAAAAAATTGGACACTTTCCCATCATCAAGTTAGCCAGCCACATTGTGAATATTCGCAGTGATGGTATTTTGGATTTACGCCATGGTAGTGTCCGTGATGATGACTGGGAACACAATCACGCTCGTATTGGCATGATGGATGATAATCGTAAACCTGCACCGCTGCCTTCACATATCAATACATTCTTAGTAGCTGGAACAATTGAGTTTGAAAATCGTAAAAATCGTACACTTAAAGTCATTGGCGATTACTTAGTGAGTGTGCAAAGTGCTTTGGGTGAGCATCCAAATCCGCGATTCCAACTGAAATTGCCAGAATCACATAAAGCGGTGTTCTACGGGCTCAATCATATGGAAATTCAATACCATTCCAGTGTTGCTGAGCAAATCGTTAAATGGTTCTATCCACATCACGATGAATTAGCTGAAGAGCAAATCCGTAAATATTTAATCAAATTAGAAAGCATGGAAGGAATCGTAGAAACCTGACCATCTTCAATAAAAAAGCCAACTATTAGTTGGCTTTTTTATATTAAGCAGAATACTTTCTGAATAACTGCCAAATCGAGATGATCACCAAAATACTAAAAAATACCAAAGACCACACAGGTAAAGACTGACCTAGGAAAGTCCAGTCTACTACCGCACATTCGCCTGATCCTGACAGCACTTGTTGAAGCACTGTTTTAAGCGGCAAAGCATCTACCAAATAATCTAAACCAGGCCCACAACTTGGCACTTTATCTGGAGGTAAACTCTGCAGCCAGACATGACGTGCAGCAACACCCGCTGACCATAAAATCGATAATGTCCCTAGGAAAGCATATACTCGTTTTAAACCATTACGGACGGGATTGTGTAGAAACGCAATAAAAGAAATCAGCCCCAATCCGATCAGACCTAACCGTTGAAATACACACAATGGACAAGGTTCAAGACCTTGGACATGTTCGAGATACAACGCGAAGGCCATTCCAATCACGCTGGCTATAAACAACAGGCCACTCACCATGCGGTAATTTTGCCACTGCATATACTTTCCTCAATATTTTTATCGATATGCTTTTAGATATTCTTTAAAGCTTAAACTAGACTCTGCTTCTAACTGTTGTTGCTGCTCAAGTGATTGCACTGTAAGTTGTTCAAAATAGGTGACTTTATCCTGAGATAACACATAATTTTGATAATGATCAGCATGTTGATGCGCGAGCACACTACCTAAGCTCCAAGTACCACTATGTTTTAGTGTATCTTCTACTATTTTCGCAGAGAAGGTTTCATCCACTTCATCTACTCGTAATTGCATAATTTGCATTGCATCAGAATACAACGAGGTCGAGTGAGCTTGATCTAACGTTTCTGCTAAAGGCTGCATCTGTTTGAGATATTTATTTGCCCATGTCTCAATTTCAATTGATTGACCATTTTCAACAATGGCAGCATTTGGCGCACGTCCACGATTCACAACTTCTTGCTGGTTTTGTTCAATCACTTCAAGTTCATCATCTAGCAGTTCAGGACTGTCTTTTAATAAACAATAAAGCGCTAATACCTCAAGGAATCCTGCAGTATCTTCATTGATACCAATAGGGCTGTATGGATTCACATCTACTGCGCGTAATTCAACATACCCTACCCCACGGTTTGCTAATGCATCAGATGGTGTTTCACCAGACTGTGGTACTTGTTTAGGACGTACAAGACTATAGTATTCGTTTTCAATTTGCAGTACGTGATCATTAATTTGGATCGGCTCACCCGCTTCGTCATCTAATCCCAAACGACTGAAAGCAGCATAAGATGTTTTCACCGCCTTTTGTAAACCTGCTAAATATCCTTTCAAATCATTGTAATGAATACCTAACTCTTTCTGCGCCGAGTTTTGATATCCAAAGCGCCCCATACGCAATGCAGTGGCATATGGCAAATACAATGTTCCCTTAATTAAAGGCAATAAATGATGTTCACGACCCGTCATAAAACAACGACAGACCGATGGGCTTGCACCTATCAAAAACATAACCAATGGGGTTAAACGAATGAAATTTCGAATTAAAGCGAAATATCGATGGCTGCGATAATCCTGCAAACTGAGCTGTTTTAAAGCTTCATCTTGCTCGTTTGCTTGCAACTGCTCAAACAACGCATCAGGGAATGAAACATTGTAATGTACACCTGAAATCGTCTGCATACGACGACCATAACGTACACCTAAACCACGACGGTATAAGGTTTTGAATTTACCAATATTGGACGAGCCATATTGCGCAAGACGAATACTTTCTTCTTCATCATCCAACATACATGGCATCGACATTGGCCATAGCTTTTCACCATCTTCTAGATGTCGATGAGTGAAAGCATGAATATCTTCTAAGTAGCTTAATGCTTCAGGAATTGAAGATTGAGGAGGCGTAATAAACTCAAGTAAGGCTTCAGAATAATCTGTCGTAATATGAGGATGAGTTAACGCAGAGCCTAAACCCTTAGGATGATCTTTCTGGGAGATAAAGCCATCACTTTGCATCCTTAAGCTTTCGCGCTCAATGCCTCGTAACATACCTTTAAACACCGACGAATCCACCCAATTTGGTAAAATTGTTTCAGAGAGCGCTTCGGGTTGACTCATTACTTACTCGCTTATCTAGAAGAACGACTGAGATAAAAAATTATTGATTTATATCAAGTATACCGTGATTTATATTCCCAAATGCAGTTTGCATATACATTTCAGTTGGATAAACCTTTTATTTTGGCAAATTTTTAACACAATCTTAGTCTTTAAGACATCTGAAATTTGTGATTTTATTGCAGAATAAATGCTAACAAACTGTAAAGAATATGAATTATCACAACGTTATAGATTTTTGGTTCAGTGCTGAAACTCAACCACATTGGTTTGCGAAAAGCGATGCTTTCGATCAACTTATTCAAGCGCAATTTGGTCACACCATCCAACAAGCTGCCGCAGGCGAACTATGGACATGGCGGGAAACTGCTTTAGGACGCTTAGCAGAAATCATTGTCTTGGATCAATTTTCTCGTAATGTTTATCGTGGCAAAGCTGAATCTTTTGCCCAAGATCCATTAGCACTTGGGCTAGCTCAAGAAGCGGTTCGTCTTGGTTTAGATCTCGAACTGGAACCTGAACAACGTAGCTTCTTATATATGCCTTTCATGCATAGCGAATCAAAAATCATTCACACTCAAGCGCTTCGTTTGTTTGAGGCATTAGGCAACCCTGTAAATTTAGACTTTGAGAAAAAGCATCAAGTCATCATTGAACGTTTCGGCCGCTATCCTCATCGTAATGAAATTTTAAATCGTCTCTCTACACCTGAGGAAATAGAATTTTTAAAACAGCCAAACAGTAGCTTCTAAATTGATATTGATACAACAGACTTCAGGAGAGCGAAATGAAGAACTTATGCATGATTTTGGGATTATCTGGCATGATCCTGCTGTCTGGTTGTGTCACGACGCCAAGTAAACCGCCTACATTTGATCAGCTTGGGCAATTCGCAACTATTCCCTTGAACCAATCAACGTATCGTATTAGTTTTCAAGGCTCATCCAACATGAGCTATGGTACAGCTGAAGAAATAACCTTACTTAAAGCTGCACAAACAACGGTCAAACAGGGCTTTCATTTTTTTAAAGTCCAAGATGATCCAAGCAATCGCACACAACAACCACCTCGTCAAGCTGTGGTTTATTCCAATCCTTACCCGTATGGTTATGGATATCGTAGACATCCTATGTTCTTTGATCCTTTTTATGATCTGCCACAGGTGGTCAGTTTAGAGCTAGTTCAAGTAGCCTATACCATCACCTGTTTTAAAGATCAAAAAACAGCACCTCAAGATGCTTTTGATGCACGTTTAATTTTACAGGCCTTAGGGTCTAAATATGGTTTAAGTGCTACAGGCGACATACTGCCTGTACAAACACAGCCTTCTCAATCACAATAAAATAATATTAATACAACAGCTTACATAGGAATTATGCATGAGTGTATCACCAACAATGACTACCCCTAGTCTGGATCGAAGCAAACGGTTTGCCATGATCGCACTGGTTGTCGCTGTATTGGCTTGGATATCGCTCATGGTGGCTGCCAAAATTTTTCCAGAATATGTTTGGCTTATTCATATTTTAATGTTGTCTGCTGAAGCAGGTGTGGTTGGTGGTTTAGCAGATTGGTATGCCATTACGGTTTTGTTTCGGAACCCATTCGGCCGTATCCCTATTCCTAAGTTTTTAAAAGATCACACCGAAATTATTCCACGTAACAAAGCGCGTATTGCAGAATCCATGGGACGTTTTGTTCAAGAAAACTTCCTATCGCCACAGATTGTGGCAAAAAGCTTGAGTCAAACAGATGTGAGTTTGGCAGTAGGACAATGGCTAGCCAATCCAGATAACAATCGTCAAGTGACTCAAGTGATTCAACAGACAGTGCCTAAAGTTTTTGAGTTTGTTGGACAAGAACAAGTCGGTAGGTTTATTCAAACTAACAGTGTGCAATGGGTAAAGAACACTCAAATCAATACCCTGGCCAGTGAAATGATTCGTGCCGTATTAGAAAATGACTTCCACCAAGATGTTTTACAACGTGGTCTCGATGTTGCGCACGGTTGGGTGACTTCACATCCTGAACAAACTCGGGAGCTAACCCGCACCCTATTTAAAGAACTCGGAGTGTGGCGTTTAGCCAAAGGCGCAAGTTGGATCGGTATCGATGTTCAACAAAGAACGATTGACTCTTTAATAGAGCGTGTCGAGTCAATGTTGGCAGATCCAGAGCATCCATGGCGTCAAAAAATTGAGAGTATTGCACAGCATTTAATGACTGAACTCGCAAATCCTGAAAGTCAGGCGAGTCTTAAATTAAATGAAACTAAAAATGCATTGTTAGATAGTCCTCAAGTTTTAAATTTTATTACTGGTGCCGTCGTCATTCTGTGCAATGCCATTCGTGAAGATTTGGAGAAAGCAGATTCAGGTATAGCTGAAAATTTACGTGTTGCGATTCAACAAGTCGGTCAAAACATCATTTCCAATCCTGCATTACGCCAATTATTAAATGAAAAAATGAGTTCAATGGCAGTCAATCTCAGTGATCAATACAGCGAAAAAGTCATTTTATTTATCAGTGAACGCATTCACGAATGGGACTCACGAGAAATGATCGATAAAATTGAAAATGAAGTCGGTGGTGACTTACATATGATTCGCGTCAACGGTGTTGTCGTTGGTGCATTTATCGGTTTAGTGTTAGGGATCATCCGAGCAGCAGTTGAATTTTTGATTTAACTTAGAAATGAAATTTAAATTTGGTCGCTGACTAAAATTGAATTCATTGTGAATTGACGTCATCAAAAAGCCCATTTCTGCATGAATGGGCTGTATTTATTATTCTTAATCCATTTAAAGAACTAAGCTATCACTAGAGTCATTCCTATCTGCTTCATCTTATATAAACCATAATAATATTATAAGGTTACATAATTTTTTTACGATTTAAATGTGAAATAATATCTTGATAAGAGTCTACTTTACAAAAATAAGCTGGGGAGTTCTTTCTCACGTCTTCTGAGGGTTGAAATAAAAAACCATAATCAACTAAATGCAACATCGAAAAATCATTGAATGCATCACCGATCGCAATACTATTGGTCATTGAAACGTTTTCTTTTTGGAACTTTACAATAATTTCATGTTTCCCTTTATCTCGTGTATACAGAACATTTTCTATAAATCCATCTGGTCCAATTTCTAAGTGATGACAATATGTATTTTTAACAGGAAGATTTAATTTTTCAAAAAAGGGAAATAAAAACTCATAAAAGCAATCTGAAATAATGTTAACTTCAAAATTTTCAGCCTTTTGCAAATATTCTAAAAACTCCTTAGCATCTGGAATGACATCCAGTTCTTTAATGTCATCGATTAATTGTTTTAAAGGAATTTTATTTTCTTTCAGTAAATTAATTCTAAATTCCATCAGAGACTTATAGTCTGCGACTTCTCGAGTTGTAATCGCCAACTCTGGGATATTGTATACATTTGAGAAGTGTTTCCATATTTCAGGGACAAGAACACCTTCCATATCGATAAAAGCCATCTTTTTCATATTGCTACCCTATTATTGAAATTTAGCAAACAGAAGTGCTATCCCTAGCAGACATAATACAGTTCCAATCACTCTGTTAATCTGTACTTGCTTAGCTAACATTTTCTGTCTTAAAACAATCGATGAAAAAAGCAAAGCCACCAATCCAAACCATAAAAAATGAGCAAAAGACATAAATAGCCCATAACCGACCAGAATCGCTTTCGGCGTACTCACACTGATGATCTGAGTGTATGTACTAATCACAAATAAAGTCGTTTTAGGATTAAGTGCATTGGTGAAAAAGCCATATTTCACTGCTTGAAAAGGATTAATTGCAGCAGTTGATGACGTCTCGACAACCGGACTTTGTACAAAAGTTTTATAACCGATATAGATGAGATAGATGGCTCCAATATACTTCACAATATTTAGAATTTGAGGTGTATACGCCATGACAAATGCGACAGCAATAAGCGTATAAGTCACATGAATCAAAACACCTAAAGAAATTCCCAGTGAAGTGAGAACACCTATCCTTCTACCATATAAGTAACTGTTTTTTGTCACGATAGCAAAATCAGCACCAGGACTCACAACAGCGAGTATGGTGATGAGAATAACTGCTATAAACTCACCCATTCATTATGCCTTTTTAAACGTGATCACTAATACATCTCTTAATCCAGTATCACCCAACGTAAAATCATTGACTTTGATTTCCGTTACGCTGTGATAGACCTGATGATCATCCACAAGTGCGATATCTAAAAAATTTTCAAGCATAAATTCTGCTTTCAAATTCTTATTTAAGTCATAAATTCGGGTCATTCCACCCTGAACATTTTGACGGTTGATCATGGCCATTAAAACGAAATCCACCCCATCTCGATGTATCCCCTCAGGGGTTGGCTTACCACTATCGTTAAATTTTGCTTCAATGCGAAATTGATGCGCTTCGATAAACCAATTTTCAGTTTCAATTTCTGAAAAGGTGAGATATGCGAATTGTAGTAAATTTCTAAAAATTGGATTTTCAATTGTATTTTTATCAATCTCTGAAAAATATCTCGCAATTCCACCATTCAAAGTGTTGTATTCAATCGTCTGAAAATGAGGAATATAAGAATTTTTCAGTAAAATTTTATGCTTATCATTAATAGTAAAAGTTGCATGTTTTCTTGTTCGATATTTACCTTTATCCGACATAAATTGATCTAAATCTAGAGCGTTCCAACTGTCTATAAAATCACTGACATCTTGCTCATTAACATCGTGAAAATTATTATTTTTCTGTATTTCTTGGAATGTATTTAAATCAATAAACGCATAACCCTTTTTGATTATCTCTTTTGAATATGTGTATTCATGGAGATGCTGCTTGTTAAATGGACTGAATTTTAATATATTTTCCATTGTATTAGCTTTATTTTGCTTTTGGTAATCTTCATTTTGAACAAAAGTTAAAAAAATAAAATCAATAAAATCGACTAAAAATATATGAGTTTTTGGAATGATAGAAAAAATATCTTTGAATTCACTGAAGTTTTTTTATTTTGTCGCTAAATACAGCAGTGTCACGATTGCAGCAAAGAAATTATTTGTTACGCAAAGTGCCGTCAGTAAGCAAATTTACAATCTCGAAGAAATATTAAATATCACATTATTTGAACGACGAAATAAAACCTTGATACTCACCAAAGAAGGAGAAACTCTTTTTCATTGCGCTCAGAATATTTTCAATCAATTGGATGATTGTTTAATTGGACTAACTCAAAATAAAACTGAAAACAAACAATTGGTACTGTCCTGTGAACCAACCATTTCGATGAAGTGGTTAATTCCACGACTTGTTGAATTTAAAAAACTTGGACATGATTTTGAAGTGGTTTTGCTCACAGGTGGTGGTGTAGTCGACTTTGAAAAAGATAATATCGATATCGCAATACGAAGAAATGATTTTGAATGGGGATCGCATCTGTTTAGTGAGAAAATTGGCGATGAATATATTGTGGCAGTCCAAGCATCTCACCACCCTAAAACCAAAGAATTGTTAATTTCTAAATCACGCCCTTATTTTTCAAAAAAATTACACCAATTGGATGAACTCAAAGATATTCTGAAGAAACATTCCAAAATAGAATTAGAGCATTTTTACTTATGTTTAGAAGGCTGCTTGGCTGGCCTAGGAAAGACGATCATTTCTATCTACATGATTGAAAAAGAATTAGAGCTCAAGTCTGTAAAAAAAATAACACCAATTCTTCAGGATGGTTCTGCCTATTATCTACTGTCCCATACTAGATTTATTGAAGATCCTCGGAAGATTATTTTTTTAAATTGGTTAAAAAATGAAATGAAGCAAAGTCAGATCAATCATTTTTAACATGAGATCACATAGATCATCTAAGGTTTTAAACTTAATTGAAGATCATTAGAATCTTATGAAAATTAAAACGAATATGTCGCAGATATTTGTATTTAGTGCAGGCATTTCAACTGCTAAACTACGAAGAAACGGGCTAAATATTACTATCCAGCATGATTAAAATTGAATCTAAATTACCAGACTTAGGTGTCACTATTTTTAGCGTGATGTCAGCACTCGCCCAAAAGTTGAACGCGTTAAATCTTTCTCAAGGTTTTCCTGATTTTCCACCTCCTCCTGAATTAATTGCAGCTTTAGCTCAAGCCACACAACAAGGCTATAACCAATATCCACCTGGTGACGGTCTGCTGAGTTTAAGACAAAAAATTGCAGCCCAATTCTGCCAACGAGACCAAGTCGATTTAGACCCGATCAGCGAAATCACCATTACACCTGGTGCAACGACTGCAATTTTGTGTGCGATTCAAGCTGTTGTAAATGCTGGAGATGAAGTAATTATTTTCGATCCTGCTTATGATAGTTATGCACCTGCAGTGAAACTCGCTGGGGCGCAAGCGATCCATATCAACTTGGTACATCCAGACTTCCATGTTGACTGGAATGTGGTGAAAGATCGAATAAATGAACGAACGCGATTAATCATTGTAAATACACCACATAATCCCTCAGGTGCAATTTGGTCCAAGCAAGATTGGCAACAACTGATCGAGTTGATTCAGGATAAAAACATTTGTGTACTATCTGACGAGGTCTATGAATATTTAGTGTTTGATGGTCAACAACATTATTCTGCGCTTAGTTTTCCTGAACTTCGAGATCGTAGTTTTGTGATTGGTTCATTCGGAAAAACGTTTCATGTTACTGGTTGGAAAACTGGATATTGCGTTGCACCTCAGGCACTGATGAAAGTATTTCGTCAAATTTATCAATTTGCCAATTTCTGTGGTGTCCATCCGATTCAAATCGCGCTTAATCAATTCATCGAACAACATCCTGAACATATTTTAGATCTCCCCAATTTTTATCAAGCTAAACGTGACTTATTCATCCATGGAATTCAACATTCAAAATTTCAATATGTGCCGTCACCAGGAACTTATTTTCAAAACTTAGATTTCAGTACACTAAGACCTGAGCTCACAGATATAGAAATGTGCCAATATCTTGCAGAACAACACAAACTGGTAGCGATTCCTATATCAGTGTTTTATCAACAGCCACCTCAAGATCTGAAGCTCATTCGGGTCTGTTTTGCAAAACGAGAGGAAACCTTGCATCTTGCAGGAGAAATTTTAACGAAGGTTCAATCACAATAACGAAAAGAGACGAGACGGATTACTTTATTACTAAAGCAATTTGAATGATAAGGTGCTAAGGTCAATCCGTTGATATAGAAAACAATAATGGATAAGACTTATATATGGCGAGAACCTTACGGCCGATTGATGAACCTGGTTTCTGGAAAGTTTTTTTAGTTTTTTTAGTTCCGCTGATTGCAACCAATATCCTGCAAAATTTATCCGGCACAATTAATACGATCTTCGTCGGGCAAATGATGGGCGTTCAAGCAATTGCTGCTGTTTCCGTCTTCTTCCCTATTTTGTTCTGTCTCTTGGCTTTTGTAATTGGGCTTTCGGCTGGCTCGACGGTATTGGTTGGTCAAGCGTGGGGAGCACAAAATTTAGAAAAAGTAAGAGCGGTTGTCGGCTCTACTATTTTTATGACATTGATCGGCGGGACGATTATTGCCATTTTAGGTGTTCTATCTGCACGCCACATTCTTGAGGCCTTGGGCACAGACCCAAGTGTCATGCATTTATCTTTGCCTTATGTTCAATGGATGTTAGCAGGTAGCCCACTCCTTTTTATTTATATTATTTATACCTCTATCTTACGTGGTGTCGGTGATAGCATTACACCTCTCATCGCTTTGGGAATGACCAGTTTAATTGGGCTCTTTATTACCCCTGTTCTCATCGCTGGATATTTTGGATTTCCTCAATTGGGTATCATTGCACCTGCCATCGCCACGATTGTGGGTTATCTGGCCGTGCTTATTTTTCTGTACGTTTATTTAAATAAAAAAAATCATCCATTACGTCCAGATTTAGCAATGTGTAAACATGTACGCCACAATCCTGAACTGAGCAAAATTATTCTCAGACTTGGCGTTCCTACAGGCATTCAAATGGTCACGACCTCTGTGGCAGGATTAGTCATTGTCGGCTTGGTCAATCGCTATGGTTCAGAAGCAACAGCTGCTTATGGCGCAGTTAATCAGGTTTTGAACTACATCCAATTCCCTGCTCTGTCTATCGCAATTGCTGCCTCTATTTTTGGGGCTCAAGCGATCGGTGCAGGTAAAGCGGATTCTTTATCACGTGTAACTAAAACAGCACTGGGGATGAATTTTGTCTTTACAGGCGGGCTCGTAATCTTGGCTTATTTGTTCTCAAAATATGTCATGGCATTATTTATTACAGATGAAAAAGTCGTGATACTCGGGCAACAATTATTGTTTATTGTGCTGTGGTCAATTTTATTTTTTGGCGCGAGTGCTATTTTCGCCTCAATTATGCGTGCAAGTGGCACTGTGACTATGCCAATGATCATCAATATTGTAGCCATACTCTGTATAGAACTCCCAGCAGCTTATCTATTTAGCGCATGGTGGGGGCTGGCGGGAATCTGGTACGCTTATGCTTTGGCTTTCGTTTGCTTATGTGTGATGCAAGGTTTGTATTATCAATTTGTTTGGAAAAAGAAAACTGTTCAAGTACTGATTTAAATTAGAAATCAAGAAAATAAAAAACCCGCATGACGCGGGTTTTTTTAACGATTATTTAGAATCGAAACGTTTACTCATTTTAGTCGCAAATGCAGTCACTTTTTGATAGCCCGTTGGCATCACACGTTGCATTAAATCAATCACTTTCGCATCGTTACCAATCAGTAAACGACGGCGATCTTTTTGCACTGCTTCTAGAATTTGACGCGCTGCTTCTTCAGGTGGACAACGTAATAATTTATCAAATGTCTGTGCAGATTTCTGTGGATTCATGCCCAAAGATTTTAAACTGTCATTCATTTTTGCAGCTTTCGCAATATTGGTACGAATGCCACCTGGATGTACGCAAAGCGCGCTCACACCCACATTTTCAATATCTAGCTCTTGACGAAGAGATTCAGTGAAACCACGTACAGCAAATTTAGTTGCATTATACGCAGACTGAGTTGGTTGCGCAGTTAAACCGAATAAACTTGAAATGTTGATAATGTGTCCATCACCTGTTTTCTTAATATATGGTAAGAATTCTTTGGTGCCGTACACGACACCCCAGAAGTTAATGTTAACAATCCATTCCAACTCTTCGTATGTTGCGCCTTCAACGGTCGAACCCAATGCCACCCCAGCATTGTTGAAAATCATGTTCACTGAACCATGATTCTGTACAGTTTCAGCCGCCCATGCTTTAACTTCGTCACGATTCGCAACATCTACTTTCTTGGTTGTGACTCGTACATTTGCATTCTTCGTCAGTTCAACTGTTTCTGCTAAGCCCTTTTCATTTACGTCACTTAAAGACAAATGACAACCTTGCTTGGCCAGTAACACCGCAAGTTGTTGACCAATACCAGAACCTGCACCTGTGATTGCAGCCACTTTGTTTTTAAAATTTTTCATTGTGAATCCTTTTTTTGATTTTTATGCACCACAGCGTTGATCTGGGTCATTCATGTTCACTATAATTTTGACAATTATTATTGTCAATGTAACTATCGACCATTTTTATTGTTACTATAGGCCAATTTAGTATCTTTAGCTGATCAGTACTCTATACTGACCGCAGCATAACACTTTTATAAAAAGACTCGAATTGCTATGAACCCAGAGAACCTCACTCCATCAGAACACGAGCAAGCGATTGAAAAGCCTCCCGCAAAAGAGCGTCAATTTAAAGGGATGTCCTTAACTGAACGCAAACAAGCACGCCGTGAGAAACTTATTGAAGCGGGTATTGAAGCATATGGAACTCATGGTTTTTTCTCAGTAACCGTTAAAGATATTTGCACACAAGCGAAATTAACTGAACGTTACTTTTATGAATCTTTTAAGAAAAGTGAAAACTTATTCCAAACGATCTTTTTAGAACTGATTGAGAAGCTTCAACAAACATTAATGCAAGCTATTATGAAAGCCTCTCCTGAGCCTCTCAACATGATTGATGCAGGTCTAAATGCGTTCTTTAGTTTTTTAGAAGATGATCCGCGTACCGCTCGGATTATTTATATTGATGCAATGCTCGTCCAAGAACTTCATAATCATGCAACCATTCAAGAAACAATGGGCCGTTTCGACCGAATGATTCATGCCTTTGTCACATTAATGATGCCACATACCCATCTCACTGAAAAAGAGATCTCCTTGATTGCAACTGGTCTAAATGGCTATGTCACTCAAGTTGCTGTTCGCTGGGTAGTAGGTGGTTTTAAACTTCCACGTGCTGAGGTCGTTCAGGCATGTAAAACCGTTTTTCTCGCCCTATTGAATGATCTAATGAAAAAGTAGCATCAAATTAAGATGAAGAAATTGTGACAAATCGTAAGTAAATTTAAGATATTGATTTAATTTCAGATTAATAAATATCAATGAGACAAAATATCAGCCTAATTGTCACAAAACATTGCTATATTTAACTTCGATTTCCATCTTGCAATGATACTGTCATAATTAATCTTTGTAATAAGCCTGTCATAAATATAAAACGGTTCACCGTTCATCATAGGATATTGCGTTGTGAAAGATGACTACATTTTAATTGTCGACGACGAGCTCCCAATTCGGGAAATGATCCATACTTCTTTAGATATGGCAGGCTTTCAATGCTTGGAAGCAGAAGATGCGAAACAAGCACATCAAATGATTGTTGATCAACGTCCAGCGCTTATCCTACTCGACTGGATGTTACCGGGTGGCGTGAGTGGCGTAGATTTGTGTCGTCGCCTTAAGCGTGATGAAACACTTTCAGAAATTCCAGTCATTATGTTGACTGCGCGTGGCGAAGAAGACCATAAAGTTCAAGGTCTTGATGCTGGTGCAGATGACTATATGACGAAACCATTTTCAACACGTGAGTTGGTATCCCGTATTAAAGCAGTGTTAAGACGTGCAAATGCGTTAAATGGCGAAAAAACCATTGATGCAAATGGCTTAATTCTTGACCCAGTAAGCCAACGTGTCAGCTATAATCAAAATATTCTTGATATGGGGCCAACAGAATATCGTCTATTGGCATTCTTTATGACTCATCCAGAACGTGCCTATACCCGTGCTCAATTACTTGATCAGGTATGGGGTGGAAATGTGTATATTGAAGACAGAACCATCGACGTCCATATCCGTCGCTTACGTAAGGTGCTCGAACCTTATGGTGCAGACCGTTATGTTCAAACTGTGCGTGGTACTGGCTATCGTTTTTCAACACGAGCTGATGTTGCTTTAGGTTAATTTAGATTTTATGTACGAACCCTACCCCGTCCCAGAATTGGCACGTGAACATCAAAAGTTTCTATATAGCAGTTTATGGACTTTTGCCAAGCAAGACTTACGTTTACTGGTATTTCTACTGATTATTGCGGGCTGTATCGGGTTAGGGATTGGCTATCTTTGGATATGCTTAGGCATTGCCTGTCTCATATTTTTTGGTATCCAATTACGCTCATTATATTTAGTCAATGATTGGATTTCGAATCGTCCTTACGATGTACCACCAAATTTAAATGGAATCTGGGGGGCATTACTGTTCAATGTATATCGGGCTCAACGCCAAGAACGTATTGTTCAGTCTGAAATGGTTGGACTGATCGATCGAACTCAATCTTCTCTCGTGGCTTTATCAGAAGCGATTATTCTTACGGATGATTCCCATCAAATCGAATGGTGGAATCCTGCTGCGGAAAAGTTATTTGGCATTCAAGCTGTTGATCGTGGCCGCAACCTGCTCACGATTATTCGCCAGCCAGATTTTATTGAATATTTTCATAATACCAATCAAGCACCAGATGGTGTAAAAATTAAATTGGTGAACCATGATAATAAGTACGCGCAAATCAAACTGACTCGCTTTGGCAATGAAAGTCGCCTCTTAGTTGCGCACGACATTACGCGTATGAAAAATCTCGAGCAAATGCGTTCAGATTTTGTTGACAATATTTCACATGAATTAAGAACACCACTCACAGTGTTAAGTGGGTATATCGAAACATTCACAGATCAAGAAGATATCAATCCGCGTTGGAAACGTGCCTTTGAACAAATGCAATCGCAAACTAAACGCATGAATGCATTGGTCAATGATCTTTTGCTTTTGTCTCGTTTAGAAAATGAAAAACAAATTGCGAAAAATCAAATTATCGAAATGCCAAGTTTAATGAACCATCTGTTTGATGATGCGCAAGCTTACAATATTGATTATGGTCATACACTTAACCTTGATATAGACAGCCACTGTGACTTAATTGGTTCAGATATGGAATTGGCGAGTGCATTTAGCAACTTAATTACCAATGCCATAAAGTACACCCCGAAAGGTGGCACCATCACCATCGGCTGGCATGATGATGGAGAACGTGGCTATTTTTCTGTTCAGGATACTGGTATTGGAATTGATCCAAAACACTTACCGCGTTTAACTGAGCGTTTTTATCGTGTGGATAGTGCACGCAGTCGTCAAACAGGTGGTACTGGTTTAGGCCTTGCCATCGTTAAGCACGTACTTATGCAACATGGCGCACATATTGAAATCGAGTCGAAAGAAAACGAAGGCTCTACATTTATTGCCGTGTTTCCCAAAGAACGCTTGTATAAAATGCACGAATAAAAAAAGCGCCTTAGGCGCTTTTCTTATTCAAAAGATATACTCAAATAAGATGACCCAACGCTTCACCCATTACTACAGTTGAGTTCGCCTTAAATGCTTGGTCCCATTGCATTTTATCTTTCTCAAACAAAACTACAGCCGTTGAACCCAAATAAAAACGTCCGAGCTCATCACCTTTTTCAAGTTTCATCGCATGATGGTTCAGCTCTAAGCGACCTGTTGGTTTTACTTTACCTGTCGCAACAGTTTCAATTCCAGCAACAATCATTGCGCCAACTAAAACAACAGCCATACGACCAATATCAGTATCGAATAAACATACCATTCGTTCATTACGTGCAAACAAACCCGGAATATTTTCAGCTGTAGTTTGGTTGACTGAAAATAATTCACCTGGAATATATAAAGTTTCAGTCAATGTACCAGAATAAGGCATATGCACACGATGATAATCACGCGGTGATAAGTACACTGTTGCAAATTCACCATTTTTGAATGGTGCTGCCAATTGAGGATCACCAATTAACTTTTCAACTGAAAAGCTTTGACCTTTTGCCTGAAAAATATCGCCCTCATTGATTTTACCTAATTGTGAAATTGCACCGTCTGCAGGTGACACGACACTTTTAGGATTAGGATCAATTGAACGAACGCCTGTTTTCAAAGAGCGAGTGAAAAACTCATTAAAGGATTTAAATTTCAAGGCATTTTGTTGCTCAGCAATTGACATATCAATGCCATATTTTGCTTTAAATGCTTGAATGACAACATTCTTTAATACTGGGTTTTCACTGGCTGCGACTTTACCCACCAAACGGCTGAGTTTTTGTTGCGGGACGATTTGCTGCGCTTGAATAAATAGTTTCTTTTTTAAATTTGTCAGACTCACTCAGGTGACTCTCCAGTAATGATTGGACTGTCGAGGCGGTTGCCCCACTCGCTCCACGCACCATCATAAGCTTGGATATCCCAACCCAGTAATCGACCAATAATGTAAGCTAAACCTGAACGGTGATGAGACTGACAATATACGACGACTGGCTGATCAAATTGAAAGCCCAATTGTTCTAAACGTTGTTGCGTGCGTTCTAAGGGGTGCAATTTTAAATGATTTTGACGATTAAGTGCAGTACTCCACTCAAAATGTCTAGCCGTTGGAATATGTCCCCCACGACGTGCCGCGAGACGTTGCCCGGTATACTCCTCAGCCGTTCGGCAGTCCCATACTTGGCAAGTTTTATTTTCAATTTTTTTTATCAAAGTTGAATAATCAATACGGTGTTGATCAACATTGGATATCTTAACTTGAAAAAGACATGTGACTGGCTGAACCTCTTCAACTTCTGAAGAAGTAGGATAGTTGGCGCCTAACCATGCATGAATACCACCATTTAATAAACTGGTGTTATAAAAACCCATACAGTGTAGATTCCATATCAGTCGACCAGCCCATGCCCCACCTTCATCATCATAGACCACGACATGATGCTCAGGTGATATGTTTAATATCTGGACTAGCTGCTGAAGCCCTTCATCATCAGGCAATAAACCCGTAGCTTGTTCCTCTTGGCGCACTAAAAATTTTGGCTTCAGATGTATAGCATGCGGAATATGTAATTGCTCATAGACCGAACTTCGGGTCAAATCAACAATACGTAACTTTTCACTTCCTAAATGAGGAACAAGTTGTTCTGCTTCAATGAGCAGACCGAAATCAAAAGCGTTAGTGGTCATATTTATTGAATAGTTCTATTGGCCTTGTTCAAATCTTAGCACAAGACTTTTTCAAAATTATTCTGATTTTTTGCATGGTATTAGCAAAAAATCAGAAAAGGGAAATTATGATTAAGGAGACTCAACATCAAATACCTGACGCAAATATGCGAGGAAGGTATCATTATCAGTCATCGTTTTTCCTGGACTATCAGAGAGTTTAGCTACCGATTGACCATTGCATTCGACTAACTTTAGAACAATATTCAAAGCAGTTTGTCCCATATCATTGGTGAGGTTAGTACCAATCCCGAAACTGACTTGGAAACGATCTTTAAAATATTGATGCAAATCCCATGCCTTCTCTAAGTTTAGACCATCACTGAAAGTGAGCATTTTAGTTTTGCTGTCAATTTTTAACTTTTTATAATGTGCGTAGGCTTTATCGCCCCACGCATATGGGTCACCACTGTCATGTCGTAGACCATCAAATAGTTTGGCAAAATACAAATCAAAGTCTCTTAGGAATGCATCCATACCAACAACATCTGTCAGTGCAATGCCTAAATCTCCGCGATATTCCTGCACCCAAGTTTCAAGTGCAGCTTTTTGGAAATCACGTAAGCGAACATCAAGTGCTTGGAAAGCTTGTAAAAATTCATGTGCCATCGTACCAATGGGTGTAATACCCAACTGCTTTGCCAATAAAACATTACTGGTGCCACGAAAAATATGTGGTGCAGCCTTATTAAACTCTTCCACCACGTGTTTCTGCCAGTCAAAACTATAGCGACGGCGTGTTCCAAAATCGGAAACAAGAAATGGTGGATCATTCGGTTGTTGACTACTTTCATAGTGTTTCAACAATTCAATTTTAGCTTTAAGACGGCGCTCTCCTTCTGCCAATACCTGCTCATCGCGAATACGACGAAAATAGAGTTCATTGACGATTGCAAGCACGAAAATTTCAAACATCATTGCTTGAACCATAGGTCCTTCGATACGAATATCTAAACGACCTTGATCATCGATACTGGCTTTAATAAAGCGGCGCTTAAGTTGGAATAATTCTAAATAGTCTACAAAATCACTTTTAATAAAGCGTAAACTTCTTAAATATTGTAATTCATCTTCTTTAAATTTGAGCTGACACAGTAAATCTAACTGTTCGTTCAGTTCCTCTAATATATCCACGAGTGGATAGGCTGTATCTTCAAGGTTACGACAACGAAATTGATAGACACTATCCGTTTGAGGAAATTGATGTAATACCACTTGTAACATCGTGAATTTATACAAGTCAGTATCAAGTAAGGATTGAATAATGGCAGACATATTATTTTTCAGTTTTTAGCAACTTATTGCATTAAAGCACATTTTGTTGCGATTCATAGCTCGTTTTAGTAATTGTCGAAGATTATTCGACTAATTACTAAAACTTAAACTGATTATTTTTTTGTATTGTCTTGACTATATGACTCAGTCAAAGCTTTCAATGCTTTATCTTGCCCAATAACTTTTGCGAATTCTTCTGTGGTCTTGTGTCCTGTCTGTTTTGCTTGAGCATCACAATCGACCTGGCGTAATTGTTTGGCAATCGACCATTCAAGCTTAAAGATAGCACCCATCAAAGCTGTATTACCCTTATTATCACGAGCACAGCGGTCTGCGCCGTTTTCCAATAGAGTCCTTACAATATCTTGATGACCATAGTAGGTCGCCATCATTAATGGTGTAAAACCAGCATGGTTTTTAATATTGACTGGAAACCCATGTTTCAAAAATTCATGAATAACTTCTTTGTTTCCTGTTTTCGCTGCTGCAAAAAATAAGTCAATCACTTCTTTCTGATCTGATTGTTGTGAGCTACTGACAGACGTCGTTTGAGCGTGAAGCATTACTGAACTTAAACTCAGTAAAGCGATTAATAAACTATATACAATATTTTTCATTCTTCCCTCACCTGAGTTTAAATTCGATAACGAGTGCCTGTAAAACTCCCCTAGGGTTGCAGGAAAGGAATTGAGTTTTACAGGACTTTTTTGAGGTGACACCTTAGACCCTAATCACCAATTCAAGGACTAATCTTGATTAGTCTTTTAAAGCTGCCGCTTTCGCTTTAACAGTCGCTAAGTTACCGTTTACAGCTTTAGTCATACGTGTGCCGTAATCCGCATCTGCTTTATAGAAATAAGACAACATGATGTGTTTAGTTTCTGAATCTTTTACGTTACCAAGATCAGCTGCTAAGTTCATAATGAGGTCAGATTTCTCTTTAGCAGAGTATGAACGGTATAAATCACCCGCTTGCTTAAAGTTTTGCTCTTTCACACCACGTTGCTGAACTGTGCCAGAAAGTGGAGTTTCAACAGCACGTGCTTTAGGAGTCGATGGTTTTGGCTCCATACGGCTTGGTTCATAGTTCACATTAGATGAAGTTGCACCAACATTCATATAACCGTCTTGGTTATTGTTGTTCACATTTACCAATGGACGGTTTACTGGAATTTGCTGGTGATTTGCACCCAAACGGTACATTTGTGTATCAGAGTAAGAGAAGATACGACCTTGTAACAGACGGTCTTCTGATGGCTCGATACCTGGTACTAAGTTACCCGGAGCCATTGCCACTTGTTCCGTTTCTTGGAAGAAGTTTTTAGGCATACGGTTAAGCGTTAACGTACCTACTTTTGTTTCTGGTACTAAATCAGTAGGCCAGATTTTAGTTGGATCAAGTGGATCGAAATCGAAGCTATTCAAATCTTTAGGATCCAACACTTGGATATAAAGATCCCATTTCGGGAAATTACCCGCATTGATGTTCTTATAAAGATCATTCGTTAAGTGGTTGAAGTCTTTACCTTGTAATTCAGCAGCTTCTTTAACGTTTAGACCTTTAACACCTTGCTTAGAACGGAAGTTAAATTTAACGTATTTATATTCGCCTTTGTCGTTGTACAATTTAAATGCATGTACACCGAAACCGTCTTGTTCACGGTAGCTCGTAGGAACACCTTGGTTACCATATACATAAGTCAACATATTTGTTGCCCATGGCTGGCTAGACAAGAAGTCAAATACGCGATTAGCGTCTTGAACGTTGTCAATTGGGCTTGGTTTCATTGCGTGGATGAAGTCTGGGAACTTGATCGCATCACGAATGAAGAATACAGGCGTTTGGTTACCAACTAAATCCCAGTTACCTTCTTGAGTATAAAACTTAATTGCGAAGCCATGTGGGTCACGTAAAGTTTCTGGAGAATGCTTACCATGAATTACTGTAGAGAAGCGTAAGAATACTGGAGTTTTCGTACCTGCTTTGAAAAGTGAAGCAATAGTAAGATCTGATAAATCTTTAGTTGCAACGAATTCACCATAAGCTCCCGTACCACGTGCGTGTACAACACGCTCAGGGATACGCTCACGACCGAAACGTTGAAGTTTTTGAATCAACTGTACATCTTGTAATAATACAGAACCATTTGGACCTGCAGTGATTGAGTTTTGGTTATCACCCACTGGTGCGCCGTTATCTTTTGTTAATGGTGCAGCTGATGCTGCTGTCGCAGTTGCAAGCATTGCAACCAACATTGAACGCTTAAACATCGTTTTCTCTCTCAAATTTACCTTTCCTGCACGCGTAAATTACCTTCTTTAACAAAATTGGTAAAAAAGTTAATTTTTATTATTTCAATCGCTTTATTAGATCAAAAGTATATACTCCGATTAATTATTTTTTTATCAATGACTTATGAGGATTGATGACGACTTTATCCCTTTTCTTTTTTCCAATTTGATACAATTCATTTGAATTAAAAAACATCAAACTTGGTTGAATTATGCGTGCTTTACTCCAACGCGTCCTTGAAGCGAAAGTCGTTGTGGATGGTGAGATTACTGGTCAAATCGAAAAAGGGATTTTAGTTTTTATTGGTATTGGCAAAGAAGATAACTTTGAAAAAGGTAAGAAGCTCATCGATAAGATTTTAAAATACCGTTTTTTTGATGATGACCAAGGAAAAATGGGTTGGAATCTTAGCCAAGCCGGAGGCGGATTATTATTAGTCTCGCAATTTACCCTGATGGCACAAACCCAAAAAGGTTTGCGTCCTGACTTCGGCCCTGCAATGCCGCCTCTCGAAGCAAAAGAACTGTATGAACAGTTAGTGGAATACGCAAAATCTCAGTTTGAACATGTACAAACAGGAATCTTTGCAGCGGATATGAAAGTGCATCTCATCAATGATGGTCCGGTAACCTTTAATCTTGAAGTTGAATGACAAAAAAAGCCCTCTGATGAGGGCTTTTTTTCTTGCATTTAAATACTCATCTCTAGAATCAAAACGAGAAAAGTCCGTATTTAGGTGCTGTATTACTTACCTGTCTTTTCTTTAATAAATTGACGAGCAAATTGTATTTTTTCTTTTACAGGTTTAGGAATTTTTGGTGGAATTAATTTAGCGACTTGGTTAAACCATACCAATAAGCTGAAATCACCTTCCATTTTAATACTGCCATTTTGCATACCCGTCATGAATGCAGTTGGATCACCTTTCATCAGGGTTTTAACACCTTGCTCGCTATCAGCAAACTGAAGTACGAAATCTGCTTTCTCTGCATCACCTGAAACAGAATCAATCTGGCCATTGTTGACTAAAATCTGACGTGCAACACCTAGATCTGTACCAATTTGAATACGGAACTGACGATCATGAATTAACTCAATAAATTTTGGACTCGTACGTGACAATTGTTTCATACGCAACGCCAAACCTAACACCAAAAGGTCTAGTGGATCTGTGCTTGCATCAACGATAGGTAGTTTCACAACAGGTATTGAAGATAGTTTCATGACAATTTAAGTCCGTTTTTTTAATATCAAAAATAATTGATTCATCCTAGCATATCTTATAAGTAAGGAAATGCAGCTTTGTTTAACAAAACGTATAGGCAAAAAAAAGGTATATCATTTTGATACACCTTTAAATATAAAATTGTTACTACGCAGTTTTGGTCTACATATCATTTGTCATGAGTAGGATTTAATCGTCCTCATATACAGGAGTATGTTCAATATAACGACGATTTTCTAAAGCCTTTTGCGCACGACTATCTTCGCGAAGTAAGAAAGCCGTTAAAGCCACCATGGCTAAGCTAATCGCTGTTAAATAACTATATGCCAAGGACATGTCAAAGACGTGTTGGACACTATAACGAATACCTTCAAGTAAACCCCAGAAGACCATACCCGCCAACATAAACCCTAGCCAATGACGATAAGGTGAAAAGAATACGGCCGCCAATGCTACAGCGATCAGAGCAAATCCGAGTATCGTTGCAAAAGTTAAAGTGACCATAAAAATCTCCGTCAAAATTTAGATGTTTCAAATACTGCCTAATGGTGTTTCACAACAAATTAAATAACGCTTCACTTTCTTCAATGGTCTTGTTGGCGTCTATGAAAGCATTATGGTGAGTTTTTTTCAGAAAAAAAGACCTGATGCTTTTGTAAGCGACACATATTGTCGCAACATTCTTTTGTCATTACATTTTTTAAGATTAGACATTTTTCATAGAGTCAGAATCAGTCAAACTTGGCGTGTCATTACAAAAAAATACCTCGTAATTTTTTGTCAAAAACATCTTTTTTTCGATGATGACCATCTGTTTTTTCGTCTGAACTTAGCTGATTAAAATTTGTCTAAGAATGATTCACTTAGATAAAAAAAAGCGACCATTTGGTCGCCTTTTTAATAAGCTTTTTTTGATTTTAAGCTCGACTTAAATCTTTATCATGTACACCTAACAGGTACAGAACACCATCCAAACCAACACTTGAGATGGCTTGATTTGCATTTTGACGCACCAATGGTTTAGCTCGGAATGCAACGCCCAAGCCCGCTATAGAGAGCATTGGCAAATCATTCGCACCATCACCTACTGCAATCGTTTGCTCAAGTGAAATGCCCATTTCATCCGCAATTTGGCCTAATAAAAATGCTTTACGAGCGCCATCCACAATATGCCCTTTAACTTCGCCAGTGACCTGTCCATCTTGAACATCCAAGATATTGGCATGAACTTCATCAATCCCAAGTTTTGCTTGTAAATATTCAGCGAAGTATTGGAAGCCACCAGATAAAATAGCCGTACGATAACCCAAAGATTTCAGGGTTGAAATAAGACGTTCTGCACCTTCAGTAATCGTTAAACGTTCTGCAATTTTAGGCAATACAGAAGCATCCATACCTTTCAGTAGCGCCACACGCGCACGGAAACTGCTCTGAAAGTCCAGCTCACCTTGCATAGCACGCTCAGTAATTTCTGCGACTTGTGCACCGACACCTGCTTCAATTGCCAGCTCATCAATCACTTCTTGTTCGATCAGGGTTGAGTCCATATCAAAACAAACTAAACGACGATTACGACGGTACGGCGTGTCTTCTTGTACTGCAACATCGACACTTAATTCATTTGATAAACTTAAACATGCCGCTCGCATCGCTGCAGCATCTAACATCTGACCGCTCAAACCAAATTGCACACAAGCACGTTTTGGTTCATTTTCAAAATGATTTAACGTTGGTCGTCCAGACAAACGGGTGACTGTTTCAATATTAAACCCTTGACTTGAAACAATATTAGTCACTGCTTGCAAATGTGCTGCAGTAAGTTCAGGTGCCAATGCCGTCACGATATATCGTGTACGTCCACCCTCTTTCACCCATTGCTCATAATCTTCTGAATCGATCGGTTTAAAGCGCACAGTAAGACCAATATCGTGTGCTAAAATCAGAATATCTTTCATGGCCAAAGCCGTTGCTGTCTGGTCTTCGGAAGCAACCACGATGCCGAGAGTCAATTGGTTATGGATAACTGCTTGTCCTACATCTAAAATTTGCAAAGAATGTACGGACAACACCTGCATCAATCGAGTAAACTGATTCGGTTGGTCAGGTCCTAAAAATGAAATAAGAATGATTTCTCGCATGAATTGACTCGGGTCTGAGCTACGAATATTGTAAGAATCATAATCGAAATTGAATTAATTTTCTTTGGAAGTTTACGTTGAATGCGCCTAGACAAGGGCTATTTGCTAGCCTGCTGATTGTAAGTTTTGCCTTGCATACCTTTTTATTGGTTATTGCAACGACACATCAATTAAATGAAAACCGTGCAAGCCAAGGTTTGCTAATGACGACTCAACTGGTCGCAGATAGCTTAACTGAACTTGAACCTGCCAATACTGTATCTCTTGCATTATTAGCCAACCGCTATGCAACGAATCCAAGTGTTGCATATATACGTATTCTTGGCACAGGAGATCAAGTTCTCGCGACTGCAGGCTTGTCTAAGACGCGTCAGGGTGAAATCTTCGTTCGAGATGCACTACAAAATGAAAAGAAAATTGGCAGTGTGGAAATCACATTGGTTAAACCAAGTATCGGTGAAATATTAAGAACACAATGGCTGGCGATCCTCTCGTCACTCTTTATTCATGGCTTATTATGGTTGGCTTATCGTGCCATTGCTCGCCCTACGCGTAGCGAATATCTTGCGAGATTAAATAATGAGTCCCGTTTACGTCATGAGATCAAACTGCTCACTGAAGCATTAGAACTGGAAAAGAGTCAGCCTAAACAACCTCATACGCCAGAACAAAATAAAGAACAAGCTGCAATTACGCCAAAAGTACCGACTCTGCAGTTAAATCAGGATGCTTTATCACTGAATATCCAATTTTATGATCCGAAACAATTAATTAATACGGTCAACAAATCTGTCTCTTTACCTTATTTTAATTTATGTCAAATTTTCTTAAATAAGAGTATCGAACTGTGTACAGCGCATTATCATTTGAATGTTGATGATATCGTTGTGAATCGTAGTTTTGATCAACAAGGCGCTGTCATCAGTATTTCTTCACTCAAGAATAACTCGATTGCTTGCATCTTAATGATTGGTTCGGTGTTTCAATTATTGTCAGAAGTACTCTATAAACGTTACCGTGAGGATAAACGGTTCGTATTGCAAACACGTTGTGCTGTAACCGCACCAGTGGAGGCAATGCAACTCGATTCAGTACAAGCGGCGGAAAGACTCACACATCACCTGATTGCGAAAGAAATGGCGCTATATTTGACCCACGATCAGTTAAAGCATATTGGTGAATGCTATCAATTGGTTCCGATGCCAAATCCAACCAGTGTGTTAACACGTCACGCTTTCATGATTAATGGTATGAACGAAGCCTGTGCCGAACTCGCACAAAATATCCGTACTGAGATTTTGAAAGGCAAAGCACAAAGCTCCTTGACGGATCGTACAATCAGCTCTTAATTAGATTAAATTTTAATAAGTAAACCAGGTTTGATGCTAAGTTAAATCTGGTTTTTCTTTTTAAAAGCTCACAGTCGTGAAAAGTTAGACTAAGCGTCTAGTTTGTATACAAAATTGCTCTTTTGGTAATTTTATCTCTCTTTTCAATGTGCTATGAAGGTGTATGTTGGACTGTGTTGAATGGTACAGTCATAAGCATAGGCAAACTGACTAAAAAAGCGTTAGACTATGGCGCAACAAATTTATTCAAATGTCAGAATGACATAACAAAAAGGTGAAGGTTGATGTCGCTCAATACTGTAGAAGAACTTGTAGCAGATATCCGTGCAGGAAAAATGGTCATCCTGATGGATGATGAAGATCGTGAAAATGAAGGCGACCTCGTTATTGCTGCAACGCACGTACGACCTGAAGACATTAATTTCATGATCACGCATGCTCGTGGCTTGGTTTGCTTAACGTTAAGTCGTGAACGCTGCAAACAATTAAATTTACCGTTAATGGTTGATGCGAATGGCGCTCAACACGGGACAAACTTCACGCTTTCTATTGAGGCTGCAAACGGCATTTCTACAGGTATTTCTCCAGCAGAACGTGCGCACACGATTCAAACAGCAGTTGCGGCACATGCAAAACCAGCAGATATCGTTCAGCCAGGCCATATTTTTCCACTCATGGCACAACCAGGTGGTGTGCTCCATCGTGCAGGTCATACCGAAGCAGGTTGTGATTTAGCTCGTCTTGCAGGTCTTGAACCAGCTTCTGTGATTTGTGAAATTATCAATGAAGACGGGACTATGGCCCGTCGTGCTGACCTTGAAATTTTTGCTGAAAAACACGGTCTAAAAATTGGTACAATTGCTGATCTTATTCACTACCGTATGACCAATGAACAAACGGTAGAGCGTTTGGATCAACAAAAACTCGATACAGAGTATGGTACTTTTGATCTTTACCGTTATCGTGAAGTCGGGAATCCTGATATTCATTTGGCATTGGTTAAAGGTCAACCTGAAGAGGGTGTGACGACTGTTCGCGTTCATGGCTTCAATCCGGCGCGAGACTTATTAAAGCTTAATAAGCAAGATGGTGAAGCAGCTTGGAATTTAGATCGTGCTTTAAAAGAAATTGCTCAAAGCGATCGTGGTGTCTTGGTATGGATTGGACAACGTCAGCCGTCTGATTTAGGTCCAGCATTAGAAGCATTAACTGCGCCAAAACCAGCCAAGTCAAATGCTGCCTTATCGCAGCAATACCAAACCATTGGTGTGGGTGCACAAATTTTACGTGATTTAGGCGTACAGAAAATGAAGCTCCTGAGCTCACCTTTACGCTTCAATGCATTGTCTGGCTTTAATTTAGAAGTGGTCGAATACATCACAGCTGATCAGAGCTCTCATTCATAACTCTTATTAAATATCGAGGTTGCTATGGCGATTCGCCGTATTGAAGGTTTATTACATCTCGCGAGCGAAGATCGTTACGCGATTCTAGTTGGTCGTTTTAACAGCTTTGTTGTTGAACATTTATTAGAAGGTGCAATTGATACATTGCATCGACATGGTGTTAAAGACGATAATATCACTGTCGTTCACGCGCCAGGCGCTTGGGAACTTCCGGTTGTGGCGAAAAAACTCGCAAATTCTGGTAAGTTTGATGCGGTAATTGCACTTGGTGCAGTTATTCGCGGTAGCACTCCTCACTTTGACTTTGTTGCTGGTGAATGTGCAAAAGGCCTTGGTGTTGTTGGTTTAGAAGCTGGTTTACCTGTAATCAATGGCGTATTGACTACAGACAGCATTGAACAAGCCATCGAGCGTTCAGGTACAAAAGCAGGTAATAAAGGTGGTGAAGCTGCCTTGACTGCAATTGAAATGGTTAACTTGCTAAAGGCGATCTAAAGCATGTCGCAGACACTCCAAGCTACTTATGCAGCTAAACGCAAAGCACGTCGTTTTGCTGTACAAGGGATTTATGAATGGCAAATGAGCCACAACCCTGTGCATGAAATTGAAGCACGTACACGTGCTGAAAATGCCATGCATAAAGTGGATCTCAGCTATTATCACGAGTTGCTCACACAAGTGATTGCAAATCATGAAGCATTGGATGCGTTATTAATTCCAGTACTAGATCGTGAGATCTCGGCACTGGACGGCGTTGAATTAGCTACTTTGCGTCTTGGCGCGTATGAATTGAAAGAGCATCTTGAAATTCCATATCGCGTCGTTCTCGATGAAGCAATTGAATTGGCTAAACACTTCGGCGGTGCAGATAGTCACAAATACATCAATGGTGTATTAGACCGTTTGGCACAAAGCCTACGTGAAGCAGAAAAGCAACAAGCAAAATAAGTTGTTGTTGAAATGGCTGAGTTTTCTATTATTGATACCTATTTCAATCGACCGAGTTATTCTTCAGTCGATCTAGGTGTCGGTGATGACTCAGCCCTGCTCACCCCTCCTCCACAGCAACAATTGGTCATTTGTGCCGATACCCTCGTTGCTGGTCGACATTTCCCCATCGATACAGATCCCCATGCGATTGGATGGAAATCTGTAGCTGTGAATCTTTCAGACATTGCAGCCATGGGTGCAAAACCTCAAAGCATTCTCTTGGCATTGAGCCTACCCCAAATTGATCATGATTGGCTAAAAGGGTTTAGTCAGGGTTTGTATGATTGTTGCGATCAATTTGGGATAAGTTTAATTGGCGGCGACACAACGCAAAGCCCACATCTCACATTATCAGTTACCGCTCTAGGCTGGGTGGATATTGGAAAAGCCGTGCCACGCTCTGGTGCTCAAGCAGGTGATTTAATTTGTGTATCAGGCACTGTCGGTGATGCTGCATTCGGATTAAAATATCCCGATCATGCTTTAAAAAAACGTCTCGATTATCCCACTCCACGTTGTGAACTCGGTCAAGCGCTTAAAGGGTTGGCGCATAGTATGATTGACGTATCCGATGGTTTGGCACAAGATCTAGGACATATTCTCAAAGCATCACATGTAGGTGCCGACTTACACTTAGATCAACTTCCACTTAGTCCTGCCTTACAAGCATTGCCCAATCAGCAAAAATGGCAATTGGCTTTAGCAGGTGGCGATGATTATGAATTGTGTTTTACGATTCCTTCATCTGCCTTAGATGAGTTAAAAGCTCAACACTGCGATACACCAATCACGGTGATTGGTGTCGTAAAAGAGACTCAGCTATTAGATTTTTATCATTATCAACAACCACAAGAACTAGAATTACAGGGATATCAGCACTTTGCAAAAACAACCAATTAATTTTAAAACGATGACTTGGTCTGAACGTTTCATTGTTTTTTGTGGCGTTGGATTCGGTTCTGGTTTAGCGCCAAAAGCACCTGGTACTTTTGGTTCAGCTTTTGCCTTGTTGTTTATCCCTGCTTTCATGGCAATAGGTTTTTTGTATAGCACGATTGCCATAATCGTTATGTCATTGATTGGGATATATATTTGTGGAAGAGCCGCTGATATAATGCGCGTCCATGATGACGGACGAATTGTGTGGGATGAATTTGCGGGTCAATCGATCACGTTTCTCCCTTTAATCTACCTAGGTCTGATGAATTGGGTATGGCTTTTTATTGGTTTTGCACTTTTCCGTCTCTTTGATGTTTGGAAACCTTGGCCGATTCGCGTCATTGATCGTCAAGTCGACGGTGGTTTCGGCATTATGCTTGATGACCTGATCGCAGGTTTGTGGGCAGCACTTTGTATTATAATTTATCTCTATATTGATATGGCTTAAGCCAAGCTCCAAAGAAAGGATGTTGTATGTCAACCACAGTTGTTATTCTTGCTGCAGGTAAAGGGACGCGAATGCGTTCAAAACTACCAAAAGTATTACAGCCTTTAGCAGGACGTCCACTCTTAGGGCATGTCATTGAAACCGCAAAAAAAATACAAGCTGAAAATATTATTACTATTTTCGGTCACGGCGGCGCTCTAGTTAAACAAGCATTTTCGACAGAAAATATTGACTGGGTTGAACAAGCTGAACAACTTGGTACAGGTCACGCTGTTCAAATGACCTTACCTGTCTTACCCAAAGATGGTATTTCTTTAATTTTATCCGGCGATGTGCCTTGTATTACAGCCGATACATTACAAAAATTACTTGAAGCAACACAATCTAAAGGTATTGGCTTAGTCACACTTACACTAGACGATGCTTCAGGTTACGGTCGTATCGTGAGAGAAAATGGTAAAATCCAAGCCATTGTTGAACATAAAGATGCTTCTGAAGCGCAACGTTTAATTCAAGAAATTAATACTGGCATTTATGCAGTAAGCAATGCCAAATTGCACGAGTGGTTGCCACGTCTGAATAATAATAATGCGCAAGGCGAATATTATTTAACAGATATCGTAGCAATGGCTATTGACGATGGACTCGAAATTGCCTCAGTTGAACCTGCTTTAGCTTTCGAAGTTGAAGGTGTAAATGATCGTGTGCAATTGGCAGCATTGGAAAGAGAATACCAAAACTACCAAGCGAAATTACTGATGCAGCAAGGTGTACATTTGATCGACCCGAGTCGTTTCGATCTCCGAGGTTCACTCAAGGTTGGTCAAGATGTACGTATCGATATCAATGTCATTATCGAGGGCGAATGTGAACTTGGTGACAATGTCGAAATCGGTGCAGGCTGTGTAATTAAAAACTCCAAAATTGCTGCAGGCACGAAAGTTCAACCGTATAGCGTATTTGATTCAGCCATTGTGGGTGAGCAGACTCAAATTGGACCATTCGCACGTTTGCGCCCTGGTGCTAAATTGGCAAATGAAGTACACATTGGCAACTTTGTTGAAGTGAAAAACACCACCATTGGTTTAGGCTCTAAAGCCAATCATTTTACGTACTTAGGTGATGCTGAAGTGGGTGAGGGTTCAAATATCGGCGCGGGTACGATCACATGTAATTATGATGGTGCCAACAAGTTTAAAACGATCATTGGTGACCAAGCCTTTATAGGTTCAAACAGCTCTTTAGTCGCGCCGGTTAAAATTGGTAATGGTGCAACAGTTGGTGCTGGATCGACGATTACTCGTGATGTGGATGATCATAGTTTAGCGGTAGAACGCTCTAAACAATTTGTGAAAGACAATTATCCACGTCCACAAAAGATTAAGAATTAAGGGGATTACAGTATGTGTGGTATCGTCGGCGGTGTAGCAGAACGAAGCATAACGAATATTCTAATTGAAGGCTTAAAGCGTCTTGAATACCGTGGTTATGACTCAGCGGGATTAGCTTTAATCAATGCAGGTCAAGTTTTACGTGAACGTCGTGTCGGTAAAGTTATCAACCTTGAAGAAGCGGTTTCAGAAGCAGCGATCACTGGCGCGCTTGGTATCGCACATACACGTTGGGCTACTCATGGCAAACCTACAGAAAATAATGCACATCCGCATATATCTGGTCAAGTCGCTGTGGTACATAACGGTATTATTGAAAATTACCAAGAGCTTAAAGATGATCTTGAAGCATTAGGATATGTGTTTACATCCCAAACAGATACTGAAGTTGTTGCACACTTAGTTCACGATGCACTGAAGTCTGCTCCTAACCTGCTTAAAGCCGTTGAACAAGTTGTGCCTCAACTCAAAGGTGCATTTGCACTCGGTATCGTACATACAGATTACCCAAATGAATTGATCACTGTTCGTGAAGGTTCACCGCTCGTGATCGGTGTGGGAATTGGTGAGAACTTTATCAGTTCTGATCAATTGGCCCTATTACCGATTACCAATCGTTTTATATACCTTGAAGAAGGTGATATTGCGCGTTTAACACGTGATACGATTGAAGTCTATGTACAAGGTGAGCGCGTTGAACGCCCTGTCAAAGAACTTGATGCGACAGTGAGTAATGCTTCAAAAGGTGAATATAAGCATTACATGCTGAAAGAAATTTATGAGCAACCTGAAGCGATCAAGCAAACTATCTCTCAAGCCTTAAATGCCGATCACTTACGTGATGATTTTCTTGCAAATGCTGTAGAAGATTTTTCTCAGATTCAGCAAGTTCAAATCATCGCTTGCGGTACCAGTTACCATGCAGGCATGATCGCAAAATATTGGTTTGAACAACTGATTGATGTACCTTGCCAAGTTGAAATTGCAAGTGAGCTCCGCTATCGCACTCCAGTCATCGTGAACAATACACTTTATGTGTGTATTTCTCAATCAGGTGAAACTGCCGACACATTGGCTGCTCTTCGTGATACACAAAAACGTGCCAAAGCGAAAAATATTAATATCACCACGATGACGATCTGTAACGTTGCAACATCTTCCATGGTGCGTGAAACAGATTACAGCTTATTGACATTAGCGGGTCCAGAAATTGGGGTTGCGTCGACCAAAGCATTCACCACACAACTTGCTGCCCTGATGCTTCTCGTGCTTAAGTTCGGTCAAGTTAAACAAACGATTTCTAATGAACAAGTAACAGAAATCATTACTGGATTATGGCATACACCTAAAGTAATTCTTGACACAATACAATGTGATAAAGAAATTTTACGCCTATCTGAATTGTTTGTTGAAAAACAACATTGCCTATTTTTAGGTCGTGGAACACAGTTCCCAATCGCGCTTGAAGGAGCGCTTAAACTGAAAGAAATTTCATATATTCATGCTGAAGGTTATGCAGCTGGTGAGTTAAAACACGGCCCATTGGCCTTAGTTGATAATGATATGCCTGTTGTCATTCTTGCTCCTCAGGATGACATGCTTGATAAGCTCAAATCAAATATGGAAGAGGTTCAAGCACGTGGTGGTGAGCTGTTTGTATTTGCAGATGAAAATAGTGGCATTAAGGAGAAAGAGCGCCAACACGTCGTTCAAGTTCCGAGCGTTTCAGCACTATTATCACCAATCGTATACAGTATTCCTGTGCAGCTTTTGTCCTATCACGTCGCTGTACTACGCGGTACCGATGTAGATCAGCCGCGTAACTTAGCTAAGTCAGTTACGGTTGAATAATTCAATTTGATCTACACTTAAAAAGACCGATAATGAAAATTATCGGTCTTTTTTTTATCAAATGAAATATCTTATCAGTGCATGTTTAGTCGGACATCCAGTTCGCTACGATGGTCAACATTGCCTTCAAGAAAAAATTAAAACGCTGATTGATACCGATCAGGCCGTCGTAATCTGCCCTGAAATTTCTGGAGGACTTAGCACTCCCAGAGCCCCTGCTGAAATTCAAAAAGGAACAGGCTCCGATGTTTTGAGTGGCCATGCAAAAGTATTTGATCTTTCGGGAAAAGATGTTACCGAAGCATTTATTTTAGGTGCCAAACAGACCTTAGCTTTTGCGAAAAAACATGGGATTACTCATGCGATTTTGAAAGCTAAAAGTCCATCATGTGGTTTTGGTCAGATTTATGATGGCTCTTTTTCGGGGTCAAAAATAAATGCGGACGGTGTTACAGCAGCGCTTTTAAAGCAACATGGTATTCACATCATGACTGAAAAAGAATTTCTAGATCAGTTAATGAAATAAAATCAGCTACTTAATCACATCATCGTCATATTCATGTTTTTTAAGGTGAGCTTTGTCACGCGTCGCCCAATAACTTGCCAAGACGGGTCCAGAAATATTGTGCCACAAACTAAAAATTGCACTTGGAAGTGCTGTAATGGGGGTTGCCGCAAAATGAACCGCAGCTAAAGCAACGCCTAAGCCAGAATTTTGCATCCCTACTTCTATCGAAACTGCTTTAGCATCTGCTTGATTGAGCTGCAATAATTTTGCAGCCCAATAACCTATAAAATATCCTAATCCATTATGTAAAATTACAACAGCAAGGATCAGTAACCCTGACTGTAAAATTTGCACTTTACTTCCAGCAATAATCGCAGCCACAATCAATACAATCGCGATGACTGAAACCATAGGCATCATTGCGATATATCGATCTATTTTTTGCTTAAATAGACCGCTCACGATCACCCCTAAAATGATAGGGAACAAAATCACTTGCATTACCGATACAAGCATTGCTACCGCATCTATATCGATCCACTGACTCGCTAAGAGATAAAAAATCAATGGTGTCAGCAAAGGTGCTAACATCGTTGAAACTGAGGTACACGCGACGGACAAAGCCACATTTGCCTTTGCCATATAAGCAATGACGTTAGATGCTGTACCTCCGGGACAACATCCAACAAGGAGTACGCCAACGGCAATTTCAGCGGGTAATCGAAATGCTATGCACAATCCCCATGCCAATAATGGCATCACTATAAATTGAGCACCCACCCCAATGGCAACCGCCTTAGGCTGGCTGAAAACACTTTTAAAATCTTCCCACGACAGGGTCATTCCCATGCCAAACATGATAATCCCGAGCATCCAAGTGATATAAGACTTAAGCCAAATAAAAGCTTCTGGCATATACATGGCAATTCCTGCAAATAGGAGTACCCACAGCGCAAAGGTTTTCTGCACGAATTGATTGATAGCTTTCATTTAGAAGTTCACTTGTTGGATTAACGACGTATGATCTTGAGCCATGCCTTTAAATGGTCTGCGCTGAGTGTCTGAGAGTCATCAGTTCTTTGGCGTAAATTCGTTTCACACCTTGTGCAAGCATTTCTTGCCATGCATGTTGCAACGAACCATTTAAATCGATACCTTTAGTCGCATCTGACACGACATAACTGTTAAAACCTAATTTTGCCGCATCAATTGCCGTCCAAGCCACACAAAAATCAGTGGCGATCCCCACAATGAAGACGTCACGAATTCCACGCTCACGCAGATAACCTGCTAAGCCAGTCGATGTTCGATGATCAGCTTCTAAAAAGGCAGAATAACTATCAATATGTGGATGAAAACCTTTACGAATGACCAACTGCGCTTTGGATATATTCAAGTCTGGATGAAAATCTGCATCATGTGTACCCTGCACACAATGTGAAGGCCATAACACCTGGCGGCCATAAGCTAATTCAATCGTCTCATAAGCAGACTTTCCAGGATGATTTTCAAAAAATGAAATATGGTTTTGAGGATGCCAATCTTGGGTAAGGACAACATTGTCAAAATGCCGAGCAAGTGAATTAATGGTTGGAATAATTTGATCTGAATTTGCTACCGCCAAATTTCCCCCAGGGGTAAATCCATTCTGAACATCAACAACGATAAGTGCACTTTGTTGTGGTTGGAACATCCTTTTCAGCTCCCAATATTTTTAAAATTGTTAGGGACTATTGCATAGGATCAAGAGAACTACAATTGCTTGAGTTGAAAATTTGATATCAAAATTCTATAAAAAAAGCCTGCATCAAGCAGGCTTTAATCTATGTTTTTGTCTTAATTCTGGATACGACGTACCAACATTAACATGAAGATTGCAGAAATAATAATACAAGGGATTGCTGCAGAGATTACGCCTGCTGCACCAAATCCAGCCGTTAATAATGATCCTGCAATTGCTGGCCCAAGCATAGCACCGATACGACCTACTGCTGATGCAACACCAACACCTGTACCACGTACTTCTGTTGGGTACACAATACCACCAAATGCGTAAAGCACACCTTGACAGCCAATCACGAAAGCACCAACCAATGCTGAAGCCAAATACATTTGTGTGAGTGAGCTTGCTGCATTCAACGCAAGAAGGCCAGCCAAAATACCACCGTACATTAACAAGATCACATAAGCTTTTTTCCAGCGGTCAGTTAATACACCTAAAATCACAGTACCTACAGTAGCACTTACCATGAAGTAGAATTGCGCTGTCGCACCTTCTTTTCTTGAGAAACCTAATTCTTGGAATAGAGAAGGTAACCAGCTGAGCATGATGTAAACCACCATGAGCGTGAAGAAATAGCTACACCAGATGAACATCGTACGAAGAAGATTCTGTGAATTAAACAAATCTTTAAACGAACCTTGTGGAGCTTCTGCAATTTCAGCTTCAGTTCTATTTTGCGTTTTCAAAAATTCTTTAGATTCAGGTAAGAACTTCATCATTACTGGAATAACAATTAATGGTAATAAACCACCAAGATAGAAAATATTTTTCCAATTAGCACCGAAATCTGTACTTGCAATTAAAGATAAGATCGCAGCACCGACAGGCATACCGCAATACATTAGCCCTACAGCACGACCACGATTTTGTGGGGTTACAGCTTCAGAAGCCAAAGTGATGAGAATTGGCATTGCTGCACCTAGTCCTGCACCTGCAAGGAAACGTACAGCCAATAAACTGTTAAAACTATTTACCCATACCGTACATAAAGTGAATACAGCGAAAACAGCAACAGACCAAATTAAAACTGTTTTACGACCAATACGGTCCGCAATACGCCCACCTACCAGTGCCCCAGGTAACAGACCTAAAATACCAGCACTAAAAAACACACCTAATTGTGAACTATCTAAACCAAAATGTTCACGAATACCCGCAGCTGCAATACCAGCAGCCTGAATATCTAAGCCTTCAATTACTGCAATGAGGAAGCAGATACCTACCGTCAAAATTGCATGTTTGTTACTTACTGATTCTTGCATTGAACTTCCCTCACTCATCAGCATTTGAGTCCGATGCCCGATTATCTATGTAAGTCAATGAAAGTGAGAGTTATCAAATGGTGTAATAAAATGTAATCAAAATAAGATTAAATTTCATACCTCTTGCCAACCAAAATAAATTCTAGTCTTCAAAACGATTAATTATTTTTTTTATTTAAAAAAAAACCAAGAAAAATCTATTATAAAATCTGTAAGTATTAGAATAATTTAACCTTTAAGTAAAAAAATTAAGACGTTTTATAAATTATAATAATCACATAATTTAAAAATTATTAGTTTATTCACCTTTATATACATACATCTTAAATCTGATGTAAGTGATATAAGCTATTAATTCAGGGTAAATTGGTCAGATTTTAGTTCGAATTTTCATTTTTATCCGCAATACTTTCATAGACGAACATCTATCTTCACTGTAATTTAAATGCCTAACCATAAGGTCTTAAAATTGTTTTTTTTAAAAAAAGTTACTTGTTTTAACTAAACTTTTTTTTGACTGAAGTGAATTCATATTGTTCTTATTGGTAGCTTAGTTCATAATTTGCATACGCATTATCCAGTATGCAGGCATATTGGATCGTGATATAAATCAAAATACATACCCATCCAAACTTCGCTTCTCAACCTTCACTGGATGGAAAAATAGGATCGTGTTTTAAAATGACTACTCAGCAAGCTCAGGTAATTCAAGGCTCAATCGTCGCAATCGTCACTCCAATGTTTGAAGATGGAACTGTTGATTGGAAGGGTCTCGAGAAGCTTGTTGAATGGCACATTGAACAAGGTACAAACAGTATCGTTGCCGTGGGAACAACAGGTGAAGCTTCGACCTTAAGCATGGCTGAACACACTCAAGTGATCAAAGAAATCATTCGTGTAGCCAATAAACGCATTCCAATTATTGCCGGCACAGGCGCAAACTCAACGCATGAAGCGATTGAGCTTACCAAAGAAGCTAAAGAGCTTGGTGCAGATGCTGCACTTTTAGTAACGCCATATTATAACAAACCGACTCAAGAAGGCTTGTATCAGCATTACAAAGCAATTGCTGAAGCTGTTGATTTACCGCAAATTCTTTATAACGTACCTGGCCGTACTGGCGTTGATATGAGCAATGAAACTGTAGTTCGTCTTGCTGATATTCCTCAAATCGTAGGGATTAAAGATGCAACAGGTGATGTTCCTCGCGGTGCTGAGCTTTTAAAAGCACTTGAAGGCAAAGATATGGTGGTCTATTCAGGTGATGATGCAACAGCATATCAACTGATTGAGCATGGTGCGAAAGGTAATATTTCTGTGACCGCTAACGTTGCTCCAAAGCAAATGAGCCAAGTGTGTGCCGCTGGTTTAGTGGGTAATGCAGCTCAAGCAAAAGCAATTAATGATCAAGTTGCAAATTTACACGAAATTCTATTTTGTGAATCAAACCCAATTCCTGTGAAATGGGCACTTCATGAAATGGGATTAATTGGTACAGGTATCCGTTTACCACTTACTCCATTAGCAGAACAATATCGAGCTTCACTGCGTGATGCATTAAAAGCTGCGAGCATTATTTAAAGAAGAGTTTAACAACTATGCAACTACGTTTTGGTTTACCCCTTGCCCTTTCAGCCCTCAGCATGGTCGGTTGTAGTACGATTGGTATCGATAATGGTTCACTCGATTATAAAAAATCTACTGCACAAGCCCCGCTTAAATTCCCTGAAGGTTCAATGGTTAGACCAGCAACACCGCTTTATCCAGCGCCTGTTGTTGAACAGCTTGCAATAGACAATGCGCCACAAATGGTTAATAAGCGAGGTAATCGTTTTGAGCTACCTCGTCCTAATGTGGCACCAACCGTTTCTAATCCTGTTGAGAGTGAACAATCAACTGCTGTCGGTCGTCCACAACTTTTAACTGATGGAAATGGCAATCCGTTGATCAAAATTGACGGAAATTCTGCTACAATTTGGCAATACACAATCGCCACCCTCAGTAGCCTCAACTACAACTTTGTCAATCAACCTAAGAATCACCATTCCGCGACAATTCAAGTGGATGGTGAAAGTTTAGTGCTTAAACTGACATCTGTAGGTTCGAGTCATACCTTGGCCGTGTTTACCCCAACTAACGCGTTTGCAGACAAACAAAAAGCTGCGAGCCTGTTAACCCAGATTTATCAAAACTGGCCAGCCTAGTCGTTCTAGGCATATTTTTTCTGAAAAAGGTTCCACCATGTTAAAACAAACCTTGCTCTATACTGGTAAAGCTAAATCCGTTTATGAAACCGATAGTGCAGACCACCTGATTTTAGTCTTTCGTGATGATGCCTCAGCATTTAATGGCGAAAAAATCGAACAGCTAGATCGCAAAGGTAAGGTGAACAACCGTTTTAACGCCTTTATCATGGAAAAACTTGCAGCTGCAGGTATCGAAACTCATTTCGAAAAACTTTTAACACCAAACGAAGTTTTGGTTAAAAAGTTAAACATGATTCCAGTTGAATGTGTAATCCGTAACTATGCAGCTGGTTCGCTTTGCCGTCGTTTGGGTGTTGAAGAAGGTTTAGAACTTACACCACCTACATTTGAATTATTTTTCAAAGATGACGCTTTGGGCGACCCAATGGTGAATGAATCTCAAGCAATTGCTTTAGGTTGGGCTACTGCTGAACAACTTGAGCGTATGAAAGAGTTAACTCACCAAGTAAACGTGGTGTTAAAAGATCTTTTTGCTCAAGGCAACATGCTTTTAGTTGATTTTAAACTTGAATTTGGTGTGTTCCATGATCGTATCGTTCTTGGTGATGAATTCTCTCCAGATGGTTGCCGTCTATGGGACAAAGATACCAAGAAAAAATTAGATAAAGACCGTTTCCGCCAAGGTTTAGGTGGTGTGGTTGAAGCATATGAAGAAGTTGCGACACGTATCGGTGTTGACCTTTCTGATATCTAAATCAAAATTTAGATAAAATGAAGCCGAGTCATATGACTCGGCTTTTTTGTATCTGTTGATATTATTTTTATATTTTCAAATTGTTGTTATACATTCATTATTTTTGTTAAGTAGCATTACCAATGCTCTCTCCTCATTGGTAATGCTATTAATTTATCGAATCGATATTTAAATAAGATGACAAATCTGGGGTCTTGATCATTAAAAAACTCAATTGTTGTTTTTGTTTTTAAATTTACACCCATTAATCGAATAAATTAATGCTATTTATTAAAATGATCGTTTTTACAATATTACTAAGTTCAACTAATATATTTTTATACCAGGCAACTACAGGAGTTGGTGGCTCAAGAGAGAGACTGTAGTTGCCGACCAGATGAATCGCTTTTCGCCCAGCTTCCCATAGAACTGGGCTTTTTTTATTGTTGTTGCTGCTCTTGCTGCCAACGTCGCTGCTGTAAACGCTCTGCTTCGACTTCACGCTTATTACGAGCTGATTCGTACAATTTGGTGCCTTTCAGCTCTGGAGGCATATAATCCTGCAACACGAAATGTTCTGGATAGTGATGTGGATATAAGTAATCTACACCATATCCCTGCTCTTTCATTAACTTGGTTGGAGCATTTCTTAAATGCAATGGAACTGGAAGATTTGACGTACGTTCAGCCAACTCTAATGCTTTATTGATTGCTAAGTAAGTGCTGTTACTTTTCGCGCTTGTGGCCAAATACACTGCACATTGTCCTAAAATAATACGGCATTCTGGCATCCCAACCGCTTGAACGGACCTAAAACACTCCCCAGCCAATAACAACGCATTAGGATTAGAATTTCCAATATCTTCCGAAGCGGCTATCAACATCCGACGCGCAATAAAGACTGGATCTTCCCCCCCCTTTAACATTCTCGCCATCCAATATAGTGCAGCGTCAGGATCACTTCCACGAATTGATTTAATGAAAGCTGAGACTAAATCATAGTGCTGCTCACCAGATTTGTCATATCGCGCAATATTTTGTTGAGCTACTTTTACCACGATGGCATTGGTGACAATATTTTCAACATCTGCTTCAAATGTGCTCGCAATGAGATCCAATAAATTGAGTGCTTTACGAGCATCGCCTGCGGCAAATTGAATTAATGCATCATATTCTTCGATGTGAATATGACGGTCTTTCAAAAATTGGTCTTGCTTGAGTGCACGTTCAATTAAATGTTGAATATCATGCTCAGATAATGCATTCAGCGTATACACCTGACAGCGCGACAACAAAGCATTATTGACTTCAAAAGAAGGATTTTCTGTGGTTGCACCAACCAGAGTAATCTTGCCTTTTTCTACTGCGCTCAGTAAGGCATCTTGTTGAGATTTATTAAAGCGATGAATTTCATCAATAAAAACCACTGGCACAATGAGATCGCCACTTTCCCCAATAATTTCTCGAAGCTCTTTAACACCAGTGTTGAGTGCAGACAAGCTAATAAAAGTACGATCTACAGCTTGAGCTAACAATAGCGCAATGGTGGTCTTGCCGACCCCTGGAGGCCCCCAAAAAATAATCGAAGGTAAATGTCCTTGGTCAATCATTTGACGTAAAGGTGCGTCTTCACCAAGTAAATGATCTTGTCCGATAATCTCAGACAAATCACGTGGACGTAAGCGTTCAGGTAGCGGAATTTGTGTATCGGACATATTTTTTATAGATCTCAAAGTGCTGTTGACTAGTCTACTATGTAATAGTCAAATTCCAATATTAATAGTCAAAACAACCATCACTATTCAACATTTTTCATTTTACTCAGATTCGAGTTTTGGTTTTAATTTGAATAAATAAGCTTGCGGTCCATCTTCTATTCCCCAAATTGTGCCATCCTTTGCTTCATGCAAGTCTCGTACTCGAACCCCCATATCCAAGCGCTGAATTTCTCGTACAGGTTCAGATTGTGGATCTACCACAATAATGGCTTTCGATGATAATCCACCGATTAAGGCTTTGTTCTTCCATTGTGGAAAATAGTTAGATTTATAAAAAATCAGACTCGAGGGTGAAATCACTGGAGACCAATCAAGTTTAGGGGCTATAAATTCAGGTCGCGTTTCATGATTCGGAATCTGTTTACCATCATAGTGATCACCATTAGATACAATTGGATAGCCATAATTCTTACCTTTTTCAATAAGATTGAACTCATCACCACCTTTAGGGCCCATTTCTGCCACCCACAAACGATTTTGATGATCGAATGCCATACCTAAAGGATTACGATGACCTAAACTCCAAATCTGCGCTGAGACACCACCTTGTTTGGCAAATGGATTAGATTCTTGAGCACGACCATCATCATACAAATATACAATTTTACCTAGATTAGACTGCATATCTTGTGCAGGCTGAAACTTCTGCCGTTCCCCTGAACTAATCCATAAATTCGCTTGCTGGTCAAACACTATACGATGTGCATAATGCCCCTGACCCGACACTTTAGGGACTTGCTCCCATATGCGTTCGATATCCGTCAGTTTCGGTGCTTCGATATTCGATAAATCCAATTTCGCTCGGATTACCACTGCACCAAATAATCCATTTTTTTCTTCGGCATAACTGAGATATAACCAAGCGTTATTATTGAAATTAGGATGAATCGAAACATCACCTAACCCACCTTGTCCGCCATAAGCAACTTGAGGCACACCAGCCACGTTAAAACTACGTTTTGATTGTGGGTCAAACAACTTAAGTATGCCTGACTTTTCTGTAATTAACAGTTGACCATTTGGTAAAGTTGCAATCGCCCATGGTTCATTAAATAGAGCAATTTTTTCAACTTGATATCGTTGTTCTTGAGCTTTTGAATTTTCGTTTTTGACTGTTGATTCCTGCGGATTCTGTGCTTCAGTGGCTTTATTTTGATTGGCATGACACGCCATTATGATTCCGCTCAAACCAACAATCCAAATCAGTTTTGCAGCTTTTAACATGCCTTTCCCTTTTTAAATCCTTGAATATCAGTCTCAAGGATTAAACGGCAATGATCATTTTAAAAGTGTTTTTATATTACAAAATATGTGTAGTCTAGCAATTGAATGTACTAGCGTACCCACCGCACGATGTATTCATCTATTTCATTTTCATTAACAAGCTGTTCAGATATACAACGACCTGCTACAGATTTTCGAGCACTAATCACACTTTGTTTATTGCCTGTCACCAAGTGATGCCAATTCGGTAGCTTTTTACCTTCATTAATACGTCGATATGCACAACTCGAAGGTAGCCATCGTATTTGTTGTAATTTTTCAGGCGTTAACTGAATACAGTCAGGTACATGCACCTGACGATTTTCATAATCTGAACAATGCCCCGTCTGACAATCTAGAAGTTTGCACGCAACTTTGGTATATGCGATTTCTTCGGTTTCATCATCTTCTAATTTAACCAAACAACACATACCACAACCATCACACAGTGCCTCCCATTCTGCTTGGTTCATTTCAAACAGTGAATAATGTTTCCAAAATTCAGGGCGTAAAGATGTGCTCATGATTCAGCTAAATATCAAAAATTTGAGTCAGTATATCACTAATAATTCTCATAAAATTTCACCAATCTCAGTTACAGTTGATTAACTAAAGAATATCAATACTCTACGTTAAAATACCCTTTGTATACATTTTGCTCAGTTTATTTTCTTATACTGAATGAACATTAATAAAAATTTATGGAGAATCAAAATGTTCCGTTGGGCGATTATTTTTGCAGTGATTGCATTGATAGCAAGTTTGCTAGGGTTTGGTGGTGTAGCAGGCTTATCTAAAGATTTCGCAATTATCTTACTTGTGATTGCAGTGATTCTCGCAATTGTAGGCTTTATCTCAAGAGGCAAAGTCTAGTGTTCTAAATCACTAGATTAAATTGAAAACACAAGATTGATGAAAAGAAGAAGGTACTCCTTCTTCTTTTTTTATTTCTTTTTTATCTGTTCATTGATACGCGTTTTATATATTCCAATCTTTCATAAATTCTCACATTTGATTTTACTTTCTTATTGCAAATTCATCACTTCGGAAAACATTTATGCTTTAATCTTTGCTGATTTTCATAAACGAAAGGACTTTCAATAATGACTTCAGCAATTCAAACAAGAGAAATTCAGTATAAAGCGGCAGATGGTACACAATTGATTGGTTATTTTGCCGCACCTGAAAACTCTTCAGGAGCTGCAGGTATTATTGTAGCCCCAGAGTGGTGGGGTCGTAATGAATATACAGAACAACGTGCTCGAGAACTTGCAGAACAAGGATATGCTGCTTTTGCCATTGATATGTACGGCGACAAAAAGGTAACCACTGAAGCTTCTCAAGCAAATGAGTGGATGATGCAAACTTTCGCACAGCCTGAAACGATTGTACAACGCGCTACAGCTGCGTTAGACACTTTATCTGCACAGCCTGAAGTTGACGCAACTCGATTAGCTGCGATTGGTTTTTGTTACGGCGGAAAAGTTGTTTTAGATCTTGCTCGCTCTGGTGCGAACTTAAAAGCAGTTGCTACCTTCCATGCTAATTTATCTGCGCAAACACCTGCTCAACAAGGTCAAGTAAAAGCTGAAATTCTGGTTTTGCATGGTGAGCTAGATAGCATGGTCACGCTAGATGATGTGGCACAATTTAAAGAAGAAATGTTTGCAGCTCAGGTGCCGCATGAGGTCATTATCTTTGAGGATGCAAAACACGGTTTTAGCAATCCACAAGCTGATGAACGGGCAAAAGCCAATGGTGTAGATCTCGGTTATAACGCTGCAGCTGAGGAAAAAAGCTTAGCTGCGATGTATGAGTTACTGTCGCGTCACTTAGATTAATTACTTTCAAAGTTTATTAGCGCTAAGATTATTGAAGAAAGAAGATAAAATATAAGAGGAATATAAGGATGAGTGAACAATGTACTTATTGCAATCACGATGAATATGATGTGATTGATAAAAATGAATTCGGTGTGATTTTGCCAGAACAGCAGCCGTTGACTAAAGGACATTCCGTTATTATTCCTTTACGTCATGTGAGTTCTTTTTTTGAAATTACCGATAAAGAGCGTAAAAGTTTACAGTCGTTGTTAGAACTGGCACGTAACGAGTTAAAAATCCGTCATCATCCGGAAGGCTTTCATATCGCTTTTAATGATGGCAAAGTTTTTGGCGATGAAGAGTCGGAACATTTACACATCCATATTATTCCTCGTTACAAAAACCAACCGCTTAAATTAGATAGTCGTTGGGGCATTATTCAAGAGTAATGTTGATTTTACAAAAAGGCGCAATATGCGCCTTTTTTCATGCTTTTTTAAAAGGTCTTTGCCTAGATTGGTTATACTGAGCACAGATTGTATTAATGGTATTTTCATGTTTTCTTTTTCAACTGCGTTACTGGATTGGTTTGATGTACATGGTCGACATGACCTGCCATGGCAAGTCGCAGATGATCCTTACAAAGTTTGGGTCTCTGAAATTATGTTGCAGCAAACCCAAGTGAAAACTGTTCTGAAATACTATGATCGTTTTATTGAGCGCTTTCCGACGGTCACCGATTTAGGTCGTGCTACTTGGGATGAAGTTGCTCCTTACTGGGCAGGTCTAGGCTATTATGCGCGTGCTCGCAACCTGCATAAAGCAGCCACAATCGTAAGTCAAAATGGACATTTTCCAGAGACTTTAGAAGCTTGGATGGCCCTGCCAGGAATAGGTAGATCAACTGCTGGTGCATTGATGTCACTTGGATTACGCAAATACGGCGTGATAATGGATGGAAATGTTAAGCGTGTTTTAGCACGTTTCTTTGCCATTGAAGATGATTTATCAAAGCCTGTCCATGAACGTGCAATGTGGGAATTAGCGGAGCAACTCTGTCCTGAACAACGCAACCATGATTACACGCAAGCCATTATGGATTTGGGTGCAACAATTTGTACTCCTAAAAAACCACTTTGCCTGTACTGTCCAATGCAGTCAGAATGCCAAGCTTTAAAGCAGGGTCTGACACAAGAGTTACCATTTAAAAAGCCAAAAAAAGCAGTGCCTATAAAGACTGCGGATGTTTTATTACTGCGAAGTACTGAAAATACATGGTTATGGCAACAACGTCCGCATTCAGGCTTATGGGGTGGTTTATGGACCTTACCCATCATTGATGAAACTTCAGAATTTAGTCAATTGACTCAGCAATATGGTTTGGTGAGTAATCAATTACCAACTCAAATTTCACACAGTTTCACCCACTTTACCTGGTTACTGAATGCACATATTTTCCATGTTGATCTCGACCAGATGGAATACCTCCAAACAGAATTAGGAGGTGAATGGCTCGCTCCACAAGTTGTAACAGAAATGGGCATTCCAACTGCGATGAAAAAATTGATCTCAGCCGTGAAATTGTGACATAGTCGATTCAAATAAGTGTGGCTGTATCATATCAAAGAGTTCGAGTGACTAAGTATTTGCGACATTACATCATCCTAAGTGTAGCTATTTTACTTGTCGCCTGCAGTAGTCAACCTCCAAAACAAACGCCGCTTGATCCAACCCTCGTTGCTCGCTTACATATGCTTCCTTTGGATCGAAAATTACCTATCCCAGTACAAGGTGTAAAAGCGAGACAACTGACAGACACTTGGGGTGCATCACGAAGTCACGGTCGAACACATGAAGGCATTGATATCTTGGCGGCTCGTGGTACAAAAGTTTATAGTGCAACTGATGGAATTGTTCGCAGTATGCGCGATAATAAGCTGGGTGGGAAAGTCATTTGGATTTTAGGACCCGCTGGTTCTTGGCATTATTATGCGCATTTAGATCAGCATAAAAAAGGTCTCAATGAGGGTGACTTCGTGCGACGAGGTGACCATATTGGTTATGTCGGCAATACGGGTAATGCTCGACATACTGCCCCTCATTTACATTATGGAATTTACTTAGATGGTCGCGGTCGAGGCCCTGTCAATCCATACCCTTATTTACGTTAAATTAAAGTTTTTATTTTTAGGAAGTTTTCATGTCAGAAGCCTTGATTAATCGTCTAGTTGAATTTGCAGAATCTGGCAATCAACAACGTATTGTCTTAAATGGACAAAGCCATCAGGGCTGGATTATGGAAATTACCGAAGAAGCTCTGTTGATTAGCACTGGTTTTGCAGATAAAGCAGGTAAAGATTTCTGGATTAATTTTTCGGATTTAGAACAAGCAGAGTTGTTCTTTTGGGACAATCAAAACGATCAGTGGGTTGCTTTTACCATTTGATCACTTCGGAGCATTCGCATGACGATTCAACGCTGTAGCTGGTGCTCCGATGAGCAGATTTATATTGATTATCACGATCAAGAATGGGGTGTTCCTTTATATGATGAACACACCTTATTTGAAATGCTCTGTTTAGAAGGTCAGCAAGCAGGACTCGCTTGGATTATTGTTTTAAAAAAACGCGAGCGATATCGACATCATTTCTTTCAATACACCATTGAAGAAATTGCGACTTTTACAGATGAACATTTAATCGAAATAGCACAAGATCCGGGCATAATTCGTCATTTAGGTAAACTAAAGGCGATTCGAGATAATGCTCGAGCATGGTTGAATATGCGCCAAATCATGCCTGATATGGTCAAATGGCTATGGAGTTTTGTAGGGCATCAACCCAAAGTTCATTCTGTGCCAGACTATCGCTTAGCACCAACACAAAGCGAATTAAGCCTGCAACTGTCTAAAACTCTAAAAAAGAATGGTTTTAAATTCGTGGGTCCAACCATTATCTATTCTTATCTGCAAGCGGTAGGAATGATTGATGATCATGAAAATCACTGCTTTAAAAAGCTTAGTTTAGCGCCATAATCTTTTTAAGAAGGTGCTTGGGATGATGACCTCATTTTTTGTTTCACCCAATCCGCTAAAAACACGATGGAGTCATGAATTTCATGAGTTAGTTCATGCCCTGCATTTAAGCGAATATAATTTTTATAACGGCGCTCTTCTCCAAAAACATCTCCGGGAACAATGTTAATACCATGTTGACGTGCAGCATAATAGAGTTCTAAACCATCAATATGTGTCGGCAATTGCAGCCATAAAACATAGCCACCATCTGGCTGACTTAAACCAATGTCAATCCCGTGAAAAGCGCTTAATATCGTTTGTCGATATTCATCAACTTGATGATTTAATTTTGGTTTTAATCGGAGTAGATGCTCACGATAGGCTCTACTATACATCAGGTCAGCCAAAGCCAATTGCAAAGGTGTATTCACACTGACATTTTGAATGACAATTTGACGATGCAAATATTTAAGCCTCGGCGGTAAACAAAACCAACCTACTCGATATGCGCTGGACAATGATTTTGATATTGAACTGCATAAAATGACATAGCCTGCTTCATCCCAATGCTTAATCGGTAAAGGTCTTTGTAAATTAAAACTACATTCAGCATAAATATCATCTTCAATCACATAGCATTGATATTGTTCAGCCAATTGCACAATTTTCTGTTTATCATGATTTGAAAGCTCAAATCCTAGTGGATTTTGATAATTCACAGTCAATAGACAGGCTTTGGTATCGGGGTGCTGCATTGCTCTTTCTAAGCGTTCTAAATCAAAACCATCCACATTTGCAGGTATCTCAATCAACTTGCGTTTCAGTGTCCCTAACAACTGTAATTGACCATTAAAATTTGGGGTTGGAATCACAATGCCATCCCCTTCCTTGGTCAAGAGCTGAACCACGAGTGATAACGCAGCCATACAGCCATTGGTGATATAAATCTCGTCTGGATTGATATAAAAACCATCTTCAGCCCAATGGTCTGATAAAGCTTGTCTCAATCTCAAATGCCCTTGTCGATTACTGTAAAGGAAATCTTCTGGTTGACTGTGTTTTAAAGCACGTTGAATTGACTTTCGGATTGCATCTACAGGCACGTGATTCGGAGAGATTTGTACTGCACCTAAATGAATTGATCGGTTATTGATTGAAGACTCCTGTATTTCAATTTGCAAATCTAAGTTACTGATATCCTTTGGTTCAACTTCAAATTCATGATGATAAGGCAATACTGGCGGATCGTTTCTGGATTTCAAATGTTGAACAAAATAACCCGATTTATTTTTAACAGTGATGAGCCCTTCCGATTCCAATAATGCATAACAATTTTTTGCTGTATTTAAACTGACGGCATGTAATGCTGAAAATTGTCGAAGGGAAATGAGCTTCTGTCCTGAACACAGTTCTCCACTCAGAATTTTCTGTTTGATATGTTTGGCTAAGATTTGATACTGGAACATGAACTGTGCTCATTTTTATAAAATGTGTGTATCTGTATCTATAAACCTAGCAAATTTATGATGGTCTTACAGCTAAAAAAACACAGGAGGCCACATGAACAACGATAAATTATATTTGATATTACCCTTGGTAACACTTATGACAGCTTGCCAACCAGAGTATGCGATCGATCAAGCTGCACTTGAGCAAAAATTTATTTGTACATCGTTAATTGATGGATTCTTAAAAGTGACGCACAACAGTCATTATCGTTTTACAAAAAGTATTGAATCTCCAGATCAGCAGAAAATTTACCTCTACACCGTGTCTTCTGATCATGCAGTCAAGCTCAATAGCCCCACACAAAAAAATTTAAATTTTCAATGTGATGATTCCAAAAAACAAATCTATCAAGTTTTTCTATTGGATCAGACGTCTAAGACTAAGCAACCAATTTTGAGTTTTCATTTGCCTCAAGCAGCAGAGTTAAAGCAATTTACAGCTTACACTTTGAAAAATGATTAAATGACTGATGTAACGTCATTATTTCAAAATATCTGGTAACGATATCTGCGCAGATTGAGATTTTGCTAATTCAGTTTTCATTTTTTGCAACATTTGATAAGGCTGCTGTTGTACAAACTTATTGGTCACACTTTGTGGAATTGCACCTTCTGGATCCGCATATCCTGAAGTGCTGACCTTTACCTTATTCGGTCCAATCTGTTCAAAGCTCCAGTCTCCAACATAGTGTTGCAGGCGAATATACTGAGGATTCTTCGATTTTCCCGTTTGCGAAGCTTTATTCTTAATATGAATAATACCTTTTGAATCCTTATACATTTTCCCTTGCACAATCAGATCTCGATCTTTCAAAGGAAATGGAAAATCTAACACCATGTAGAGTTTAAATTCCCCTTGCTTCAAATCTTGAGAAATCACCTGTGCTGAGCCGACATTGGGTACCCATGATTTTGCATTTTCCACATCCAAAACTATTGCAACTGCTCTTTCGAGTGAAGCATCCACTACTGTTTCAGCACGATAGGACAACACAGGATGATCAGGATTTTGCATCGTCCACACTTTAATATTGTTTTTGTTAATGGTGAGTCGAGAGGCTTCATTGGCTTGAACTTGGCTTGTCAGGCCAATGGCACTGACAAGCAAGCAGATCATAGAAATTTTCTTCATTTTTATTCTTCATATTTAACATTATTATTTAGATGATCACGCAGTATTTTTAAACTTAAACTTTGATATCGTTGAAGCCTAAAACGTCTTTCATGTCATATTTTTTCGGTGCTTTACCTACAACCCAAGCAGCGGCACGTACTGCACCTGCAGCAAAATTCATGCGATTCGTGGCTTTATGTGTGATTTCTACACGTTCACCTTCACCAATAAACATTACCGTATGTTCACCCACAATATCGCCACCACGAATGGTTTGGAAACCAATACTTTGACGTTCACGAGGACCAGTATGCCCTTCACGGTGATACACAGCATCTTGCTTCAAATCACGACCTAATGCATCAGCAATCGCCTCACCCATCATTAAAGCAGTACCTGATGGCGCATCAACTTTATGACGATGATGTGCTTCGATCACTTCAATATCGACACTGTCACCAAAGACTTTAGATGCTAATTCTAAAAGTTTAATGGATACATTCACGCCTACGGAGTAGTTTGCTGCGTACACTACAGGAGCAATCGTTGCACTTTCATCTAAAAATGCTTTTTGCTCATCGTTCATTCCCGTCGTACCGATCACTAATGCAACACCAGCCTCACGGCACAGTTTCAAATGCTGTTCAGTTGCAACTGGTGCAGTAAAATCAATAAATACATCGCAATCATTTAAAACATCTTGGATATCACCCACGACTTTCACACCAAGTGTACCAATACCCGCTAATTCGCCTGCATCCGCGCCAATAAGGCTACTGCCTGGACGCTCTACCGCTGCTGCTAATTGATAACCAGCATCTTGAACTGCTTGAATCAATGTACGACCCATACGGCCACCAGCACCTAAAATCCCAATACGCGGAGCGACAGACATAACCTATTCCTAGTGTTGCTTTAAAATTGTTCTTACTATAACAAAAGTCTATACATACGCTAAGTTTATCGATATAAAAAATTATGCTGTCTTCTAAGCATTTGATTCGAACATTAATCGAATAATCAGATTAAATTTAGAAAAATATTCGGTTTTTTATATTTATAAATTTTAACTATGATCAATGCCATGAAATTCAACACTTTTATAAGGAAATAATATGGCAGACCAAGCTCGAAAATTATCAACGATCCAAACAATCGAACAGTTACAGTTGGATGCTTCATTAGTTCAAGGTTTAGATCATGCCGAAACTGCGTGGATCATTATCGAAGCTATTCAACAATTGCAGGAATATCATAATCAGTGGCACTGAGATGAAACGGATCAGATGATTTTTCTTATTTAAAAGAAAATCATCTTCTGTGTTATTAAAATATTTACAATTTAAAAATCATATTAGGATTCAAAATTTAAAATTGCTCAAAGCATTGATTGCTCAGCTAAAGCATCGGTTTCTATTTTCATTCCTATTAAAATATGTTCTTATTATCTCGTTATTTTTAATCTAAATTACATTCTATCTTCACAGTTTCTCTGCATTTTTTCAGTACATTAGTGTGAACCCCAATTTATAAGGTCAACGAGGGCGGAATATGAAAAAGATTATGACAGTTTTGACATTATCTTTAAGTGCAATATTTACAGCAAATATTGCCAATGCTGCTCCTTACTCTGATGACTACCAAGATAAAGGTTCACGTGAACGTGGTAAAGGATTTGAGAAACGTACTCAATATGATGCTTCATCAGATCAAGAGTTCCAAGATCGTCGTAAAAACAGAGAAGAGCGTGGCGTAAAACGTTTACGTCAACATAAATGGCAAACTGGCTACGTCATGCCTCAACACTATCGTGGCAATAGTTATAAAACCGAATATAAAGATCATAACCTACCAAAACCTGGTAAAAACCAACAATGGTACAAAGTGAATAATGACTTTATTCTGGTGGATTCAAACAGCAATAGCATTTTGAAAATCCAGCAAGATTAATTTTGACGTTTAAATCGACCCGACTTCATGTCGGGTTTTTTGTTGAGTTCAATCCTAATCATTCATCTTCATCACTTCTTCATACATTTCACAAATTGACTATATCTCTCCACGGTTTATCTCAAATCATTTTGTACTTTAGCGATATCGGATAAATAACAAAGTTAGAGGTATCCCACATGAAAAAGTTAGTATCAGTACTTACATTAGCAATGAGTGGTTTATTGGCAACATCTGCGATGGCTGGTCCACATGACGATGGTCGTCACTATTCAAAACCAACTCCACCACCAGCGCATTGGAATAAAGGTCAGCCTGGGAAATATCAACATGACCGCTATGAACAAAATCGTGGCTTCCAAAATGTAAATCCAAGCCGTCAATGGCGAGTAGGTCAACAGTTACCACGTCAATTCAACTCTTCAAAATTTGAGTTAAGTGATCGACAAGCGAAGAATCTACCTAAAGCGGCGCGTAACCAGCAGTGGTACAAAATTAATGGAGACTATGTCTTAGTGAATGAGCGTACAGATCGCATCGTGCGTATCATCGGATAAGCTTATTCCTAGATCTTCTCAAATTGATCTTCCCTGCACTCAGCCCAAACTCAGTTTGGGCTTTTTTATGTCTTTATTTTAATGCAGGTGTGGAAAATCATTTTTTTGTTTAGAATCTGATGACCACTTCCCGCTTCTATCGGTACATGCATGCAATCGGACTCAATAGATACAACTCAAAATATGACACAGCAATATGTGCATTGGTTCCGAAACTCAGCGCCGTATATCAACGCCCATCGTAATAAAACCTTCGTTTTAATGTTTGGCGGCGAAGCAGTTCAATCACCAAATTTTCAACATATTATTCATGATATTGCCCTTTTACATTCTCTCGGCATTCGACTCATTCTGGTTCATGGAGCACGACCACAAATCAGTGCAAATCTTGCTGAGAAGAATTTAGATAGCCCTTTTCATAATCATCGTAGAGTAACAACACGTGACTCATTAGGTGCGGTCATGTCTGCCGTAGGCTCAATCCGTTTACAAATCGAAGCCTTATTGTCTATGGGACTTGCAAATTCACCCATGTATGGTGCTCGCATTGATGTGGTATCTGGTAATTTTATAACAGCTAAACCTTATGGCATTCGTAACGGTATCGATTTTCAACTTACCGGTGAAGTGCGTTCAGTCGATGCAGATGCGATTCAAAAACATTTGGACAATCACAATATTGTATTGCTTGGCCCCTCAGGTTATTCAACCACTGGTGAAGTTTATAACTTGCTTGCTGAAGAAGTGGCGACCAAAACAGCTATCCAACTCGGTGCCGATAAACTCATTTTTCTCGGTTCCGAACAAGGTTTAATGCAAAGCCCACAGCAGTTGTTGCGCGAAGTGACCCCGCATCAGCTAGATCAACATATTGACGTTGCTTTAGAGCAAAATTATGAATTGGCATTGCATTTACAAAATGCCAAGGAAGCCTCTTTAAATGGCGTTAACCGCGTTCATTTATTATCTTATGAACATGATGGTGCATTAATCGAAGAATTATTTACTCGTGATGGGCATGGCACGATGATCACCGATGCACATTATGAAGAAGTCCGCACAGCGACGATTCAGGATGTCGGTGGATTAATCAGTTTATTACGGCCATTAGAACAAGAAGGCATTTTGGTATACCGCTCTAGAGAACGCTTAGAAAATGAAATTGATCATTTCGCTGTGATTGAACGTGACGGTATGGTTCTGGCTTGTGCAGCATTATATCCAATACCAACTGAATCAAATGAAATTCGTTCTGCAGAAATAGCCTGTGTGGCAGTACATCCAAGTTACCGCAAATCAAATCGTGGTAGCCAAATCTTGCACTATTTAGAAGAGAAAGCAAAAAAGTCTAATATCCAACAGTTATTTATTCTTACGACACGAACCGCACATTGGTTTTTGGAACAAGGGTTTGTCAAAGCATCGGTGGATGACTTACCACAAGCGCGTCAGGCACTTTATAATTTCCAAAGAAACTCAATTGTTTGTAAAAAGCCACTCTAAAGTGGCTTTTTTATTGCACCCTTATGAACTGCTTTATCTTTCTTTTATATATCGATATTCCTAGGTGAACTATCTTCACAATCATTCGATATATTCATACAAATCATATCCTTATCACAATTTAATATTTTAATATATATTTATATATTTCATAAACTTAGAAACAAAAATATCGTTATTCTTAGATTGAGCCTTTTGCATTTTTTTAGATATTTTTTTCTCTTTTAATTTTATCTTTTTTATTCATTAGGAATTCCTGAATTCTTATTTTTTACGAAATAGAAAATTCATTAACTTAGGCGCGTTACATGACGCATTTATTTTTTTGATTTTTTTTATTTTTAAGTTTTCAGGATTTTCAATATGAGCAGCTTTAACGCTAATCTTTGGAAAAAAACACTCATTTTGTCTTCTGCGTTAACAGGTGCTTTGCTACTCACTGGTTGCGACTCAAAAAAAGAAGATAAAACCCAAGTGTTAAATATCGGTTATCAAAAATATGGCTTACTGCCCGTGATTAAAGAACGTGGTGAATTAGAAGCCGCTTTGAAGGATCAAAACATTCAAGTGAAATGGGTAGAGTTCCCAGGTGGACCACAACTGTTAGAAGGTTTGAATGTCGGCAGTGTTTCATTTGGTGAAGTCGGTGAAGCACCCCCTATTTTTGCCCAAGCAGCGAATTCAAATTTGGTTTATGTCGCAAATCAACCTGCGACTCCACGCGCTGAAGCGTTGATTGTTCAAAAAAATTCGAACATCAAAGATATTCAACAACTTAAAGGTAAGCGTGTAGCGTTAAACAAAGGTTCTAACGTTCATTATCTTCTCTTGAAGATCTTAGAAAAGAATCATTTGACGCTTGATGATATTGAAGTGGTTTACCTACCACCATCGGATGCTCGCGCAGCATTTGAGCGCGGTGCAGTCGATGCATGGGTAATCTGGGATCCGTTCTTTGCAGCGGCAGAGCATCAAATCGGCGCACGTGTTCTCGCTTCTGGCGAAGGGAATGCCAATAACTACCAGTTCTATATGGCTGATCGTAAGTTCGTTGAACAGAATCCTGAAATTATACAAACCGTTGTTCAAGAACTTAATGAAGCATCAGATTGGATTGCTTCCAATAAAGATGAAGCCGCTCAACTGCTCGTGAAGCCTACAGGCCTAGATTTCAAAATTCTTCAAACCTCAATTGGACGTATGAGCTTCGGCGTTTATCCAATTAGTACTGAAGTTGCTCAACATCAGCAAAAAGTTGCCGATGTATTCCATCAACAGAAGTTAATTCCAAACAAAATCAATATTCAGGCCGCAATTATTGCGCCTACACCCAAATAACAACATGAAAAGGTGATGAACATGACTCAACATCAATCAGGAAATACAGCACACACTTGGTTTAAAACCTCAAGTCATTCAATGACAACGATGCTATTTGCCTGTGCGATGTTGGGTTGCTCAGCTGCATGGGCTGTTGATCCCTCAGTGAAAGAATTACGCATTGGCTTCCAAAAATCTTCCGTAAATTTGGTGATTGCTCAACAGCAAAAACTGTTTGAGCAAGAATTTCCCAATGCCAAAATTACATGGAATGAGTTCCCTGGTGGTCCTCAAATTTTAGAAGCACTTGCAGTGGGTTCAGTGGATATTGGTGCAACAGGTGATACCCCCCCTGTTTATGCTCAAGCAGGAAACAAACCTTTGCATTACATTGCTTATGAGGCGGCGAAGCCTCTTTCTTCAGCAATCTTAGTGCCGCAAAAATCCAAAATTACTCAGCTTAAACACCTCAAAGGCAAGCGTGTCGCAGTACATCGTGGCTCTAGTTCACATTATCTATTGGTCCAAGCCGTCCGAAAAGCAGGTTTGCAATGGAGCGATGTAAAACCAATTTGGTTAAGTCCTGCTGATGCACGCGCAGCATTCCAAAAAGGTGCTGTTGATGCATGGGCCATTTGGGACCCGTATTACGCTGCTGCTGAACTTGAAGATAAAGCAAAAGTTTTGACCACTGGACAAGGGCTGAGCCCGAATTACACGTTCTATCTCGCTTCAGGCAAGTTTATCGACAAACATCCTCAAGCGATTTCAGGTGTCATTGAACAGATTAATCTTGCTGATAAATGGGTTCAAAAGAACTTAAAAACTACAGCAACGATTTTTGCCAAAACAACAGGTTTAAAGCCGAATGTGAGCCAAACCTTTGTTCAGCGCCGACCTCGTCCATCTTATGCAGCACCTTTAACCGCGAAAGTCATTGCAGATCAGCAACAACTGGCTGATCGCTTTGCTGAGCTCAAAATCATTCCTAAACCGATACAAATTAACCAAGTCGTATGGACTGGTCAGTAACTCATATTAAGGACTTAAGTAATGAAAATTTTCTGGTTTATTCCTACTCATGGTGATAGTCGCTACCTAGGTACAAGCAAAGGCGGACGTGTTGTCGACCATGCCTACATGAAACAAATCGCTGTGGCGGTGGATAATCTAGGTTATGAAGGTGTGCTTATCCCGACTGGTCGTTCTTGTGAAGATCCATGGTTGACTGCCGCAAGTTTAATTGATGCCACCAAAAATCTTAAATTTCTCGTTGCTTTGCGTCCAGGGGTAACCACTCCTGCACTGGCTGCACGTATGGCAGCAACCTTTGACCGTCTTTCAAATGGCCGTGTTCTATTGAACTTGGTCACTGGTGGTGATGAGCAAGAGTTAAAAGGTGACGGCGTCTATGAAGATCATAAAACGCGTTATAAAACTGCGACTGAATATACTACGATTTGGCGCGAAATTTTAAAACGCTCTCATACGGGTGAAAGCTTCACGTTCCATGGTGAACGTCTAAGCGTGGATGATGCAAAATTATTATATCCACCCGTCCAAAAACCTTATCCACCATTGTGGTTTGGTGGTTCTTCTGATGATGCTGTTGAACTGGCAACTGATCAAGTAGATACCTATTTAACTTGGGGAGAGCCTCCAGCAGCGGTTAAAGAAAAAATTGAAAATGTCCGCGCTAAGGCGGCAGCTAAAGGTCGCACCCTAGATTACGGTATTCGTTTACATGTCATCGTCCGCGAAACCAACGAGGAAGCATGGAGAGCTGCTGAAGAATTAATTCAGTATGTTGATGATGAAACCATCGCTGCGGCACAGAAAAAATTTAAACAAATGGACTCTGTTGGTCAACGTCGTATGGCTGAACTTCATAATGGAGATCGCTCGAAACTTGAAGTGTCACCAAACTTATGGGCTGGCGTAGGTCTCGTCCGTGGGGGTGCAGGCACGGCATTAGTAGGTGACCCTGAAACTGTGGCGGCACGTATCCAAGAATATGCAGATTTAGGCATTAATACCTTTATTTTCTCGGGTTATCCGCACCTTGAAGAATCAATTCGTTTTGCTGAATTGGTATTCCCTCTTCTACCATTAGAAACACGCAAAAAACTGACTCAACCGAATCTGACTGGACCTTTTGGTGAGATTGTCGCGAATAACTACACTCCTGAAGAAAATAAAAAAGGAGATCAGGTTCAGGAGCCGGCATGACAACAGCGGTAAATAAAACTCAAAAGCATTCTATCGTGTTGAGTAAAACCAAGGTGGTTAAAGCTGAAGGTTTTCTCTCTCGAGGAACCAAACAACTGGGGCAACGTTTGTTGCCTTGGTTAGTACCCATTTTCCTTATTGTGATTTGGCAACTGGCATCAGTCACTGGCATTTTAGAAAGCCGCGTCTTGCCTGCTCCAACCGCAGTGGTTTTGGCTTTTTGGCATCTATTGCTCAGTGGTGAACTGTGGACACATGTTCAAGTCAGTGCGGGACGTGCACTGATTGGCTTGCTGATTGGTGGTGGCTTAGGATTATTTTTAGGGTTGTTAAATGGCTCATCTAAAGTCGCCTCTACGTTACTCGACACGACCCTACAAATGATCCGTAATATTCCAGCTTTAGCTTTAATTCCATTGGTGATTCTATGGTTTGGAATTGACGAATCTGCCAAATTATTTTTGGTCGCGATTGGCGTGTTTTTCCCAATTTATATCAATACGTATCACGGTATCCGATCTGTAGATCCTCAGCTGATCGAGATGGGCAAGAGTTATGGTTTAACACGCTGGCAGTTATATAAAGAAATTATTTTACCAGGTGCTCTTCCTTCCATTTTAGTTGGTTTGCGCTTCGCACTAGGTTTAGTTTGGGTTCTGTTAATTGTGGCTGAAACCATCTCAGCACAAGCTGGAATTGGCTACATGACCATGAATGCGCGTGAATTTTTACAAACAGATGTCGTTTTAGTTGGGATTCTACTGTATGCCCTACTTGGTAAATTAGCGGATGTACTCGCGGTTGCCTTAGAAAAATATTTATTACGCTGGCATCCAGGCTATCAAAAATAGGAATGCGTATGACTGATTTAAGTATTTCAAATCTCGCTGATGAACATGTCATTCCAGATCATGCCAGATCAGCTCCACAAAAGATCGGTGCAGAAATCAATCTTGAACAACTGCACAAGTTCTATGGCAAAGTTAAAGTATTAGAGGATTTAGACCTACATATAGAACCTGGTGAATTTGTTGCCATTGTGGGTCGAAGTGGCTGTGGTAAGAGTACGTTGTTACGGTTAATCGCGGATTTAGAACAACCGAGTTATGGTGAGATTAAATTTAAATCTGCACTGAACTTTCGTGAAGGTATTACCGCTGATGACATCCGCGTCATGTTCCAAGATCCTCGCCTATTACCATGGAAAAGCATTTTAAAAAATGTGCAATTGGGCTTAGATAAATCCCAGCATGATAAGGCTGAAGCATTATTGGAAAAAGTTGGCTTAAATGAAAAAGCTGAACTTTGGCCTGCACAACTTTCAGGTGGACAACGTCAACGAGCAGCGCTAGCACGTGCCTTGTCTCATACCCCTCGAATACTATTACTTGATGAACCTTTGGGGGCTTTAGATGCGCTTACGCGTTTAGACATGCAAAATCTAATCGAGAAACTATGGTTAGAACAAGGCTTCACCACCATCTTAGTGACACATGATGTCAGTGAAGCAGTCCAGTTAGCAGATCGTATTATTTTGCTCGATAAAGGTCATATCGCACATCAGTTCAAAGTAGATTTACCACGACCGCGACAAAAAAATGTCAAATTTGCAGAGCTTGAACAACAAGTTTTAGAAGCCGTACTTTCAACTTAAGCGATACAAAATATGACATTCTGAATTGTTGAATAAGGTAAATGGAAGTGTCTAATTTTCGTCGGAAAATTAGACACTTTTCGTACTGATAAATGGCTTTTTTTAATTAAATTAAAAGATATTCTCGATCAGCATTTCCCACATGAGTAATATGTATTTGTTTATCAAATAGATTGTACATGTGTCTTATTATTAGTTTTATCACTTAACTACACAATTATTCTTCATATTCTTTTGCAAATGGCCTAATCCTTGTGCACAAATCGCACGTTTTGCCGTACAATTTGAGGTTCCTTTTTATAATTTACTGACGAGATGGAACAAAAGAAGAGTACGCAAAAACGTCAACAGCTTTTAGCTGCTGCATTAGATGTGTTTTCTGTGTATGGTTTTAGTGGTGCAAGCTTAGATGAAATTGCACAACTCGCGGAAATGCACAAATCGAATATTTTCTATTACTACGAAAATAAAGAAGCGCTCTATGTCGAAGTGCTGACTACAGTCATGCAAAAATGGTTAGCTCCACTGCAAATGTTGGAAGCTGATTTAGAGCCTGCTGAAGCGATTACGCAATATCTTATGCAAAAAATTGAGGTTTCCCGTACTCAACATAAAGCATCAAAATTATTTGCTTTAGAAATTATCCAAGGCGCACCACATATCCTGCCAATTTTGAAAGGTCCATTAAAAAAACTCTTCAAACGTAAATCTAAAGTGATTGCTACATGGCAAGAGCAAGGCAAAATATCAGACAAAATCGATCCTGAAGTTTTAATTATTAACCTTTGGGGAATCACACAGAACTATGCTGATTTTAGCACTCAAACTGAAATGGTGACGGGAAAAACCTTACGTAATCGCACCATGTATCAACGTACCATCGAGCATACGGTGCATATGATGCTATATGGTATTTTACCTCGCCCATAATTGGTTTCTCTAAATCTCTTCGAGATTGATCTCTGGCATACGACCATAGTTTCTATGGTCGCCAAAATCTTCAAAATCTAGTGTTCCATACTCTGATATAAAGCCAATAATTTTTGAGCGCCCAACAACAAGTTCTCCTCCCAATCTAAATGTGCGGTGTCGTTTGCCCCATCTGTAATGTATTTCACGGAAATCAAACGAACGCCAAGTTTCTTACATACTTTGGCGAGCGCATATCCTTCCATATCAACCAACTGACATGGCACCTTAGGCGCACCAGTTTCAAAGCTATCGCCAGTCCCACAAATGCCCTTGGGAAGATGTTGAAAATACGGCTCTAGGTTAATCGCTGCGGGAAATTCCTGATCCATCGGTGTAACACCAACTTCAAAGCCAAGCGGTGAAACATCCATATCTCGCTGTACAAATGTTGTTACTTCAACCAAGGAATGCGCATCAAAATGCGAACTTCCTGCTGTTCCTAAATTAAGCAAAGTTGTGCATCCCGTTTTTTGAATCACTTCAAAAGCTTTAAATGCTGCATTGACCTTACCAATACCACTGTAATGTACTGCAATATTTTCAGCTTCGAATAATCCTTTAGATTCGCTTGCTAAGGCCATAATTAGGGCTAGATCAGACATGCAGATACTCATTGACTAAATTATTGCTGCTCATTAAAAATCAAGGTTGAATAAACTGCAAACATAAAAAGCTGAGGCCTCGCTCAGCTTTTGATTTCAATCTATTTTATACATGTCTTAGACTTTATTTTCTAAATAGCTTTTTAGACACGGTGAGAATAATAAATGCCCGCGATAAAAGCCGACCAATGTTTTACTCATCACAATAAGCCAAAGCAAAACTAATAGCATTGTGAGCAAATAACCCAATTGATAAATGATGCCTACATTCAGCTGCTCAGCTAAACTCAAGACCGCTAAGCTGAATACCCCCAGTGGAAAAGTCAGTCCCCACCAACCTAAGTTAAAAGGCAAACCTTGCTTGGCATGATGATAAGTGGTTAACACTGCAATCCCGAACCACCACAGCCCAAAGCCTAATAAAATCAGACTAGCAAAAATGCCACCTTGCTGTAAGAACTCCCCTAACCCTGCTAAGCCTACACTGGCAAGAATAGTTGGTGCTTGTGCACCCAGTAATAGTAAGGCCAGTGCCCCTGTACCAATTGGACCTAAAGCCAACCAACTGCTCATGGCTAATTCTTTCGGTGGTAGTCGATGTAGTGCAAGACGTAACATCAAAATACTCAAAATCGCAAATGCCGGTAAAACTGACATCCCCCAAAGGATATAGCTGCCCAATAATATTCCCACACTGTGTGTCGTTGCTGGTAAATGTGCGAGTAACACGCCACCACTACTGGCTGCGACTTCACAAGCCACAATTGGCAACAACCAAACAGCAGTCATGCTTTTTAGTTCATGTTGTTGTCGTTGATACATGATAAAAGGCACGAACCAAGCAATTGCAACCGCCAAAATCACATCGACATACCATAAGCTTTCCGCCAAACGTAATGCCTGTTCACCATAGATAGGTTGACCATATTTCACCAGTCCATTGATGATGGTTGCCAATGCCATAGGAATAGCACCGAAAAACAAACTCATCATCGGATGTTGAAAAATCTGCTTTGCCTCATTGGTATACAAGATCCATCGTAACAGATAGAGGCTACTAAACAGTAAAAATAGGCCAATGTTCACATACCATAAAGTCTTCCCAAGCTGCCATGTCAGTCCTTTCAACACTGGAAATTCTGATATAATCAGTGCAACCACACCTGTCCCCATACTCACCGTAAACCAGTTTGGTGTAAAATGACGGATCACATCAGACACTTGTGTCAAATCTTGAAAAAGTCCGCGCATGGTTGATTCCATAGCCTTGAAGATAAAAACAGCATAATCCAATTCCATAATAAGAAAAATTGATTAATATTTATTTTTAAAATAAATTTTATTGATATAAAAATCTGCAATGAAAGTATTGAATAAAAACACAACAACAAGACGAAACTGTGAGAATATGGCAATATATAGCCCAAATTAATTTTAGTCACCATTTCGCCCATGAAGCTACTCCGTCTGAATGCTTTAGCGCCCAACTTTCAATTGCCCAAAACTGCCGTCACCATTGGCAATTTTGATGGTGTTCATTTGGGTCATCAGGCGATGGTTCAGCAATTAAAAGACATAGCACAACAACAAGATTTAAAAACTGTGGTGATGATTTTTGAACCACAGCCTTTAGAATATTTTAAAAGTTACGACGCACCACCACGAATTAGTTCATTACGTGAAAAAGTGGAACATTTGGCTGCACTTGGTATCGACTACATTGTTGTTGCCAAATTTGATGACACATTCCGTAATTTAAGTGCGGAAGAGTTTGCTGATATTTTAAAATACAAGCTGAATACCCAAAGCCTAGTACTCGGTGAAGATCATCATTTTGGTAAAAACCGACAAGGTAATAGCCAATTCTTGCGCGATTATGGTTTTCAAGTCACCGATTTAAATAACGTTGAACTGAATGGCGAGCGTATTAGCTCTACCTTAATACGCCAAACTTTGGCTACAGGGGACCTTAAAAAAGCTGCGGAGCTACTTGGTCGCCCGTATAGCATTACGGGTCGTGTTCAATATGGTGATCAAATCGGTCGCACCATTAACTTTCCAACTATCAATGTTCGTCTAAACCGCCATAAGCCCTGTTTACATGGTATCTATGGTGTTGAAGTGATTTGTGAAACAGAATCGTTAAAAGACAAAGTTCGCAATGAAAATGCCGAATATCCAGGTATCGCTGGTTATGAGTCTACAGCCCTTTTCGGTGCAGGACATGTCGGCACCCGACCAGCCATCCAACAGGAACATCCAGAGTGGCGATTAGAAGTACATTTCCCTGATGTTTCTGCTAATCTGTATGGCCTGTTAATGCGGGTAACATTTTTGAACTTTGTTCACGGCGAAAAGAATTATCCTTCGCTAGAAGCACTCAAAGCTGGGATCGATGATGATGTTGAGCAACTGCTTGAGTTTCGCCGAAATAACCCCAACTTTCCTTATTAATACTCCTTAATTTTTGTAAAACGCGTCAGCTTTAGACTGATTAAATTGGAAGACAACTTGCATGAGCGATAAGCAAACTCCTGAAAATGCAGTGGACTATAAAGCCACGCTAAACCTCCCAGGTACTGACTTTGCGATGAAAGCAAATCTCGCAGTACGTGAAGCGAAATGGTTAGAAGAGTGGTATGCCGACAACATTTATCAGCAGATTCGTGCGTCGCGTATTGGCAAGAAAAAATATGTGCTTCATGACGGCCCTCCTTATGCGAATGGTCAAATTCACTTAGGTCATGCGGTTAACAAAGTCTTAAAAGACATCATCATTAAAAGCCGAGTAATGGATGGTTTTGATGCACCATACGTACCGGGTTGGGACTGTCACGGTCTGCCAATCGAGCTTAAAGTTGAAGAAAAAGTCGGTAAAGTCGGCGTAAAAGTAGATGCTTCTACATTCCGTAAAGCCTGCCGTGAATATGCTTACACACAAGTTGAACTGCAAAAGAAAGACTTCGTGCGTATGGGCGTGTTTGGTGATTGGGACAATCCGTACTTAACGATGAACTTCAAACAAGAAGCCGACATCGTGCGTTCATTGGGTGCTATTGCCAAAGCAGGTCATATCGAACCAGGTCTTAAACCCGTCAACTGGTGTTTAGACTGTGGTTCATCATTGGCTGAAGCTGAAGTTGAATACGAAGATAAAAAATCAGACGCAATTGATGTGGGTTTCAGCGTTGTTGATTTAGCTGACCTTTCTGCACGTTTGGGTGTAGACATTGCTGAACGTACCGACATCGTGATCTGGACCACAACACCTTGGACCATGCCTGCCAACCAAGCGGTTGCGCTTCATGCTGATCTCGAATATCAACTTGTTAAAGCAACAGGTGAAGACAAAGCACCTCAAAACTTCATTCTTGCGAAATCATTGGTTGAATCAGCTACTCAGCGTTATGGTTTTACTGCATTTGAAGTCATTGCAGAATTCACTGGTGCAAAACTTGAAAACCTTGTTCTGCAACACCCACTGATCGCTGAACGCCAAGTGCCTGTAATCTTAGGTGAGCACGTGACTGACGGTAGCGGTACAGGTGCTGTACATACTGCACCAGGTCATGGTGTAGACGACTATAAAGTTGGCTTACAGTACAACTTAAAAGTTGAAAACCCAGTCGGTGGTAATGGTGTGTATCTACCAACTTCGCCACTCTTTGCAGGCGAGCACATCTACAAAGCCAATCCAAAAATTATTGAAGCATTGACTGAAGCAGGCAAACTTTGGGCACATGTTGTGATTAAACATAGCTACCCACATTGCTGGCGCCATAAAACACCGATTATCTTCCGTGCAACACCACAATGGTTCATCAGCATGGATGCCCAAGGTCTACGCCAAGGTGCATTGAACGCGATTGAAAATGATATTGAGTTTGTACCAGATTGGGGTAAAAACCGTATTCAAGCGATGATCGAAGGTCGCCCAGATTGGTGTATCTCTCGCCAACGTACTTGGGGTGTGCCAATTCCATTCTTCGTTCATAAAGATACTAACGAGTTACACCCTCGTACACCTGAATTGATTGAAGAAGTTGCGAAGTTAATCGAGCAAGAAGGTATTGATGGTTGGTATAACCGTGATGCACGCGAATTCATCGGTGATGATGCAGATTGCTATAACGCTGTTCGAGATACTTTAGACGTATGGTTCGATTCAGGTACAACACACTTTGCAGTCCTTCGTGAACGTGAAGAGCTACAAGACCCTGCTGATTTGTACCTTGAAGGTTCAGACCAACACCGTGGTTGGTTCCAATCTTCATTGTTGACTTCAATGGCAATCAACGAACGCGCACCGTATAAAGGCTTGTTGACACACGGCTTCGTGGTCGATGAGAAAGGCCGTAAGATGTCGAAATCGATCGGTAACGTCATCACACCGCAAGACATCATTAAAGATATGGGTGCTGATGGCCTTCGTTTCTGGATTGCATCTGCAGACTACCGTTATGAAATGACCGCAGGTAAAGAAATCTTTAACCGTGCCTCAGACGGTTACCGTCGTATTCGTAACACATTGCGTTTCTTGTTAGCAAACTTAAATGGTTTCCAACCTGCGACTGATTGCTTAGCGATTGATGATTTGATTGCACTTGATCAATACATCTTGCAACGTGCTTCAGAAGTGCAAGAAACCATTAAGAAAGCTTACGAAGATATGAACTTCCATATCGTGACAAGTGCGCTGACGAATTTCTGTATCAACGATTTAGGTGGTTTCTACCTAGACATTATCAAAGACCGTCAGTACACCACCAAAGCAGATTCTCAAGCACGCCGTTCTGCACAAACTGCGTTGTACCATTTGGTTCAAGCATTTGTACGTTGGATGGCACCTATTTTAACGTTCACCGCACAAGAAGCTTGGCCATTGATTCCCGGTCAAACTGAGAAATATGTCTTCACTGCTGAATGGTATGATATTCCGACTGCATCAAGTGCCAATGTCGTATCAGAAACTGAATGGCAAACATTGATCAATGTGAAATCGGCAGTGAATAAGTTTATCGAGGCAGCACGTGGTGCGAAAACTGTGGGTTCAAACTTGTCTGCTAAGGTTGAGCTTTGGGCGAATGATGAACTTAAAGCCGTTCTAGACAAATTAGGCGATGAACTTCGTTTCGTTCTCATTACTTCACAAGTGATGGTCAATAGTTTCGATGCAGCACAAGGTGAAGTATCTGACTTAGAAGGCTTGAATGTGAAAGTTTCTGCTGCTGACGGCGAAAAATGCGTTCGTTGCTGGCATGTTCTGCCTGATGTGAATACACATCCATCACATCCAGGACTATGTGGTCGTTGTATTATTAACCTCCCTACAGGTCAAGGCGAAGAGAGAAAATATGCCTAATCCACAAAATAATAAAAAAGGTTTATTCCAATTCTATCCCCACAATTTGTGGTGGATAGGATTGTCTATTGTTGCCATTATTTTGGATCAATGGACTAAATGGATAGCAAGTACACATCTGACTTATGCAGACCCTGTACCTGTTTTACCTTTTTTAAATTGGACATTATTACATAACTACGGCGCTGCCTTTAGTTTCTTGTCCGATGCCGGTGGATGGCAACGTTATTTCTTTACATCACTTGCAGGAATTGTCTCGGTTATTTTTGTGTTTTGGATTATGCGTATGCCAAAAAACATGAAAGTATTGCCTTTAGCCATCGCACTCATCTTAGGTGGGGCGATTGGTAATCTTATTGATCGAGTAAGTTTAGGCTATGTTGTAGATTTTATTCATGTCTACTATAACAATAGCCACTTCCCTGCTTTTAACCTTGCAGATAGTGCCATTACTTTAGGTACCATCTTAATGCTGATCGATACTTTTTTCTTAGAGAAACATCGTATTCAACGTGCGGAAGCGCAAAATGACTGATTTTATTAATCCAAATGAAGATACTCGCATTGAAGCGGGTTCAAAAGTACATTTACACTTTTCAGTAGCCATTGAAAATGGTGTTGAAATTGATAATACCCGTAGTCGCGAAGAACCTGTAAGCCTCGTGATAGGTGATGGCAGCTTATTGCCTGGTTTTGAAAAAGCTTTATTTGGCTTACGCGCGGGTGACCGTCGTACAGTAAGTTTACCTGCTGAAGATGCTTTTGGCCCTTGGAACCAAGAGAACGTGCAAAAATTTGATACTGTTAAATTTGAGCAACGTCCTGCTGAAGGTCAAATGATTGAGTTTGAAGATAAAGCAAAGCAGTCATTATATGGTGTGGTTAAATCGGTTGATGATGATATCACTGAGGTCGACTTTAACCATCCGCTTGCTGGTAAGGACATTACTTTTGAAGTTGAAATTTTCAAAGTAACACCAGCAGGTCAGCAAGGCATCAAAATTATGTAATGCCTGATTCGTACATAAAAAAGCGCCTTATGGCGCTTTTTTTTAGATACATTTTCGATCTACCTTTTTTAAAAAAAACATTTTAAAGTCAGTGTGATAACAGTTAGAAGGATAAATTTGGTGAATATTCAAATTATTGTGGGAAGCATTCGAGAAGGCCGCACAGCCATTAAAGTTGCAAATTGGGTTCAAAACACGATTTCATCATATAACTACAGCACGATTAAGACAGAAATTGTGGACTTAAAAGAATGGGATTTACCGTTTTTCGCTGGAGCAAATCCACCACTAACGGGTATATATGATCAACCTAAGCAACAAGAATGGGCTGCTCAAATCGCGAAAGGTGATGCATTTATATTTATTAGTCCTGAATATAATCATGGATACAGCCCTGCACTTAAAAATGCACTCGACTATTTAGGTAAAGAGTGGAATGGAAAACCTGCTGCTTATGTCAGTTATGGCGGTAGTAATGGCTCTCGCTCTATCGATCAAATCCGTCAAGTTGCTACGCAATTAGGTTTAGTCGACTCAAATGCCGTGGTTGAGATTCGCGATATTTTTGCACGCAATCGCAATGAAACATTCGAAGGCAATGAATTCGATGACAAAGCGCTTAAATCTGCGTTTGATAAAATTGTGCAATATGTAAGTGCGTAATAATCATCTTCAGATCATCAGTAGGTGCGCGATTACAAATACCGAAGACACTTTGATCGAGATAAAATTATAGTTGAAAAAGTGAACCCTCTAAAATTAGAGGGTTCTTTTTAGATACAGATCCCAATGAATTAACTAATTTTGTCCAACCGTTAAACTTTGATTCCCTATACATTTGCATCCACATGCCAAAGGTGAATTATGCTGTGCGGCGGGTTTTCCCATAATAACCATTTTGCTGTCACCCGCAACAATTGTCGTCACCGTTTTATGTTTAGGACAGGTGGCCTTATCCCCTACACAAGCAACTGGCTTACCTTCGATTAAGAAAGAACTATTTGCTGAAATAACCTGCCCACCACCAGTGGTTGGAGAGCCAATCGTAATATAAGGGAAAGCCATACACTTGTTCCTTTTATAATATTTTATTGAACTTCAAACTCGATTCTTCGATTTTTCTTACGACCCTCTTCCGTTGCATTGTCTGCAACAGGTTCATCAGCACCCATACCCGCTGTACTTAATCGTGAAGGTGAAATATTCTTGGCAATCAAATATTGTTTTACTGCATCCGCACGTTGCAAGCTCAATTCTTTGTTTTTCTGTGGATTACCTTGACTGTCAGTATGTCCGATGATTTTGACATTTTTGCCTTGAACTTTGTTTAGCGCAACCACCATTTCGTCTAAAATTTGTGTGCCTGCTGGTAAAAGTGTGGCACTTCCAGAAGCAAATTCAATAATTCGATTTTTTAAAGCATTATCAATGATGGCTTGTTCTGCATGATTCACAGATAACTGTGCATTAAAGCGATAAGGTGCCACAACTAAATTTTGAAATGTATTTTGAGTCGGTACGATATCATTTTGATTGAGGACTTTACCTGTGAGCTCAACTTGTGTTCCTCTTACACTCAATTTTCCTTGAGAAACTTTTTTAAGATCAGGTGTAATGACTTGTGTCACGGAATCACTCCATCCATTGGGTGCAGTGACAGGACGAACCTGAATTTTATCGATAATTTGGTCTTGGCTATAGACCACTTTCATTTTATTCAATATGGCCTGTTTGCTCATCTCGTTAGGAACAACTCCCTCAACGATAATTTCTTTCGCAAACGATATAACACTTATACTCAATATCGAACTAAGCAATGAAATCTTTAATAAGGTTTTCTTCATCATTATTCTTCTATAAAAGTCTGTCGGAATAATTTCATTCCTTGATTTAAACTTAACTGTCGTTCGCACAAAGATTGCTCGAGTGCAGCAAGACCTGCATTTTGCTCCAAATAGCGATCAATCCACTGTGCTTGTACCAATGAAACCCAATGTTCAGAGCTTAAGTTCTGATTGAAAATATCACTTAATGCTTCAATATCTGCGCCCTGAAAGCCAAATAATAAAACTGGACGTTCTGAATGAAGAATACCAATTAACACTTCGGTATTATGTTTTGGCAAAAATCTTGCGATTAAACTAACCCAGAATGCTGCGATTTCATAACAAAAACTAGGGTTGTGAATCGGTAAAATTAACACCTTATTCAGTTTACTCGTTCCATTTTTTAATACAGGTTGGAGTAAAAGACCTAGTCCAATCATGCTTTGTGCAAGCTCATAGACCGATATTTTCATCATTTGTGCAAACGAATGCATGGTATGATTTTCAAAAAAAGCGGTTGATTCAGTTACATCAAGAACTTGAATTTCTTTTTTGAGCTGAGCCAGTTTTTCGATTAAATCATCAGCATCTCGAATTTGACGAATCACACGGTTTCTTTGAAATAAGTCAATCAAAACTGGCTTATAGCTATAAGGTGCATAGAGCAAATTTTGGTAGGGTGCATCCACTTCCAATAAGTGACTCAACACCATAGGAAACTGACGACCTGAGCTGTCTTTGCTGGTCACTAAGTTTGCAACCAAGAACATATTTTCACGCGGATTGGCAATAAAGAAATCTAATGATGCCAAACTTTGATAATTTTGATCGAAATTTGGATTTCTCATTGCCATTTCAAGCGCTTCAGTAATCCACTGATCAATCACTTGAATCAAAGAATACTGTCCTTTGGTTTTCAGAAAATCGCCACGAGCAGGACTCTTACCATAGTACAAAGGCGTTGTTTTCACACTGTACATATCGCCTCCTACTGATGATCCATCTTAAGTTGTACTCCATACATCATGGCTGTGCTCCTTGTGTTGCATTTTGCAATGCCGTATTCGTTGAATTCTCAGCTTGAGGTGCTGGTGTTGGTGCCTTTTGAGCAGATACCACACGTGCTGTCGCCTTGTTGGTCGTCACCTTATCAACCAATTGCAAACCGTTTAAATCACGATTAGAACCAACGCCTGTTCCACCTTGACCTGAATTCCCACTGATCAAACGAAAGTTTACTTTTACCGCTAATGATGGTTGTTGAACACTTGCCCAAGTCATTTCGATGACACCATTTTGATCACGACGTTGCGAAGAGTCGATCAAACGATTGATCCCGTATTCACCTGGTGCATCAAAAATCGTATGCGTTTTCCCTTCGAGATCGACTGCAGTAATACGTGCTCCAGGAATAGCACCAGTATTCGGCCAAACAAAGTTCACCCACTGTTGGATACCATTTTCAAAGACCATACGTTGACCATCAATATCAATCGTATAAGACAGCAACTGTGGATTAGACAATGGATAGAATTGGAAGTTGGACTGATTGGTCGCAGCAGGAGCAGAACCTTGTGACAAAGTACCTGTAGCTACACCGTTAAGTGGTGAAACATAGCGTTGGAAACTCATCACAAATTGTGGATTCAAGATAATGCCTTGGTCTTTCCACGTTTTAGAAGTCAGTGTGTAGCCACGACGAATCACAAATGGATCGAGCGTTTCTTTAACAAAATTGGCAATACTACCGCCCTCACCGAAGATTTGACCGATTTCACTACTCGTCGCTTGGATTGAAGCCGAGGTATTGAATGGAACCTTTTGGCTCAGAGTCTGATTAAACGGTTGATAAGCTTGCATCACCCATAATTTATTAATCTCATCTTGTGCTGGCGTGATTAAGCTTGCAAAGGATTGTGTCAGTGGACTCACCAAAAGCTTTTGAATGAGCTTATTGTCAATATCATTCAGACCGACCGTCAGTTTTTCATCGACAAGTTTTTGCGTAGTATTAAATACTGAGGTTTGTTCATTGATGGTTTGTTTTACCAAAGCCATCGCATTTGGGCCAATATCCCCTGCATTTCGGAGATCATTAAACTTACTGCGTACCTGTGCGAGATTTTCTAAATACTCATCAAGTAATGATTTATTTTGCTGATCATCACGTTTACGAACCAACTGATAAAAAACGTTAAATTCTTTTGAGATAGCACCTTGGGCGCGCTCAGCTGCACGTTGAATTTCATTGGTATTATCTTGACGAAGAACCTTACGTTTAAACCAAGCGATAAATCCTGTTTGTGGAGCCGCCAATTCCGCTTGAACCACAGGGTTATCCCAATTGGTTTCTTTCGCTGTATGCTCAATGAGCAAACGTATCGGGGAGTTTTGAGGCTCACCCAATAAATCTATTGTTTTATGTTGCTGGGCAAAATCAGGTTGTTTTGCGTAATAAATTCCATTCAAGAATTTACGCCACTCTGCGATATATTCTTTCTTATAGAGTTCAGTCAGCTGCTTACGAATTTGATCTGGACTACCACTAAAGGTGAGGTCATCTGATTGATTGCTGTTCAACACCCAGTCACGACTGTCTGTCGGACTATTCGCAGCTTCATCAATGGCTTGATCGATATATTCGTTCCATGCCTTATATGTAAATACCCCAGGAAGAGCATAAGAACCTAATACGGCACTACGATTGTTCTCACCTACAATTTGAGCTGCTGTCACTGCTGGATATCGTACAGCAGCACGCATTTTGATCTCATTATAAACTCGATCACGTGCTGGCATCCCCTTCATCACCGCCAACAATACTTGTCGGCTTTGATCAACCAATTGCGCATCCGCTGACAACTGTGGGAATTTTGGATCATTCGCCAATGTCATGGTATAGGTCAGCACCTGCTCCGCTTTTTGGATCATTTCACCACGTGGCATTTGTCCACGATTGGCATCTAACCATGAACGCCAAAAGCGCGTAACCTGATCACTCAGATGACTTGCTTCCATATATTTTGAATTGCTCATCATCAAATAAGCTTTCAATGCGTTGTAAGCATCTTGGGGATTCGAATCAGAAGGTTCCAAAGCATTTTGTGCAGGTTTCGCCGCTACTTGCTGAATTTCAACATTAACGTGATTTTCTTTTAGTGTCACTTCATTATTTTTTACACGTTGCAAGAACTGACCAATATTTTGTTGAGATGGTTCTAAAACAATTTGTCGCACACCATTTAAATATTCGGTTTTAAGTTTTTCCCGCAGATCATTGCCTTGATACAAACCAAAGCCAAACTTTAATGGACGATCTTCTTCAAATTGATCTAACTGTTCTAAACGCTGTTGTAAAATTAGTAACGAGTCGAGCTGTGTCGCCAAATGCTGACCTGATGCCTGCTCCATTTGCATCACTTTATTCAGATCAGCTTGAACATCTGCGATCAACTGTTGATTGTTACGGTAAGACCACACCCACAGGCCTAAAATTACAGATACCCCAAGTAAAGCTGCAATAAAACTCAAATAACGTTGGCGCTTTTTCGCCGGGTTAATATGTTGCTTCACCAAGTTTTTATCTTTCAGAATGACATCTGAAAATAATCCCTTTAAGAAATACCCATGATTCTGTGATACAGAATTTTGTGGAATACCATGTTCGCTGTTCGGAATTTTCTGAAGTCTAAATTCTTGAGCAATTTGCTCCGTCATTGGACTCTCGATCGTTCCTTCTTGTAAGGCACTGGTGAAGTAAAAACCACGGAATACAGGTTTGAACTGATACGGATTTTCCTCAAATAGTGTTCCTATAAAAGTTTTGAGTGCTGGTTTTAAAGTCTTAAACTCAAGCGGAAAAGTCATCACACTTGGTGAGATATTCTGTGCATGACGGCGACTTAAATGAGTCGTACTTACGCTTTTCAATCCATCATACAAAATATTGTAATGATGCTCGAATAGATCAACAGCATTTTCAGATGAATCTGGATTATAAGGCAGCGTTGCTCCCCAAACTTGGTCAAATTCATCCTGATCATAACAATCAAAAAACTCAGTGAATCCTGCGATCAAATCCATTTTAGAAAACACCAAATACACAGGTGCAAAGATTTCTAAACGTTCCGTCAAATCTTGTATACGTGCTCTCAAGTTTTTAGCGAGTTTCAAAGATTTTTCAGGACTTTGGCTAACTAACTCGGCAATACTGACGGTGACAATCAGTCCATTAATCGGCGCTTTAGATCTATTTTTTTTGAGCAAGTTCAAAAAACCAATCCATTCAGAGTGATCTTCTGCATAGACTGAGTAACGACCAGCAGTATCTAACAACACCCCTTCTGTTGAGAAAAACCAGTCGCAATTACGTGTTCCACTCAAACCTGAAGACACTGCATTTTTATGCGTTTCTTCGAATGGGAACTTTAAGCCCGAGTTATAAATGGCAGAACTCTTACCGGCAGCAGGGTTACCAATGACCATATACCAAGGCAACTCATATAGCGCTGCATTCCCTTTTTTATCACCCAGCTTTGACTTACGAATGAGCTGAATTGAATCCTTCATCTGTTGATGAACCAATTGTAGTTCATCTTTATCCTTCTGCTTACCATACTCAGCTTGGGTATCTTTTTCGATTGCTTCCGCCAATTCTTCCCCTTGCTTCTCATAGCGTTTGCGTTGAATGAACCAATAGATTCCATAACCGATTAGACCCAGTACATAAGCCACCGCAAGCGGCCAGAAATACTGTCTAGGTATCGTGTGATAGGCAGACACTAAGGCAACAAACAATGACAATGCAATGATTGCCTTTGGGTTTGAAACGTACTGCCATACATAGCCTAATATCGTGTGCATTGTATTCTCATTTTTTTCGTAAATTTTTAAACGTTTTGCTGCTCAGGATTTATGTCTGATTCTGATTGATAAGTTTGAATAAATGTCTGAACATCTGGGTTTTGAGTTGTATACACCATTGTCATCAAGGCATCATCAAACTGAAAAGCGAGAGTAAAGCCAAAAATTTTAGCTAAGCTTTGTGTATTCCCAAGTGTTGGAAAAAGCATTAAATAGTGATGTTGCTCAATATTCGTATTGGCAAAATTTTGCTCAATTTTCTTAAGTGTTTTGAGTTGAGTAATGTCATCCAACAGAACTGTAAAGGGCTGCTCATTTTCCACTTTGAACTGATGATCAATGTTATAGCGATCTAAACTCTGTTTCAGTTGTTTTTCATTTATCGCAATATCTAATGTTTTCGTAGGTAAAACATTTTCAATTTGAATTTTAGGTGAAGCTAAACAACAGCTCGAAATATATTCTGCAGGAATATACTGCTCTGAAATCCAAATCTTTTCATCTAATGTATCTTGGTCAATTTCGGAATCAACGATAAACACAAGACTTATAGACGACTCATCTTTTTCAATACTTTGTAAAAGATGAATCCATTCACTATAGCTTGTTTCAGCACCCCAATAGTGGTGTTCCACGTGAAACACTTCAGGAATATAATTGAGCTGACTCAGGTAGTCTGAAATGAGTTGCTCAGAATCTTGTTCATCCCAAACATGCAGTAATTCTTCAGCGAGAATCAGGTGGATTTTAAGCTTATTCAGTCGATAAACTTGCTGCACAGAAGGAGTATCTTCTTCCCCATCATGATACTCAGCCTGAGGATCAATCCATGCTGGATGCATACGATAAGATTGGCCAATTTGAGTATCGTAGAAAAGTGCAGATTTTTTTAAATGCTCACTAATTTCCCAGAGTATTTCTGTTTGTTGTTCGAGTTGAGTCAGAATCAATTGGTGAATGCGGTATTGCCGTTTGAAGCTATATTCATCCTCTTCATCTTGTTCGACGTCTAAATCAGAAATTCGATAACTCAGAATAGGCAAGCCATACCCATTCAATAATTTGTCATCAAGTTCAGGACTCTTGAATTCCCGAATCGCATCAATAATCAGATGATTTTCACCCAAAGCATTGAGTGCATAAGCGCGATAGACATTTAAATTGATCCACTCCACAGGCTCAGGCTGTAGCTCCTCAATTGTGGTCTCATCGCTAAGATGAGGATCATTCTGCTTATTTTTTTGCTCTTTTATCCAATGATAAATTATATATGGCATCACCAAAAAAGCAGTGATTGCTACAGGTAACAATGCAAAAAATATAAGTAAATCACTGCCAGACGGATCAAAATTGATGTCACGCCAATACAGCACCACAATCGCAGAAATCACCAGATAAACAGTAAGGAACACTCCAACAATGATTTTGATCATGACGCTACTCCAAGCAATGGATAGCAAGTTTCATCATTGTCTAGCGGTTGATTATGAGCTAAAAAGGCACCCTGACTAAGCCCCATAGAATGCTCCGAATTTAAAGTAATAGGCTGTATTTCTTGTTTTGATAAAATTAAACGAACATCAACCAATAAGGTTGGGCTACACCAGCTTTGTAGTAGTTTTTTTAATTTTAAACTTAGTTTTTGTTGTGGTAGAAAATCTAGGTAAGTTTTACGATCCAACGGTCCAATTTGAATTTCAATTTTGCCATCAATTTGGGTAATAGTCTCTCCACAAAATGTATTCAATCCTAATAAGCTTGGCGTCGCCCCTCCTAAGGATGTTCTCTGCTGAAGCTCTAATTTAAATTTTTCAGGGATAAACTCTTGTATTGCCACATGCTGATTAAATACCTGTGCAATCATGGTTTTTAAAGCATGTGCTGTATTATTTTGCCCCTGCATTAATCCTGCAAATTCAGCAAAATAATCATCAAGTTCTTGTTGTTGATGTTGCTGACTAATATAACCATTTAAAGCATGGATAATATTCAGATAATGATTTTCAGACTCGACCTCATACCGTACTGGTAGATTGTACCTAACCGTCGCATCAACGAATTGTGAAGTGAGCTTATGATTAAATAAACTCAAGAATTGCGTTGTTTCAACTCGAAATTTGCGTGGTGCTGATTTAACTTTATTGGTATAGCTATAGGGTAATGCCCCCTGCATGCCAGTCAAACCCACCATTAAATTTGTAAGCTGAACTTTTTCATCTTCTAAAGCTAGCGATTCAATTTCTTTTTTAGGGAAGTTAAGCTCTAAGGAAGGATGAAATTTAAAATCACGATCCCATGGTGTATGTGGCCGAGCATAGGGCACATGTCTTAACAATCGAATCGACTGAATAAATTCATAAGCAGTCGGCTGTTGAAATAAATGGTCTATTACAGAAGCTTCTTGCCACCAACGTTCTGCACGCATTGGTATAACTCCTGTTGTGATTGAGCATCTTCGATTATGACATCGACAAAACTGTTTAACTGCACTTTTAAGTTAAACACATGGCTCAGCAATTGACTGAAAATATAAAGACTATGACCTCTGAATACTTGTTCATCGATTCGGATAACAACTTTGAGTCCTCGTACGAAAAGCGGGAAAGGTTTGGCTTCAACCAACTTATGCGTCAGGCTAAATTCAATTTGTTTAATCGAATTAATTAACAGATGATTTTCTTTATTCGACGGTAAGTTATATAACTCTAATAGTTCTTTTAAATGCGCTACCGCATCCCCTTTCATCAGTGCTAACGTATTTAATGAAAGATGAGAAATAATGCGCCATTGCTCTTTCTGATTTTGCTCAAATTGATAGGGTAAACTCGGACGCTTCAATACCAAAGCACGACGTGCCAAACTACTATCATTTAGATTTAAAATATTATTTGACTGGCTTAATGCTTCATGCGGTAAATTCCGATTAGAACATAGCAATACGGTGCTAATAAAATCAGACTTTATATCATACGGCTGTAAATGCTTAGAAATAATGGAATAACCCGTTTCAACAAACTTACTGTTGAGCTGTGATGAGTTCAATGCATAGAAAAATTGGACATTTTCATCATGGTAATGACTCATTCCAAAGAACGGCAACACTGGATGATAAACCTGATCCTGATTAATCTTTTCACGAACCATGTGCATTTTCTGAATCGAATAGACCTGATAAAATTCAGGATGATGCGCATCCGTGATCAATGGATATTCGAGTTGTCGATGATGTATTTTTTGTGGTTCAGCATTTTTTTCAAAAAGATTAACAGCTGGCGTGCTGAACAATTTGAAATTTGCAACATTCAGCTCTGAATAATTACGAATAATCGCCTGATCGTTTAGGTTTAACTTAAAATGAATTTGGAGATCAAAACTCGTTTGTTGATCTAATAAATTTCTTAAAAAAGACAAATCAAGATTAAGAAAGCTGAATTTATCTGCAAAACAAAAATATTCCATCAACAAGCGATAGGCATGATGTGTATGTTGATCAATAGGCAATAAACTCTCATCTTCCTTAAAGCCCATTAAGGAAAATGGATTAGAAATTTGATAAAGCTGTGTTCCAATGCGTACCGTAAAAGTCGTATCTTTTTTGAAAATACTATCCAAAACTTGCAGCGGAAAATTTGAAATAGCATCTAAATAAATAGGGAGTTTTTCTTGATGAATCCACAAGCCTGCTTCATTGAAAGTTTCAAAACTTAATTGCAAAGTGGCATTTTGATTGAGATGAATTTGAGCACTTGGGTTCGTTTTAAATTGAACTTGGTTCAGTTGAATGGGAAGTAATCGTACAGCTTGAGAGGTATTAAATTCACATTGTACCCCCTTAAAGCTTCGTGATTTTAGCGTTGTTGCCTGCGGAATGACGTGAGCTTCAGTTAATTGTTTTATTTTATTTTGATCTTCGAAACTGACGACAGTACAACTTGGAAAATGTCTTAGATATTGAGGGAACATCACCTCAAATAAAGCACGTGTAAAAACGTCATAACTGTCTGCTAATTTTTTATCAATTCGAGCAGCAATCAACGAAAACGCCTGAATTAAACGCTCAATGTGTGGATCATCAATCTGTTCTTGGTTGAGCGAGAGCCGTTGGGCAATTTTAGGATACTTCTGAGCAAACTCGCGAGATTGTTGACCAAATTCTTGTAATTGTTTTTCGTAGTACGGTAAAAGTTCTTCTATCACAAAAGCCCCAATCTTAAGATCTAGCCGAAATTACATATTGTTGTGTCGTTGGTTTCAATAAAGCATCAAAAACTACAGGCTCATACAATGGATGGATATTTAAATATGCTTGAATACTGAGGCAAAGTGCGCCCATATTGTCACTGTCTAACAACATTTCAACTTGAATTTGTCGTAGGCGAGGTTCATGTGCCGCGATGGACTGCTGAATAGATTGGCAAATTTTGTCTCGATCCATTGGATTCGCTGTTGATAATCCAACAAAATCAATAATGCCAAACTGTGCAATCGAGCCTTTAACCGCAGGGAACTCATCAATCTGATCAAACTTGGCTACTCGACTATTGAGTAGATCTTCCAAGTCATGTGCAACAGATTCACGTAGCTCTTGCATAGATAAGCCTTTGATCTGATCCTCGTATTCTGGAATCAAGCGATCAAATAAAGTTGCACGGAAGCCAAATGGATAAAGATGATCTAAATTTGTTTTCATCTTGCCTACTCTAAAAGATGAATAAAGGCCAACTTAAGTCAGCCCCTACTCCTCTCACTTTCAAGACTTTAAGCTTTGTAGCTTGCAGTGTTGTTAGAAAGTGACCATTGCTTCGTGATCGCACCTTTTTGAGTACCATCGATATCTTGTTGGTTGTATGTCCATTCAACAGCAGCATATTTCAAACCAAATGCTTCAGTCGGAACACCTTCAGCATTTACAGATGGTGTTACGCTTGAAACTAGAACATGTTTCAATTTGATTTGAAGGTACTTGATACGCTTATCACCATTCGCACGGTAGTAATCGATTTGTACTTCATCAAAAGTGTAACCAGCAGAACATGCTTCCCAAAGTTTCGGGCTAGTCGCATCTAAATCTTTAACGAACAACATGTCTGAATGTTCAACACGCTCAGAAGTATGACCACCAACACTTGAAGATGTCGCAGATTTAGGCTGACGGATGTTATGAGACCAAGAATTTACTTCCAACCAATCTTTGTGCTCAGTGTCACGAGATTCGCCGTCTACTTTGTATTTTCCTCGAAATTGAACATATATATCTTTCATGAAGATTTCCTGTTTTATTTAACGTTATTATAAAGTTGCTCTATTTAATTAGAGGACTGAGGTAACTCAGTGACAAGTCTCAAAGATACCGACAACTCGTCCAACTGGAAGTGCGGTCTTAAAAACACGACCGATTTGTAGTGACCAGGGTTCGCCGGGTCTTCCACAACTTTTACAGATGCTTCACGAAGCGGGCGCTTAGCTTTGGCCTCTTGTGATGCACCATCATCTAGTAATACATATTGAGATAACCAATCATTCAAGAAGCTTTCTACATTTCCAGCTGAAGCAAAACTTCCGACTTTATCTCGCATCATTGCTTTCAAATAATGCGCAATACGCGACACAGCCATGATGTATTGAATCTGGCTTGAGAGTGCTGAATTTGCATTCGCTGTATCGCTATCATATTTCTTAGGCTTTTGGGTCGATTGAGCCCCAAAGAACGCTGCGTAGTCTGTGTTTTTGCAGTGTACTAATGGAATAAAACCGAGATCGCTCAACTCTTTCTCACGGCGGTCCGTAATCGCAACTTCTGTCGGACACTTAAATACGACTTCACCATCATTGGTTTTGAAGGTATGTACTGGCAAGCCTTCTACTAAACCACCACCTTCAACTCCACGAATTGCTGCACACCAACCATGCATATCAAATGCATTCGTTAAACGTGTACCGAAACCGTATGCTGCATTCATCCAGAGATATTGATCGTGATCTTCACCTGAGACTTCTTCAACGAAGTTAAAGCCTTCTGTTGCCCAACCCTCTTTAGGGTCATAAGGCAGGCGACCCAGAACGCGTGGCATAGTTAAAGCCACATAGCGAGAATCATCACTTTCACGGAATGAGCGCCACTGTACATATTCTGCAGTTTCAAAAATTTTAGATACATCACGAGGACGATCAATTTCAGTGAAAGATTCAAGACCTAGAATTGAAGGGCTTGCTGCTGAAATAAAGGGTGCATGAGAGGCAGCGGCAACATGAGAGATTTGTTCTAAAAGATACATATCTGACGGTGTGCGATCGAATTCAAAATCACCAATCAAAGTTGCGTAAGGTGCACCACCAAAAGAACCATATTCTTCTTCATACACTTTTTTGAACAATGTGCTTTGATCAAAGTCAGTTGCGCCTTGGAAGTCCTTAATCAATTCTTTTTTAGTGGTATTTAAAATGCGGATTTTAATTAAAGGATTTGAAGGTGTTTCTTGACAGAAATAGTAAAGTCCACGCCAAGTCGACTCAATCTTTTGAAACTGTTCATGATGCATAATTTTGCTTAATTGAGCAGAAATTAAAGCATCAATTTCAGCAATACGCTTATCTATTGAGACCGTCATGTTTTCTGAAACAGTAATTGTTCCAGCCATAACTTCTTTGGCTAATTCCCCAATTAAATTTTTCGCACGAACATGTTCATCATCGTTACGCGCAATTCGACTTTGTTCAACAATCGAATCTAGAAGACTCGTTTCTTCAACAGCATTGCTTGTCGCAGGTGCGGTTTGTAAATTACTCACGGTCGTCGCCTCCTGCTTCAGCACTTAATTTGCGTACTTGATCTGTATTTTGAAGAATTTCATCAAGCAGATCTTCTAGACGTTCACTATTTGAAATTTTATTACGCAAATCTGAAAGGCGTTCACGCGCTTCAACCAATTTGCGTAAAGGGTCAACTTGTTGAACAACATTTTCAGGTCGGAAATCTTCCATTGAGTTAAAAGTAAGATCTACCGACATATTTCCACCCTCTTCCGAAATTGTGTTTTCAACTTGAAAGGCTGCTCTTGGTGCTAGCGAACTCATTACTTCATCAATGTTATCCAAATCCACATTAATAAATTTCTTATCTTTCAGTTTGGTTCTTTCAAGTTCAGATGCTGCTGAGAAGTCCCCTAATACACCAACAACAAAAGGAAGTTCTTTTATTTCTTTACCATCACCTACTTCTACGTCATATGTCAGTTGTACTCGAGGTGGTCGAATGCGTTGTAATTTTTTTTGAACACTTTCACGCTTAGCCATATTATTTTTTCCTAAATTTGTAATTTGATCAGTTCAACGAGCCAAATGGATTCTCACGTTTTGGTGCTGCTGGTTTTTCAACTTTCGCAGGTGTCGTTGTTTTAGCGGGTGTTGTTTTTGCTGGAGTCGATGCACGGCGCGTCGTACGTGCAGGCTGTCGAGTAGTTCGAGTCTCTTGAACACGCTTAGGTGCTTCTTCAACTTTGGTTTCGATTACAGTCAAAGGTTTAGCTTTTTTAACTGCTTCAGAAAGTGCCAATGCTGGTTCGTAAGTCTCTTCAGTCAAATAACGTACTTCTGGTCCACGCATTTGCTCTAATGCCTCATTCGCGATTCCGATTCCAGCTAAAAACTTAGTATCTGTTAACGATGAGTGCTGAACATTTTGTACATTAAGACTGTTCACCAATTGAAGTGCTTTCTGATTTTGTCCGATTTGTTGAAAACGCTGAGCTGCTTGTGCTAGAAAACCATTTTTATTGTCTTTATTTTTTTTATCACATGCTTGAGCATAAATTTGTAGCAATGTCTGGTCTGTTTCACCCGCTACTAATGGATGATCTTTAACACAACCTCTTTTGAGTTTTACTTCATCTGCGTAAGTTGTAGACGCCATCCCCAACCCAATTAGCAGAGTTGTAAGCAGAATTTTAGTATTCAAAATACACCCTCATTTATTATAAAATTTACATTAACTATATGATTCACTAAATCATTTTTTAACACACTCAATGTTTAGAGCAATGTCTTCTATATATATTAGATTTAATTAAAATTTAAACTTATAAATGCAAACTTAGTCAACATTATGACCATTATAATAAAGAAACAATTAAGTTTTTTAAGTTACAAAATTATATAGTTCTGTAAACGATTCACACTATAGGATAGTTTTTTTATCACCTTTATTTAGGTAGAATAAAAAATATGGGTGAATTTTTTCATACTAAAAATTATTGTTTATTAAATATTTAGTCGTTAAAAATCTTAAAAATAGACGTTATGTAGGTTTATTTTAAGTAACTATAAATAATTTGAACACAGAGAATTCTGATGAATAACTTGAAAATTTTGATTACAAAACTATCTCCTACGACAAGAACAGCACTAGAAAAGTCTGCAAATTATTGTATTAATCAACAAAATTACGAAATTGAAATTGAACATCTACTCTTCGAATTATTAAATCAAAACGTAAAAAATGATCTCTCTATTTTGCTCGATCACTATAAAATTTCTAAAAATGCACTGATCGATGATTTACAAGAAACGATTTCGCACTTGCCCAAAGGCAATACGCGTACACCTATTTTTGCTCAATCGATTGTACGTCTGCTAGAACAAGCTTGGCTTATTGCTTCCGCAGATCAAACCCCAGTCATCCGTAGCGGGCACTTATTAGTTGCGTTATTGACTGCAGGAGATTTATATCAAATCGCGCTTCGTGCATCGAGTTTATTCGATCTGTTCCCGATTGATACGATGAAACACAAATTTATAGAAATTTGTAAAGCTAGCATTGAAGAGCATCTCCCTCAAGCTGATCATCAAAATGATGTTCAGGATCAGGATACGATTCAAAGTTCAGAATCTCATGCAAAAACACCTGCACTAGATCAATACACCATTAACTTGACTCAAAAAGCGCTGAACGGTGGGATTGATCCTGTCATTGGACGTGAGTTTGAAATTCGCCTTATGTTGGATATTCTGATGCGTCGTCGTCAAAATAATCCTATTTTAACAGGTGAGCCAGGTGTAGGTAAAACTGCTGTCGTTGAAGGTTTAGCGCTGAAGATTGCCAACAACCAAGTGCCTGATGCATTAAAAAATGTACATATCCATGTTCTTGATATGGGTCTATTACAAGCAGGTGCAAGTGTAAAAGGTGAGTTTGAAAATCGCTTAAAACAAGTCATCCAAGAGGTTCAAAGTTCCGCTCATCCTATCATCATCTTCATTGATGAAGCACACACACTGATTGGTGCAGGCGGTCAAGCTGGTCAAAATGATGCGGCGAATCTCCTTAAACCAGCCTTAGCACGTGGCGAGTTAAGAACAATTGCTGCAACTACATGGGCTGAATATAAGCAATATTTTGAAAAAGATGCGGCGCTCAGTCGTCGTTTCCAAGTCGTCAAAGTTGAAGAACCGACTGAAGAGGTTGCGATTGATATGCTTCGCGCCATGATTCCTGTCATGGCTAAACACTTTAATCTTCAAATCGATGACGAAGCCATTGTGACTGCTGTTCATTCTTCACATCGATATATTGCTGGTCGACAACTCCCAGATAAAGCAGTGAGTGTTTTAGATACTGCTGCCGCTCGTGTGGCATTAACTCAGAATGCTCAGCCGGTAAAGTTAGATCAGCTACATGCTCAACATCATAATTTATTGCTTGAATTAGATATTTTGGAACAAGAGAATAATCAGTTCCCACAGCATGACGAACGCCTCTCCAATCTTAAAAATACGATCACTGAAATAGAAAATGAGTTAAATGCCACAACTGAAAAGTGGAAACAAGAACTAGAAATTGTTCAAAAAATCAAAACACTTGAGCAAAAAAATTCTGAATTAAAAGATGAAGAACACATTAATGATTTTAAAAATCAGATTCAGCAACTTAGATCCGATTTAAAAATATTACAAGGTGAACAACCTCTGGTATTTGAACGTGTTAATGCACAAATCATTAATGAGATTATTTCAGACTGGACTGGTATTCCTGTAGGAAAAATGGTCAATGACGAAATTAAGCAAATTCTAAGTTTAGAAGAAAAACTGGAACAACGCGTCATGGGGCAAGACTATGCCCTGCATCAACTTGTTCAAGGAATCAAAACTTCTAAAGCAAAACTTGAAGATCCAAACAAGCCTCAAGGGGTATTTATGTTGGTTGGACCAAGTGGTGTAGGGAAAACAGAAACGGCTTTAGCTTTAGCCAATGAGCTGTATGGTGGGGAATCTCATCTCATCACGATTAACATGTCTGAGTATCAAGAGGCTCATACTGTTTCCTCATTGAAAGGTGCGCCTCCAGGCTATGTAGGATATGGTCAAGGTGGTGTCCTCACTGAAGCTGTTAGACGCAATCCGTATAGCGTTGTTTTGTTAGATGAAATTGAAAAAGCACATTCAGATGTTCAAGAGTTGTTTTACCAAGTCTTTGACAAAGGCACACTTGAAGATGGTGAAGGACGTGTTATCGATTTTAAAAACACCACAATTTTATTGACCTCTAACACTGGCTCAAGCGCAATTATGCAGGCCTGTTTGACTAAACCTGTAGAAGAATGGCCTACGGCAGAAGACTTAATTGAACATTTAAAACCAAGTTTATATAAACAGTTTAAACCTGCCTTCTTAGGGCGTATGCGTATCGTGCCTTACTTCCCACTCCATGATGATCTACTTGTGCGTATTATTCATCATAAGTTAGGCAAAATTACTGATCGTATTTTCAAACAATATCAAACACGTGTTGAGTATACGGATGATTTGGTGGAACTACTCTTAAGTCGCTGTACAGAAGTCGATAGTGGCGCACGTAATGTCGACAATATTCTAAACTCTTCAGTTTTACCTGAACTTGCAACACAAATATTGATCGCCTTGGCGGATAACAAAGTCCCTAAGTTAATTCAAATTGATAGCAAAGATGACGTGATTGAGTATCGATTAGATCCAACAACAGCACCGAAAAAGCGTAAAGCCACCAAAAAGAAAATTGTTGAAGCATAATTATTTGAGTATATAAATTAATATGAACATTGATATAAAACAGCTACTTCAACCAATCTCAGATCAAGCGATCTGTGGCGAAGATCTATCTTTTTCGAATGAATTTCATGAGATCAAGAAAGCGAAAACTCAAGATGATCCGCTCTTAGATATGGGGGATTGGGTAGCTGAACCTAAACAAGCAGATTGGTCATTTGTTTCGGCAAAATGTATCGATGTTCTGACTCAAAAAAGTAAAGATATTCGTTTATTGACTTGGTTAAGCGAGGCTTGGAGTCAAATCTACGGTTACGAAGGAGTCGCTCGTAGCCTTGAGCTTTCACATCGCATGTTATCCAATTATTGGAAAGATATACATCCTGAAATTGAAGATGATGATTTAGATCAACGTCTAGGTTTATTGCAAGGTTTGACTTCTCAGTTACCTGCTTTGATTAAACGTGTTCCACTCATCAATTCAGCTCCTTTCTATTCAATCTATGATTATGAAAAATTACTGCATCAACAAAATGTAAGATTAAAAAATGCTGATGATTATGGATCTTCTCAGAATCATCCAGAACTCGAGCAATTCGAACAAAGCTTATTTAATACCTCAAAAAGTTTCCAATACAACAATTATCAGTTCTTTTTAGAAATTTTGACGCACTGGGATACCCTCAAGCAAGTACTTGATCAACTGATGCAATTAGATGCTCCAAGTTTCGCAAATACTGATTCTCAGTTGGAAGACATACATAAAACACTGAAAAAAATTTATAAAGCAGATGCATTTTTAATGTCTGAGGATACTCCTGACATGAATCAAGACCTACAATTCCAAGAAAACAATTCAAATATAAATTCTGCTCCAACAGCAAATATACAAGCAGCAGTAACTCAACAGTCATTTCAACCTCAACCACAAAGTCATCTACAAAATCGTGAACAAGCAATGCGGGTGCTTAAAGATATTGCGGATTATTTTCAAGCAAATGAACCACATAGTCCTGTGAGTTATATGCTTCAAAAAACCATTAAATGGAGCCAAATGCCGCTTCATGAATGGCTCGCACAAGTTATTAAAAACGATAACAACCCATTGGAATCAGTCCATGAACTCTTGGGTGTAAAAAATAGCAATGAATCTAATGAATGGTAATCTCAATGTTTAAAGCAGAAAAAGTACTGTGGGGTGAAGGTCTGTTTTTAAGACCACAGCACTTTCAAATTCAAGACAGTTATCATGAACAGCGTTTAAATCAAACTATTCGCGCCACCATTCCATTCGCATATGGGGTACAACAGCTCAAATTTGATGAATCTCAATTAACGACCCATGTGCTAGCAATTGAGCACATTGAAATGATTTGGCAAGATGGTGAAATTTACGCTGCTCCTTCGCGAGATCTTTTACCTCAGCCCGTACTGCTCGATGAGCTCAATTTCCGTGGTGAAATGACCATTTTTCTTGCGCTCCCTATCGTTCAACCAAACAAGCGTAATATCGCCCATGAGGCTTCGACACAACCAAGTCGATATCATTCGTATCTGAATGAAACTCATGATTTGTTCACAGATGCCACACCTGCTGAAATTACTTACATTCGTCGTCGTGCTGAGCTGAAATTACTGGAATCTCAGAATGATACTCCTCATGAACTGGATGGTTTTTTATATTTGCCAATAGGAAAAATTAAGCGTCATAGTTCAGGAAGCTTTGAACTTGATACAAAATTTATTCCACCAATTTTGCATATTGCTTCATGTGAGTCATTGGTTGCTAATTTAAAACGTACCTTGAATGTCATTAAAGCAAAAATCAAAACTATTCAAACCAACAATCGCGAAAACGAACAAAAATTAATTGAATTTAGATCAGGTGACATTGTTTCATTTTGGCTAGTGAATGCATTGAATACTGCTCATGCAACTCTCAGCCATTTATTGACTCATCCCCAAATTCACCCTGAACGCTTATTTTTTGAATTACTCAGATTGACTGGCTCATTACTGACATTCTCAACAGCCTATGAAGTTGAACATTTACCTCAATATCAACATCATAATTTACAAGATAGCTTTGCGCAGTTAGATGTCATTTTAAGAGAGTTACTCGACACAATCATTTCAAGTCGATACTTCAATATCAGTCTTAAAGAAATACGTCCTTCGTATTGGGTTGGTAGCTTAGAGTCAGATAAGATCACTCGCGAATCTCGTCTGTATATTGCAGTGTCTAGTTCAATGATGCAGACACACGAACTTGTACAAATTGTCCCACTACGTTTTAAAGTGGGCACAACAGTCGATGTTGAGCAACGTGTCGTCTCTGCATTGCCTGCTATTCCGATTCACCATTTGATGCAAGTACCTACTGCGATTCCAGTCCGCTCTGGTGTGAGTTATTTTGAAATTGAACCTCATCATGAACTCTATCAACGCATGTTGGAGTCTGAAACCATCTGTATTTATGTACCTGCTGGATTCCAAGATATCAGTATTGAACTCATCGCAGTGATGAATGGCTAGAGATTGAGAAGAGAAAAATATGAATATGCCTAATGGAGCACCTTCACTGTTCGATGACGGTCAGATTGGAGCAGGCTCTACACCACAGCAACAGAATAAATTGACACAGTCTTCTAATTTGGTTGATTTAATGCATGACGGTTTCTATATCGTTTTTTTAATTCGTAACCAATACGTTCCTGACAATGTCGATGAATTTCGCCAAAAAATCATGGATCAACTACAACGTTTCGAATTACAAGCGAAGAAGTTGCAGTTCTCAGCCGAGGATATCCATGATGCAAAATATGCATTTTGTGCATTACTTGATGAAACGATTGTCACACAACAGGACCCTAGTTATTTCCATTTACAAAATTCGTGGTTAATTAGTCCTCTTCAGTTAACTTTATTTGGATCTCAACTCGCAGGTTATCAATTTTTTGACTTATTAGAAAAAATTAGAACTCGTGGAAAAGATCGCTTAGCGGCTTTAGAAGTTTTTCACTACTGTTTACTGTTAGGTTTTCAAGGTAAATACCGTATTGAATCAATTGAAAGCTTAAATCATTTGGTTGCACGCGTAGGCGATGAAATAGATTATTTAAAAGGTAAAAAAGCCCTCTTTTCACCTTTCGCTGCATTGCCTGATCAAATTAAAAACATTATTCATAGAGAACTTCCATTCGCTTGGATTCTCTTATTTTTACTCCTCTTTGCATTATTGGCATTTTCTGGACTTCGCTATATGCTCAGTCAACAAGAGACCAAAGCCATGACTCAATATAATAATGTCATTAGTGCACCTGCTGAACAGGCCCACATAACGATTCATTTACCATAAAAGATATTCAACATGAGCCAAGAAAAGAAAAATATTAGAGTCCTTACACCTACTAAAAAAAATAAAAAAATTTCGCCTCTAGTAAGTGGGATCATTGGTGTAGCAATTGGTATCTCTGCCACATCTTTAGCTTTTTATACCTATTTAAATCAACCAAGCTTCCAACCGATTAACGCAGCAGATACAGATTCAACACACTCAAATGATAAATTATCCAATATTGATTCAGGAGTCACTCAAGCTGATCAAAACGAGCAATCTGAACCTGATGAATATCACCAAGCTCAACCCAAGCTAAATGAGCTTAATAATATTTTCAAACATCAGCAAACAAACTCTGCTCAAGCAACTCAACCAGTGACTTCAAGTAAAAATCCCTTTGAATCAACTTTTAATCAAGCGCAACCTTTAAGTAACGAAACTCCCCAAGTTCCACCTAAAGCAGAACCAGTAAAAAAGACCACAACTGAAGCATTACCGAAAACCATAAAAAAGCCTGAGTCTAAGCCTACGACAGCCAATGCAAATAAAGTTGCTGAAAGTAAAGCTGACACTGATGAAAATATTGATATTCCTGTAGCCAGCTTAGAAGTTTCAGTCACACGAACTGCTAAAGAACCTGCACCGTGATTTTTTTTATCATTGTCAGTTTTGTGATATTAATCATCGCACTGACTTTATTGATGTCTTATGAGATAAGACAAAAAGTAATAGATTTTGCACAAAGCTTATTACCACAAGGTAAAAAAAAGCTTTTAAACGCACGTAAATTTGCACATGAAATGAATCATGCTGCTTCAGCAGACCAAATTCAAACGCATTGGCACTTACAGCAATGGTGGATACTCATTGCTGGTTTTTTGTTACTTAGCAGTATTATGCTTTTTGCTTTTACAAAACCCGTTGATCCTACAAAAATAGAAGCAAACTATTTAAAGAAAGCTGATCCTCAAATTTATAACTTATTAAATGGGGAAATTCTTTCCCCTCCACCAGAGGTTGAAGAAAGTCTCGTCGATGCAGCAATCGTTGAAGCTGTACGTCTTGAGCAACAATATCAAGCTCAAACTGGCGGTTCTGTTTCATCTACAACTATTCCTAATGTAGAAAATTCAGAGTTTTCTCATGGTCATCTCGATACTTCAATGGTAAATCGTAAGTGGGACAAGATGCATCCACGCTATAAACAACGATTACTTATGGTCTTCAAAATTATGAAGGAACAACATGGCTATGAATTAGTATTACTAGAGGGTTATCGTAGTCCTGCACGACAAAATAGCCTATCTCGGAATAAAGCAACCACTTTAGCGACTGCATACCGTAGCTATCACCAATTTGGTTTAGCAGCTGATGTCGCATTCAAGCGAGATGGTAAAGTCGTTATTTCTGAACGTGATCCTTGGGCTATGCGTGGCTATCAGTTATATGGTCAAGTTGCTGAGTCTGTCGGTTTAGTTTGGGGAGGACGTTGGACAAAAATTCATGACTACGGTCATACAGAATATCGAATGCCTGGCTTGGTTCGTAGCAAGGAAACTCATGATCGTTTCATGCGAGAAGCTGAACAAGGTAATTTAATGGCAAGCAATATAGAACAGTAATAATCCGTTGATTCTCTTTTCAAAATGCCTGTTAACGATACAGGCATTTTTGTATTTATTGATATATTTTGCGCTTGTAATTAACTATGTGAAGACATCGATTTAGAAGTTAATTTTTCCGTACCCATGCATTTCCCTTAATTTTATTTGTTTATTTTTTTCTTTACTGCATAAAAAAACACCCCCTTGTATTGAAGGGGGTGTTTAGAATAATGAGCTGGCGATGACTTACTCTCACATGGGTAACCCCACACTACCATC
>NZ_JBWYIW010000003.1:0-242171 GCF_056779915.1 Acinetobacter sp. ANC_7513
CACGAACATGTGCTTCCATTTCAGCCGCAAACTTAGGACCTTGCGTCTTTTGCACTGATGTAAAGTTTTCAATATCCATGGTGTCCATGACTTGACCACCCATGCGCTCAGCAACGATCCCCGTACGGATACCTTTACGAGCCGCATAGATTGCAGATGTGTTACCTGCAGGACCACCACCGATCACAAGCACGTCAAATGCATCTTTGGCATTGAGTTTTTCAGCATCTTTCGCTGCAGAGTTAGTATCGAGCTTCGCAACAATTTCTTCCAATGTCATACGACCTTGACCAATATGTTCGTTGTCTTGGAACACCATTGGGACAGCCATGATTTTGCGTTCTTCAACTTCGTCTTGGAAGAATGCACCATCAATCATGGTTGCAGTTGTGCCAGGGTTGTAGATTGCGATCAAGTTAAGTGCTTGAACCACATCTGGACAGTTATGACAGCTTAAAGATACGAATACGTCAAAGTCAGATTTGATTTCTAAAGCTTTGATGGATGCTAATACTTCATCAGATACTTTTGGTGCATAACCAGAAGTTTGTAGCAATGCCAAAATCAAAGAAGTGAACTCATGACCCATTGGTAAACCTGCGAAGAAGACACGCGGTTCTTCACCTGCTTTTGCAATACCAAAGCTCGGCGCACGTTTATTTTGACCATCAAAACGAGCTGTGACGAATGGAGAAAGTTCAGCCACTTCTTCCACAAGTTCTTTGATTTTTGCAGATTTGTCTGAATCATTTAAAGTCGCAACCAATTCGATTGGACCTTCAAGGCGTTCTAAAAGCGTTTTTAATTGAGCTGAAGTATTTTGATCTAACATTGCTAACGTCTCCAAAGGAGTAATATTTATTTGATAAAGCTATATTAGAAGAAATACAAAAATAGGTAAAACAGTTAGTTTGCATAAAGACTATCGAAAAATTGAATTAAAAAATCATTCATTTAAAAATGAATGATTCTTTTATGATGGTCGTAACAGTACAAACTTTAACTATATCTCCAAACGTTGAGTGATCGTTTGAATTCTGCTTTTAAAACTACGAGCTAATCCAAAGAAAATAAGCATTAACAATAACATGATGGCTGAGAACACCATTAATATCATCTTGACGACTTCTGAAATTTGTCGTGCCTGATTTGCCCGATGATCTATCGCTTTTGCCCAAGGAGTAATAGATTGACCATAAACTTGTTGCTGCATTGACCATAACTGCTCTGCATTAAAACCATATTCGACAAACTGTTTTTCATTTCTTTCAGCTTGCGCAAGTCGAGCTAAATATGCAGTTGCTAGCTTGGTATCTTCAGGTTTGTGAATCAAAGCCACTTGCGCAAGGACGTAGGCTTGTATAATTGGATTGACCTGTTGTTCAGTCATGATGACAGCAATCTGACTTTCGTGAATCGATTTATCATAATGACTTAATTGATATTGTTGTTCCAACGACTCATCATTCAAGTCATATTGAACATAGGTCAAACCTGACCAAATTAAGATGACAGCAATGAACCAACCAACAAACTTAAGTACAAATGATTGAAAGCGCACATAGAAAAAACGTATTTTCTTTAAAAAATGAACGATAAAAAAAGCACCAATGACTGAGCTAAATACTTTTAGAATGAACCAACCTAACCAAGATATCAAATTAAAAAAATAGTCAGGCTGATGTTGGTACACGTTTACGACTTCATCTAAACTATGTGGCAAATGAAGCTGCTGAACAGTTTCACTCATACCCATAAAACCATAAATCATGTCCTGATGAATAAAAAGCGACACAACTGAAATAATGAGTACACTGGTACTCAAAAATCCCCATAAATTAAGTATGCGATTTCGTTTGTACAATTCAGGCAATCTTTTCTGAATCTCAGTCTGCGCCACAAGATATTCATTGGTTTTATTCAAATTTAAACCTCAAGAAATTAGTGTTTTGGCTGATTTTGACTCGAATCCAAAACAAGTTGTTGAAGATTTCCTTGCAAAGCCTTAATACGGATTGATGCCTCTTCACGTTTTTGCATCCCTTCTTTCTGAATACTAATAACATCATTCACTGTTTTAATGAGGGTATTTTGAACATGTTCAAGTGTTTCAATGTCAATCACTGAGCGTTGATTTGCTCGAGCAGTATCGACTGAATTCTGGTGTAATAAATCTGCATTTCGTTTAAGTAACTCATTCGTCGCATCATCAATAGTATTAGCCAATTGGACGCTATTTTTTTGTTCCTGTAATGAAATCGCTAAACTAATTTGATTTTTCCAGGCAGGAAGCGTGATATTTTTTATCGCATAAAACTTATCAACCAACATTGAATTATTTGATTGAATAATTCGAATCATCGGTAATGTCTGCATCGCAGATTGTTGCAATACCTGTAAATCACTCACTCTTTTTTCCAAGTTGTTTGCTAAGTGATTTAAGTCGTAGATTTTTTGATTAGTTTGCGCATCTTGTTCTAGCGTACTTAATTCAGCTATTTGCTCCTGAACTTCTTGTTGTTTAATTTTCCCTGCAGCAATATAAACCCCTAATTGTTTATATTCGTCCTGCACACCATCAAACATACGATCCAATGTATTTACACGGTCTTTTAACCCTTGTTGAGAGGTTTCAATTTCTTTAACTAAAGCATCTATTTGTTCTTTAGTGGTATTGAACTTTTGATCAAAACTCTGTTTAGCACCCTTAAATCGATTTAAGATACTACCCAAGAAGCCTGAACTTTTAGCAGGACTTAAAATACTGTTTGTATTGAGCTGTTGAGCCACTGTAACGACTTCATTTAACTTTTGACCTGTTGCATCCAAATCTTTATTTTTAACTAGATCCAGTAATTCATCCGTATAAGTCGCTGTTTTAGTCGCGATATTTTTCCCATATTCAGCAACCGTAGCATGATTCATATCAGCTAGTTCTTGGTGAACTGATTCGACTGCTGCAAGGTCTGACGTCGTCAACCCAATTTCTTTTAAATCTAACTTGGAAAACTTTTCCTCCGTAGAGATTAAGCTTAAGGATTCATTTTTCTTTTGAATTGGAAAATCAGACATAACACACCTTATTCTTTAATTAGTGATTTTTTTAGAGATCGAATCAGTTGTTCGCGACTTTGATCTAACTTTTCAATATCGACTGCGCCATTTTTAATTTGAGTTTGCTCAAGATGATATTGCCAAGCTGGGATTAATACTTGCTGCGCTTCACGAAAACGATCCGTCAGAGTTAATGAAAGTTGTTGAGTCAATTGCATTTGCATGAGAGAAATATCATTGTTTGCTTGTACCGACTCTAATGTTTGTATTTTTTTAGCCAATCGCTCCTCAAAGTTATCGAGTGGATGGCGATGATGAGAAAAATCTGTGTATTCTGTTAAAAATTGTCTTGCTGCTTGAATGTAGCGCGCCATTTGCTCTCTTAAACCAACTGCTTGCTGAAATCGAGAACTAGACTTTTGGATTTCAATGTGAATACGTTGGGACAGCTGATCAGCATCTAGAATGAGTCTATCTAAATCACGAATATAAGAAATTTGACCCGCACCGAACTCCAAATCCAGACCTAACCACTTTTGGAGAGCATTAAATTTTTTTTGTTTTAATTTCTTTTTGGATTGATTCAATTTTTGAATAATATCTGAAATTGTTTCGCTTAATTTTTTATTTAAAGTGGGGTCTATACCTACCAATAGAGCATTTTGTGCCTGCACAATATGTTCAGCATATAAATTAAGTTTAGACGAATCAGTCAATAAAGGAACAAGATCATGCCTCTTAATTGAGAGCAAATCCGAAGGATTAACTTCAATTTGATTTAAGGGTATAAGCTCATTAAAAGATGACATTGGTGTAATTTAAGAAAGTAATCAGCAATCTTCAAATGTAGCAATAAACTGTTCAAAATATACTAATTTTTTGCAAAATATTACACAAAATCAAACACAAAAAAAGCCAGCAAATGCTGGCTTTTTTATTAATGAGGTTTAGATTTTCTCATTCTAAGCCAACTTAAACCAATGAGTCCTAAAAGCCCAAACCCACCTAGGCTACCCCCTCCACTCGTACGAGAACTTCCAGGCCCTGTTTCCGTATTTAGAACAGCTAATGTTCCCTCACCTGATGAAGCGCCGTCTGCGTCCAATACTGAGTACTTAAGATCATAGGAAAAGACATCCAAATTATTGTTCAACTGAACTCGAATGTTTCCACCATAGCACTTTTTAAAACGGTCATTAGCACATGGCTCTACCCGATCTGCGATAATTGAAACGGGATTCGGTACTCTTGCAAAATAAATTGATACCTCATCCCCATTAGCATTATGGTAAAACTCCTTTTTATTTGGAGGATTGATTGCATTTCTGTTGCCATCACCAGCATCACTCGCTTCAGCCAGTAAATTTACACTGATTTGAGTCGATTTTTTTGGATTGATTGTATATTCCACACGTTCAGGAACAGTTGGCACGATATTGATAAAATTACCAATTAAATATGCACTTGATGTTTTTTTACTGTCGCTTTTTGAAGTAAGCGTATATGTACAGAATTCAGAGTCTCCACTCGGTGTTATGCGACCATCTGTTCTATACATGACTATTTGCTTAAGCTGCGGTTTCCACTCACATTTCAACCGCTCATCAAACTTACCTAAGAACGTTTTATCGATATCTAATTTCCCAACTCCCACAACCTCAACTTTGACATCATAATTATCAACATTAAGATGCTCAATTTTTCGCACCGTACCATCAGGAGAAACAATTTCATCCGGTAAATTCAATTTAAATGGATCGAACAAAATTGGACGATATTGATTAAGATTATTTAACTCATTCAAAAATGCTTTTTGATCGGTGAGCTCCTTATTATAATAATCAATCACTTCTTCTTTGGTTTCAGGATCGGCAATAGCATCTTCGAATGCTTTAATTCTATTCTCAGTTGATTTCTTTATCTGAACCAGTGATTCATTTGCTTTACTTAAATTGGAAACAGTCAACTTTAAGGTTTCTATTGCACCAATATCGCAAGTATTGGGAGTCGCATCTAAACTGTTGAGCGAGTCTAATCCAATCCGATTAATACCTCGTTGATCAAGCAGCGAACAACCATCAGTACCAAAATCAACTAAATCTGTACCACTCGAATTAATCTTCGGAAAAAAGACAGGATGAAAGTTAGTATTCTCATCATTAACTGGTAACGATGTTGAAAACAGATCATTGATACTCAATTGACTAACATCAAGACTATTTTTTTGTGCATTTTCTGACGCTTTTGCTGGTAGATCACAGTCTATAGATGGATTACTCAGTGGAATAGCATTTGCCAATAATTCAATACCTGCTGACTCAACTTGGCTCACATCACCGTGACTATATATACAGGCTTTAGCCTGATTAAAACCTATCACATTATGATTTAAGGCTTTTGCACCTGTATTTCCATACCAAAGCACAGATCGCGCGGTATTCGCGATAATCGTATTACTATCGAGCTTCAAAATAGAATTGGGACTCAAATTTATTTGACCCCCATCTGTTAAACGATCACTAAATTGAAAAATTTGACCTTGTGTAGTATTTAATACATTGGAAGATATTGTATTTGCTTGCAATTGAGTTGTAGGTTCACCACAAAATGAGAATAAACTGTTTGAAGCTGTATTTCCATTTTCGGTAATAGACATACGGGATAAATCAATCTTACGACGTGTGAACACAAGATTATCCAAACAAGACATCGCTATAACAGCGCCTTGCTGAGCTGTATTACCACTCACCCACCCGACCGAATAACTTAAAGAGCTATCACTGTCATTCAAAAATATCGCTCCACCTCTTAATGCAGAAGAGCTAGTGATATTTACATTATATAAATCAGTCTCGCCTCCCAATAGCAAAGCGCCACCGTTGGTAGATGATTTACCATTTCTCAGCTCTATATTTCTTAAACTCAAACTCGGTCGATTTAGATTGGTCGTATTAAAAATGCGATATGTATTTTGACCATTAATTATAGTTTGAATTTTAGTTTGCGCAGGATAACTATTTGAAATGACATTCGGTTTGGAATAATCGACAGGCTCTTTACCCCTAATAATCACTGAAGAAGTTGGCTGAAGCTCTGCATTCAAGCTATAGGTACCAGCTTCAAGCTGAATAATGTCAGTTTGTACTCGATCCGTATTACCTTTAGCACAACCTCCATAAGCTCGATTAGTCGAAGCAGCCGTCAACGCTTCTCTGAGTGAACACTTTGCATCATTAGTACCGTCTTCATCATCAAAGGTAGTGACATAAATTATTGTATCTTCAGCAGCCATCAATGACATTGCAGAAAGGACTGCTAAGGTCAAAAAAGCTTTTCTACTTTTCAACATACGGTTACCTTATTATTTTTTTCTACGTATCGCGATTAAAGTCATCAGACCTAATACGGAGATTAGACCTAGCCCCCCACCAGAAGTTTTTACTTTATCGCTTGTATAAGTATCTCTGGGGTCTTGTTTAATGACAGTTGGAATTTCGATATAAGGATTCATTGACTCATTTAACTGACGTGTAGATACAACGACCAAAACTTTAAAATCATCAGTTCCGTGCCAATTCCCTTGAGGTGTATACGTAAACTCTCCATTTTGGAGTAGTTCAGCTTTACCTTTACTAGGAGAGTTATTTTGTTGGATGATCATACAGCCCGCTTGCCATTCTTCTTTTTTCGGATGAGGTCCGACTAAGGCATCACATTGACTAGCAGGTATTAGCTCACCATCTCCTAGAAAATCATTAATATTTAACTTAACAATCTCTCCGTAAAAGATATCCTTGCCAAATCTGCCTGAAGACGTACTTGACTGAATAAGTTCGATTGCGCCTCGATCACACAAAATACGATCCTTACGTGCGTTGCCACGCTGATCAACTGTTTCACATGATGTACCATTTGAATCTGGTCCACGATTAATGATCGGAGAATCTGTCAATTGTCGATAACTAGGCAACACTCTTGGACGGAAATATCCTAAAGCATAGCCAGAATAGACTTTGAACGGACATAAAATGCCAGATGAATTAACATCACATTCACCTTCTACATCAGTCCCAGCTAATAATGTGCGCTCGCCCAGTTTTTCTGAAGCTGTGCCCTCACAACCAAAACCATATAAATTATTGTTTAAATTTGATTGATCGATTGCAGTCTCTACACGGCAGTCTCGATTGCCATTTTTTGCAATTATATTGTTAGTAAGCGATGCCTTCTTAAACGGTGCATTAAAAACCAAGCCAAAATCATTAAAGACCAGCGTATTGTTATTAAGCGCAATACCATCCTTCACATTGATAATATAGCCCTTATTATTAAAAATTGTTGAATTAGTCACTTTGGCATAATTGAGATTGGTCACCTTAGTTTCGTCTTCACTCAACACTTTATGGCTATAGATTGCGAAACCTTCTGAATCTGTTGTTTTATTACCTTTAATAACAGAAGCACTAATGTCAAAATCAGGATATTCACTATACAAAACAGCACCTTGTTGTGCTTGATTGTTTTCCAATAACGAATTAACTAAATTCACTCGCGCGGAACGAATTTTGCTGGTTTCGGATTCAATAAATGATTCAACATTATAAATCGCACCGCCAAAATTCGCTTTGCCATTGATAAGATGGCTTTTATCAAATTTTAGCCGTTCATAATTGAGAATTAACCCACCTTTGTCTTTGCATACTGTTGCGGCACAACCTTGCAAGGTAATTTCGTAAAATTCCACACCAATTGCAGCATCTCTAATTTCATCATCAGCTTTAGGACGAATTCGCTCAATATGGAAAATTCGATCAGTACCCTTCATTGTTATGACGGCATTTTTTGTACCAGGAATATCGTCGACAATGGTAGTTTCATACTGCGTTCTAAAAACCATCGGTTTAGAGATGCGAACTTGCTCGTTTAGGAGATATTCTTTCGTAGATAAGATAATATTATCTGTGGCATCTTTACCACCACAGCCATTGAGACCTGCTTCAGGTTTACCCTGATTAATATATTCAATTGCTTCACGCAACGAACATTGATCATCATTTTTGGTGATATCTTCAGTGGTCGTAACCACAATATCTGCACTGAATACATGCCCTGTTGCACACAACAATACAAGACCTAAGCCCCGTCTGAGCATTACCATCTCCTTAATTTTTTCTTTATTTTTTTAAGTAGCGAACTTTAATTATGTAGCGCTATTTGTCCATTTTGACTAATCTGTCACAAATTTTTTGAATTCTCAATTATTTTTAAGTAAAAAATTGCCGAGTTCAGATAAAGTCTACATTTTGAGTTTTGAATAACATTTAAAAAAGCATTTAAGCACTATACTGATCGATGAGCGCGTAGATTTGCTTAAGGGTTGCGTTGGATAGCTTAACTTTTTCACCCTGTAGTAACTTTGATAATTGATCAACTGTTTGTAATAAGGTACTGGTCTGTATCGGGCCATTGGTCAGCAGATAATCAATAATTAAAGGATCAAAATGCACACCTTTACGATCTAACACAGAATGTAATAAGGCATAGCGGTCAGCATAGGATTGACCTGTTGGCACTTTAACACTCACCGCTTGAGTTAATCTCGACTGAAGATCTGGTAATTCAAGTTTCAGTTCAATTGGCGCAGATCTAGATGAAAAGACTAGTTGTCCTCCACCATCATTATTATTATTTATTAAATGAAATACCGCCTTTTGCCAATGCGGTACACCACTAATCGCTTCAATATCGTCTAGAGCGACCAAATCATAACGATCCAATGAAGTAATCGCCTCAATTGGAGCATCGAGCAATTCTAGCAATGAAACTTTAATTGCAGATTTCCCCACATCTAGATATGAGTCACATATTGCAGTTAATAAGTGACTCTTTCCTGTGCCCGCCCCGCCATAAAGATAAAATCGATTCATTAATCCAGCATGAAGTTGGCGAACTGCATCAATGACGGGTCCCCAACCTGGGCCGGAAAAATCACTGATCCGTGCATCAAGTTGAGGTTCTATATCAAGTTGCAGTTGCCGCATAAATGCTTGGTCACCTTAAGGTTCTTTATTTTGTTTCTGCACATCGATTTTTTCAGATGTTGCAATATCTTGTTGATTATTGATTGATTGTGGTTTGAGATCAAGCTCAATATCAACCTGATCGGTTTGGATTGTAATTTCACCACCACCATGATCAGCTACGGCAACAGCTGGCGTACCATAAATTGTACTCCTTTCATAAGTGTCACGTGCATGTCGGAGCAGTACCACGATTACAGCTGCAACAGGTAATGCAATCAACATACCCAAGAAACCAGCCAATTGTGCACCAGCCAATACAGCGAATACGACCGCTACTGGAGAAAGACCAATTTTATCTCCCAATAAGAATGGCTGAAGCACATAACCTTCAACAGCTTGCCCTACCATGAACACCACTGCAACTAAAAGGAGTTGAGTCCAATCCATACCAAATTGAAAGAAAGTTGCGATCACGGCAGCAATAATTCCTACTGCAAATCCTAAATATGGGATGATACTTGCCAAGCCTGCAATCATGCCAATAATCAAACCAACTTCCAGACCAATTAGTTGTAAACCAACGGCATAAACAATCCCCAAAAGGATCATCACGAGGAATTGTCCTTTTACAAATGCGCCTAGTACGCTATGGCATTCACCTACGATTTCAAGTGTTGAAGCTTCATAAGGACGTGGAATGAGTCGACGCAAACTATTGAGCATTCGATCCCAATCTAAGAGGAAATAAAATGCAATAATTGGAATCAGTACAATTGTCCCACCAATCTGAATAAAATTCAGACCAGATTGTGCCAATTTGAGTGCCATCGCTTGGATACTGTCAGCACTATAATTGGTTTGAACATACTCCATAACAGCTGCTGAAATCTGGTCTACATCTAATTCTAGTGGCACTATATTGAAAGTATCTGATAACCACGGTAAGAAGCTATAATTTACCCAATGAACTACTTTCGGGATACTGGATTTAGCATACATCAGCTGTTCCCAAATTAATGGAACCAAATACCACATTGCCCATGTGATCACGACACCAATACCAATAAATACCAAACTGATAGACAACCAACGAGGTAAACCTATCTTATGCAATCGTTCAACCAATGGACTGAAAAGATAAGCTATTAAAAATGCACCAATAAATGGGATTACGACCGGTTTTAATAAGTATAAAATCCAGAGAAATAAAGCTATCCCTGCAAGGATAAAAACACGGCGTAGGGTACGATCTACCATAGAAACTCGCCTTTTTTAAGATTATTCGTTATGTAAAGGAAAATATTTTAGTAAAGATAACATTTTAGTGCATAAATAACATAAGAGTTTCGTATATTCAGGTTATAATCCCCGCGCGAATGCGGAGACTTCAATATGAGCAACTCAACTTCTACCCCAAACACTGGTTTAAGCTACAAAGATGCAGGTGTCGACATTGAGGCGGGCGACGCGTTAGTCGATCGTATCAAATCTGTCGCTAAACGCACGACTCGTCCTGAAGTAATGGGCGGTCTTGGTGGCTTCGGTGCACTTTGTAAAATTCCTAAAGGTTATGAAGAACCTGTTCTCGTATCTGGCACAGACGGTGTTGGTACAAAATTACGTTTAGCATTGAATTTAAACCGTCATGACACAATTGGTCAGGATTTGGTTGCAATGTGTGTGAACGATTTACTTGTCTGTGGTGCTGAACCACTCTTCTTCCTTGATTACTACGCAACTGGTCACCTCAATGTTGATGTCGCAGCAAATGTAGTGACAGGTATCGGTCAAGGTTGTGAGCTTGCTGGATGTGCATTGGTCGGTGGTGAAACTGCTGAAATGCCAGGCATGTATGAAGGTGAAGATTACGATTTAGCTGGTTTCTGTGTAGGTGTTGTAGAACAAAGTAAAATTATTGATGGCTCTAAAGTTAAAGCTGGTGATGTATTAGTTGGTGTTGCTTCAAGCGGCGCACACTCTAATGGCTACTCTCTTCTTCGTAAAATTTTAGATGTAAAAAATGTTGATTTAACTCAAATTGTTGATGGTCGTCCACTTGCTGATGTCGCAATGGAGCCAACTCGTATCTACGTTAAACCAATTCTAGAGCTTCTCAAACAGGTTGATGTTCACGCGATGGCACACATCACAGGTGGCGGTTTACCAGGTAACTTACCTCGCGTATTACCAAATGGTGCTCAAGCTGTAGTAAACGAATCTTCTTGGGAATGGCCTGAGCTGTTCAAACTTCTTCAACGTGAAGGTGGTGTAGAACAATTTGAAATGTACCGTACATTCAACTGTGGCGTAGGTATGGTTCTAGTTGTTGATGCTGCTGAAGCTGATAAAACAGTTGAATTCTTAAATCAACTCGGTGAAAAAGCATGGACAATGGGCCACATTGTTGACAATGCTGAATCTGTCGAAGGTGCAGACGAAAAAATTCGTGTGATCTTCGCTTAATCAGTTTATTGTTAAAACATGATTAAAATTGCTGTTTTAGTATCAGGTAACGGATCAAACCTACAAGCATTAATTGATGCAAACCTTTCAGGTCAAATTGTCGGTGTGATCTCGAATAAACCTGATGCTTACGCACTTGAGCGTGCTACTCATGCCAACATTGCAACTGCAGTGATTGAACACAAAAACTTCCCAGACCGTGAAACGTTTGATGATGTTATGCATCAGCAACTGCTCGACTGGGAAGCTGATCTTGTAGTTTTAGCGGGCTTTATGCGTATTTTAAGTGCTAAGTTCGTTAAAGCATGGGAGGGTAAAATGATCAATATCCACCCTTCTCTACTGCCAAATTACAAAGGAATGCATACACATCAACGTGTATTAAATACTGGTGATTTATGGCATGGATGTACAGTACATTATGTCACTGCAGAACTAGATGCAGGTCAAGCACTTGCTCAAGGCGTACTCAAAGTGTCGCACCATGATAATGTTGCATCTTTAGCTGATCGTGTACATCAACTTGAACATTTAATTTATCCTCAAGTTGTAGAATGGATTTGTAATCAAACCATTCAAGTCACATCCGAAGGCGTGCACTATAAAAATCAAATTTTGAAAGGTCCAATACAGTTCTGTCATATTTGATTTAAAAAACGCAGCTTAGGCTGCGTTTTTTTGTGGCGTCAAAATAGTTTTTAAATGCGCAGCCAATTGCTCAGGATGTTCAAGTGGGAACATGTGTCCACCTTCAAAAATACTAAAAGGCACACCAAACTTTTTCCTCACTTTATGAGGGAATTTACGTGCTAAGAATGGACCTTGAGAAGCAACAATTAATTGACTTGGAACTTTGAGCTTAGGTTGAGGCAGCCACCATAATGAAGGATTGGTTCTAAAAATATCCACTTCAATAGATTTTGGAATCGCCAACTCAACGCCGCCACGCGTTGGATCTTCAACTAATGCAAATTGAATATAGTCATTAAAACATTGCTCATCAAATGCTGCATATAGGGCTTTTGGTCGAAGTAATGTTGCAGCTTGCTCTCGACTATCCCAATGATCACGTCGACGTTTAGACAATGCCGCTGGCGACATTTGATCCACTGCTTTTAACTTCAAAGACTTTGCAATATGCATAGCAAATGATTCTAGCCCCATAATAAGAGGTGGATCGAGAAGAATAGTTTGACTAAAAAGTTCTGGGCATTTCAAAGCAGCTTTGAACGTCAAAACTCCTCCTAAGGAGTGCCCGATACCAATCACTTTACGACCATGGGATTTCTGAACAATATTATCAATCACTTGCTGTGTCATACTTTCCCAGTGTTGATCTACAGGATAACGTTGATCAACACCAAGATTGGTCGTATAAATCACATCGAATTGATCAGACAAAGCATCAAAAAATTTTTGATAAACTTTCGATGGAACCCCGTTGGCATGAGCAAAATGGATCAATGGTTTCATTGGATTCGATTCACCTGCTCAGATTGAATCTGCTTGGAAATTGAAGAAGCAAAACCTTGACCAAATTCACTTCCAAGTCGTCCAATCACAGAATCAAAGGGGCTACGTTGAATAGTATAATCTACCGTTTTTTCGACTTTTAATTCGCGTTTCAGTGTGTGAATACTGCCAATCCGATCTGCGATACCGAGCTTCACAGCCTGCTCACCAGTCCAAAACAAACCTGAAAATATAGCAGGATCTTGCGATTTCAATTTATTGCCACGACCTTTTTTAACTGCATCAATAAAATGTTGATGAACATTATCCAATACACCTTGTACGTGTGCACGTTGTGCAGGATCAACTGGTTGTGTCATCGACAATAATGCTTTGTTCTCACCTGAAGTCATGGTGCGATCTTCAACGCCAAGTTTTTGCATCAAACCACTCACTCCATAGTTTGGCATAATGACGCCAATTGAGCCGACTAAACTTGATGGATTAACAATAATTTCATCCGCTGCAGACGCTATGTAATAAGCACCTGAAGCACCTGTGTCACCAATTAATGCATAAATTTTTTTATCTTTATAAACCGACTTTAAATATTGGATCTCTTGCCAAATTTCATCAGACTGAACTGGAGATCCACCCGGAGAGTTAATATTTAAAACAACAGCTTGCGATTGCTTGCTTTCAAATGCTTTTTTCAAACCTTTGATCGTATCTGCACTATTCACACTTTGCTGGTCTGCAGCAATCGTTCCTACAATATCGACTGTAGCAATATGCTGTGATGACACCGCACTATCAGTGGAAGTCGTTGAACAACTTTTCCCCATGACCAAAACTATAAACAACAGATATGCGAAAGTAAGAAATTTAAAAAAGATTCCCCAACGTCTTGCACGTCTCTGTTCTTCTACAGATGCGAGAACAGCTTTTTCTAAAATTTGCCATTCTTTTCCGTTCGGTTGGTTATTTGGTTTTTGATTTTCATTTTGTGGTTCAGGCGGCCAAGCGGACATACATATCATCCAAATTAAATTTAAGCTGACATTATATACAAGGAATGAGGTCAAACTATTTATAAGTCAAGATTTAACATATAATAAACCCAAATCACAATATTCTATGAACTTACCAAATTTTGAATCTAATGCCTGAAACCAAAACATCGACCACAACCCGCCTGTTAAATTTCTTCAGTCGCCGTCCGATTCGTTTTTCTCGTTTTTTTGCAAAAATGCTTGCAGGGCTGATTAATACGCTAAAAATTACAAAAACTACGAATACCATCCGCCTCAATATCGACATTTGCTTACCGCATCTTTCTGATGAAGAAAAACATTTAGTGACTCGTGCAGCGGTAAGAAACGAACTTCAATCTTATATGGAATTTTTTAGTATTTGGGGAAGCTCAAACGAAACCAATATTTCACGAATACGCAATGTCACTGGTGCTGAATATTTTCATGAAGCAATGGCTGAAAAGAAAGGTATTATTTTACTCGCACCACATTTTGGTACATGGGAAGTCATGAATGCGTGGTTCGCACAATATACTAAGATGACCATCATGTATAAACCCATCAAGAATGAAGAAGCAGATCAATTTGTGCGCCAGGCTCGTAGTCGAGAACAAGCAACTTTAGTCCCTACAGATGAGAGTGGTATAAGACAAATTTTTAAAGCCCTTAAATTAGGGGGGACAACTGTGATTCTTCCAGATCACAATCCTAAACACGGTGGTGAAATGATCGATTATTTCGGCATACCACTCGAGTCCAGTAATTTAAGTGCCAAACTCATCCAAAAAACCAAAGCCAAAGGCCTTTTGGTCTATGCAATTCGCAATGAAACTGAAGATTTTGATGTATTTATTGAACCAATGGATGCTTCGATTTATGAAGGCACTCCCGCTGACGGAACGTTAGTAATTCACCGTGCAATAGAAAGCCTGATTCATCGTTATCCTGAACATGCTCATTGGAGCTATAAACGTTTCCGTGCAAATCCTGATCTACATAACATTTATCGTATCCCTGCAGAACAAGCCAGAGTAAAAATAGAGCAAGTCAGAAAAGTAAGTTAATCTATGGGGATATTCCGAGTTAACCACGCTTTTTGATCTCGATGATATCGAAATTGTACATCTCTGTTTTTATCGAAGGTCATTCGAATGCTGCCCTTCGATTGGGTATCGAGTAGCGGAATATTAAGCGCTTTTAAACGCTCTTTGACAACAGAATGTGGATGATTATAGCGGTTATCAAAACCAGCCGATGCAATGGCAATTTTAGGTTTGGTATTTTTTAAAAAGTCGTAAGATGAACTATGTCGACTGCCATGGTGTCCTAAGATTAAAATATCTACTCTAAGTTCAGGATACTGCTTTAAAATACGATACTCTGTCTCCCACCCTGCATCCCCCATAATCAGAATATGCTTAAAATCGTTAGCATAGGGTAATGTCAGATACATTACGCACGAAAGCTCATTACGATTTTGACTGACAAAATTTAATTGTGATTCAACTGGTGAAAGAAATTGTATATTGATCTTACCCAATTGTACCTGTTGATGCTGTCGACAATAATCAAATTCAACATACTGAAACCTATCATCTTTTTCATTTGAGATAACTTGATCAATTTGTATATGTTTTCCAATAGTGCGGTATGCTCCAGCATGATCTTGATCAAGATGACTGATAAAAACTTGATCTAATTTTGATATGCCACGTTGAATTAAGAAAGGGACAACTACATTTTCTCCGATACTAAATGTATTCTCATCAAAGCTCCCGCCTGTATCAACTAAAGCAGTTTTCCCTGATGACTGTAAGAGTATGGACTGCCCCTGCCCTATGTCCAAAATTTCTATGATATCGTATCCATCATCACGTTTAGGCATCAGCAATGCCACACCTAATACGGGTATCCATAATCGAGGGATTACATTCTTTGGCATAAAGAACATGAATACTGCCAAAGCGAGCAAAAACATTTGTGCTTTCGTTAACGCTACCCATTTCAATGGATTGTCTAATATTGCTCCCAGCTTAGTCAGTAGCACCAAAAGAACCGATATCAATACATCAGCCAGATGAAATAAAAATTGACCAACAAAAGGAATAAAGCTGAGACAATAGCCCAGTACTTCCAATGGCACGATCAAGGTACCAATCATTGGAACAGCAACTAAATTAGCAAATGGCGCAAATAAAGAAATCTGTTGAAATATCAGTAGAGTGAGTGGTATCAGTGCAATAAATATTTTCCATTGGGATTGCAAAAGTATTTTAAGATACATTTTTGCTTTATCTATAAAACGATGCTTATTGATTAAAGCAGTGTTTTGCTGTTCATGAACGATCGTTTGGTATACACGAATCAAAATCAAACATGCGCCGTACGAAAGCCAAAATGCAGCAGATAAAATACTAAAAGGGTCTAAATAGAGCATTAAGCTTGCACTGATAAGTAATAGTACAAAAGGCTTAATCTTAAATTTAAATAAAATAGCGATACTAATTAGACAAACTGACAATGTAGTTCTTAGTGCAGGAATTTCGAGCCCTGAAAAAAAACTATAAATAATTACCCCACATACGAAAGGGATTAAAAGTAAATATGTTTTGGGAACTTTTAGAAAAATATGAGGACGAAAAATTGATACAAGATACCCCATGAACCACGATAATAAACCAGCAAAAATTAGAACATGTGGACCTGAAATAGCCAATAAATGCGTAATGCCTAGTTTTTTAAATAATTCTTCTTGTTGCTCCGTCAGTAGACTCTTATCACCTGTGAGTAACGCGACTTGCAAACCCTTATTCCTGAATACTCCCTGTTCGATATCATCCCTAAAAGCTAAACGTGCTTTTTCAATGCTCAGGCTCAATCGTGCGATAAGGCTCCGATGCACATCAGTTGAAGATAAATAACCTTCAGAATATAACACCGCTTCACTTACAGGTACGATCCAATCTACACGCATTGTTCCAGCTATATTTTGCTGCAACAACCATTTCTCATGATCAAATACCCCATCTATTGCATAACTATGTGCGGGTCTTAATTTTCCCGTAACTTTATAATAACGCCCTAGTTCTAATGTCGTATCAAGTTTTGACTCTCGCAAATATAATAATAGCGTTTGAGATTGTCCTTGCTTCTTGTCGATCACTTGCGCACGCTGCTGTATTGATCGACCTTCCTGATCCATTTTCAGCTGATTAATTTTATTGATATAGACAACAATTTCTTTTTCTTCAATATATTGAACACGTTTCTCTAAACGATCGTGTAAGGCTGTTTTTGCATGTTGATGCCCCAAAACAAATGTGATCAGACAAATTCCCGTTAGCACAAGCATTCTTGATGATGACTGGACAATACTTGAGGTGTGAGGATAAATGAATCGATCAGGTTGCCTCATTAATCGTACAAAGTAACACATGATCAAAATGATACTTGCCATACCCAGCAAGAGAGTTGAATATTCAACTTCACCCTGAAAGCTGATCGTAGCAACACCAATAATCCAAAAGATGAGAATAAATATTAAAAACATCTAACTTTTATGTTTATTTTTCTTAAATAGATTAAAGCCCACCTAAGTGGGCTTTAACAAGACTGTTAATCGGATTTTGAGCCTATACCCACAATCCATCTTGCATATGCAAAATCTTATCAGCAGTTTGTGCGAGCTGTTCATCATGGGTCACGATGAGCATTGCCATATTAAATTCTTTACGCAGATCGGAAAGCAATTCAAAAATTGTGACGGCAGTCTTACGATCTAAATTTCCAGTAGGCTCATCTGCCATCATCAATTTAGGTTGAGCCACTAAAGCCCGTGCAAGTGCAACGCGTTGTCGCTCACCGCCAGATAACTCACCTGGTTTATGCGTTAAACGATGTGATAAACCCACTTTATTCAACAAATATTCTGCACGTTCTTTTACTTCTTTAAAATTTGCATCTTTACGTAACATCAGCGGCATTGATACATTTTCTAAAGCCGTAAACTCAGGAAGTAAATGGTGAAATTGATACACAAATCCGAGGTGTTCATTACGTAGGAAACCGCGTTCAGCTTCGCCTAAAGTGTCAAAACGCTGCCCATTAAGCATCACTACACCTTCGGACGGACGATCAAGCCCCCCTAATACATGTAACAGCGTACTCTTACCCGAACCACTTGATCCAACAATTGAAACAAATTGTCCTTGCTCAACAACTAAATCCAATCCCTTAATCACTTCAACAGTTGATTTACCATCTGTAAAATGTTTATGAATATTTTTGGCTTCTAAGACAATATTACTCATAGCGTAAAGCCTCTGCTGGTTGAACTTTAGCAGCACGCAGCGCTGGATAAATTGTTGCAAGGAAACTTAGCGCTAGTGATAAGCTAACAATCACCACCACATCTTGCCAACGTAGATACGATGGTAAATAGTTAATGAAATATGCATCGAATAAATTTAGTCCAAAAGCAGTGTTCAACCAGCCAATAAATCCACTAATGCTCGTTGCAAAGATGATTCCTAGTGCTGCTCCTGCCAGTGTTCCTACAACACCAATCACCGTACCCTGTACCATAAAAATCTTAGTGATCGTTGCTGGTGAAGCACCTAAGGTTCTTAAAATAGCAATGTCGGATTTTTTATCAGTAACCACCATCACCAATGAAGATACAATATTAAATGCTGCAACCAAGACAATGAGGAAAAGTAAAAGGCTAACCATTGCTTTTTCCATCTGAATGGCACTAAAGAGATTACCGTGCGTATAAGTCCAATTTGATGGATAGAAATTGCCTCGTAAATCCATAACAACTTCTTCAGCGACTTGTGGTGCTTTGAAGATATCATCTAGCTTCATACGGATACCCTGTGCACCATCCGGCAGTCTCAACAATGTCGAAGCATCATTTAGCGCGATGTAACCCATCATCGAGTCCACTTCCGCACCAATACTAAAAATACCGACAATTTTAAAACGTTTAAATCTTGGAACAACGCCAGCGGGTGATGGTGTCGCTTCAGGTAATACCAATGTTACATTGTCATTGAGACTTAAACCTAAAGCATCCGTCATCTGCTTGCCCAAAACAATCCCGAACTCACCTTTCTTTAATGAGTTGATGTCGCCTTGAACCATATGATTTTGAATAATAGATACATTTTTTTCATAGTCAGGCTCAATACCCGTGACCATTATCCCTGCAACCTGTCCTTGGGCTGTTAACATCCCCTGCAACTGTGTAAAAGGTGCAACACCCGTCACATGTTCATGTTGGTCTATTTTCTTTGCAAGCTCAGGCCAGTCTGTTAGAATTTGTGTAGAGGAAACAGTCGCTTGAGGTACCATTCCCAAGACACGGTTTTTTAATTCACGATCGAAACCGTTCATTACAGATAACACAGTAATGAGAACAGCGACGCCCAAAGTCAGACCGATCATGGAAACTAAAGCAATAAAAGAAATAAAGTGATTACTTCGCCGTGCGCGAGTGTATCTCAACCCTATATACAGCGAGATCGGTTTAAACATACCATCTAGTCCGAGGTGTTTTAATGGAAAATCTTCAGCATCAAAGTGGCAATATTGAAAGACGCGTCATGTCACGTATTGATGCTGCCTTAAGAATAAATTATCAGATCATCACTAAAGATGTCGCTTTGAATGATCCCTATGATTCAAATTTTGTACTACCGCGCTATTTTCTCTTACTTGCAGAATTAGATCAATTTGATCATGCGCTTATGTACGAATTAGAACAATTAAATCAAAAAGATCAACAAATTGCTCGGATATTATCCTTATTTAATCAAAAATTAAACCTCATTACGGGCTCACTTTACGACTCTATTGTACAAACCATGTTACCAGTACCTACTCAAGTCAATTTGTCTGAAACGGGTTTTAGTTTTTATGCTGAGCAACATATCCCTGAACAAACCTATATACACATCACATTGAGTCACCCTGAAAATGATTTTCATATCGCTGCAACTGCACAAGTTGTCTACAGCAATCAAGAAGAAAATGGGCTGTTTAGAACCGGTGCATATTTTCTAACGTTACATCCCCAAGACAAAGTAAAGTTAACAGAAGCCTTGAAGCATTTAAAAAACTCTCAGAATCGCTGAGCATCCAACTTAAGGCTTTAATACTTTTTGTTTAAATTTCTGATTCGTTTCTATATCCCGATAAAAATACATAAACAATCCCAGAAGTAGGATCATTGCTCCCAGTATCATACCTAGCGTTAATTTCTCATGATTAAATGCAGCACCTACACCAAGTGCTAGAACTGGAGTCATTACATTTGTCAGTGACAATGTCGTCGGTTGGATTTTTTTGACCAAATAGAAATAACAAAACATAGCCACTAATGAAGCCATAACAACAGAATATATGATCGCAAGTAATGACTTCATTGAAGGTAATTCAGTAGGTAAATATTTCCATATAAATGGCACAATTAAACATGCAACAAAGGTAGAAACCAGTATTGAACCTGTCGCCTGTGCCATCGGTGCTACATCAGCATTTATTTTTTTTACCCAAAAAATTGACATTGCGTATGAAAAAACGCTAAGCAACATTAAACCAATTCCAATGGGATGGATATGTTGTGATGATCCAGTAAAACTGATCACTACGAGCCCAGTAATCGCGACGATCATTCCTAACCATTGCAGCTTATGCAAATCTTGTTGAAAGATAAATTTTCCAATAAGCCCCGCCATAATTGGTGCTAATCCAAACATCAGTGCAATCATGCCAGAACTTAGATAATCAGTAGCTACATAAGTAAAAAATTGTGAACCAATCAAGCTAAATGAACCAGCAAAATAACTATGCAATGCAATTGAATTTAAAGGAAATTTTACCTTTAAAACAATGAGAAGCAATGCCGCGATAGGCAGTGCCAAGCCTAATCGAATCACCAATGCCCACATTAAATAAATATCTTCTACACTCCACACAATCGCAAGTGGAGTTGTTGCCCAGATGATGACCAATAAGGCATAAATGAGCATAAGTTTAGATTTTTCTGGCATGTGAACTCGATTGATAAGATAAATCAGGCAGTTTTTCTTTTTTGTTTTTGAATCGTTTGATCCAAAGCACTTGAAAATTCACGCTTATCTCTTTCTGAAATTGGCGGTGGTCCACCGGTTTGAACGCCAGCCCCTCTCAAAGTTTCCATGAAATCACGCAAATGTAATCGTGCCTTAATATTAGCTTCTGTCCAAATTTCACCACGTGGATGAATTGCAACGCCACCCTTTTCGATGACTTGAGCTGCTAGAGGAATATCCTGCGTCATGACAATATCATGCTCTTTCATACGTTCGATAATTTCTTTATCAGCTTGATCTGCTCCACTCATCACCTGTATTGAATTAATACGAACAGAAGGAGTTATTCCTACATTTTGATTGGCGACAAAAGTTACTTCAAGTTGGTAACGATCAGAAGCTCTTAAAATGACTTCACGCAAAATTTTAGGTAATGCATCAGCATCCACCCAGAGTTTAAATGGCAACACGCCTCTTTCCTTCGTTGTCTTACCACGTCATCTTATCAAATTTTACAGATGGCTGGTTTTATATGATGAATATAAAGCGGATCGTTTTTTTATAGTGAGGACCTTCTCTCCATGTTATTTAAATACATGAAAAATCTTATTGTTGTCAGTTTAATCAAAATTAAAACTAATTGATTGTTTTTGCTTAATGTATGAACGATTAAAACTTTTTTTGATACGAAGCTTTTGACAATTGAAATGTCTATCCTTAATATACAAGCACCTCGCAACGTCCCTATCGTCTAGAGGCCTAGGACATCGCCCTTTCACGGCGGTAACCGGGGTTCGAATCCCCGTAGGGACGCCATTATCGTTTCATACGATCACTCAATATTCAAAATTACTATTATTTCATTGAAGAATTGTAGTTTTTCACTACAATAACTCGCTTCATTTGTTTCGAATTTTCAATCCTATGCACTCATCTCCGAATGATGCTTCGCATCAGGGCAATTCTGCGCCTTTACAACGCGCTATGAGTACTCGACATCTGGTTATGATTTCGCTTGGCGGCGCAATCGGAACTGGACTTTTCTTAGGTTCGGGTGAAGTCATTGCACAAACGGGGCCTGTTGGTGCCATTATTTCTTATATCCTTGGCGGGATTATCGCCTACATGGTTATGCTGTGTTTAGGTGAGCTTGCCGTTCATATGCCTGAGTCTGGTTCGTTTGGTGCTTATGCCAAAAGATATATTGGACCAGGAACAGGCTATACCATCACTTGGTTATATTGGTTAACTTGGTCGGTTACATTAGGAACTGAGTTTACAGCCGCCGCCCTCCTCATGCAGGAATGGTTCCCAGATAGTTCCATGTGGATGTGGACTATAGTCTTTGGTGTATTCGTATTTGTTTTAAATATGATTTCCACAAAATGGTTCGCAGAATCTGAATTTTGGCTGGCCTTAGTTAAAGTTATTACTGTTGTTGCATTTATTCTCTTAGGCCTACTCGCAATTTTTGGTGTAATTGGTTATCAAGGTTACGAAGCTGCGCCTTTATTTAGCAATTTAACTGCACAAGGTTGGTTCCCTGAAGGTCTATTCCCAATTTTTGCTACGATGCTTATCGTAAACTTCGCATTCTCTGGAACAGAATTAATTGGGGTTGCTGCTGGTGAAACTAAAGACCCAGCTAAAAATGTTCCTAAAGCGATTAATACAGCGATTTTTCGTCTGTTGATTTTCTTCGTAGGTACAATCATTGTAGTAACGTCACTTCTTCCACATCAAGAAGCTGGCTTAGCTGCTGAAGGTGTGAGTAGCTCTCCATTTGTGACTGTTTTCCAGCATATTGGTATTCCCTATGCAGAAGATATCATCCGTTTTGTAATTATTACCGCTTTATTATCAGCTGCTAACTCTGGTTTGTTTGCTGCGTCACGCATGATGTGGTCTTTATCTTACAAAAAGCAGCTCCCTGCAGTATTTTCTAGAGTGAATGCACGTGGTATCCCCTATGTTGCAGTGATCGTGACAATGATCGGTGGGTTACCAGGCTTATTGTCAGAACAATTCGCACCTGAGACTATTTTTACCAATTTATTAGGTATTGCTGCTTTTACAATGGTCGTTGTGTGGATGAGTATTTGTTTAAGCCAATTTAATTTCAGACGCGATTGGTATAAGCAAGGGCGCAAAAAAGAAGAGCTGGGCTTTGCTGCTCCATTATTTCCAATTGTCCCAATCTTAGGTTTTGTGTTCTGTTTTATCACATGCTTAAGTATGGTATTTGATCCAAGTATGCGTATTAGCTTTTTCGGGTGTTTAGCGTTCATTGCTGTATGCTATGCCAGTTATTACCTGTTTTATCACGATAAATCTTGATTTTGAAATAGCGACTTCGGTCGCTATTTTTTTGCTTAGACAGTTCCTATTTTTCCAATGCTTTTCTAATATTTCTTGGAGATTTGATCTAAATTTAGCCTTTAAATTCAATATTGTTTTATTTTCATACGAACACACCATTTTTTTAATTTTTTTGCTGAAATGCGTTTGACACCCCCCTATTTTCACCCTATTATACGCCCACCTCTGAAACGTCCCTATCGTCTAGAGGCCTAGGACATCGCCCTTTCACGGCGGTAACCGGGGTTCGAATCCCCGTAGGGACGCCAATTTTCAGAAGTAGATTTTATTAAGTCCCTATCGTCTAGAGGCCTAGGACATCGCCCTTTCACGGCGGTAACCGGGGTTCGAATCCCCGTAGGGACGCCATTAATTTCAATTGAAATAACATGGTTTAAAATATATTTCTGCACTGTCCCTATCGTCTAGAGGCCTAGGACATCGCCCTTTCACGGCGGTAACCGGGGTTCGAATCCCCGTAGGGACGCCATATTCGAGATGATACATCTCATAAAAAAGCCCAAGCATTTAAGACTTGGGCTTTTTTTTATAACTTAGTCACCCTAAAAATCGAACACAAAATAAACAACATTATCATCTTTGCAGGTTATGGTGGTTTAAACCCTTAATAACGCTTGGAGAAGATGATGTTGGACAACACCGTACTTAATCCCCTAGCATCCCCATCACAATTAAATACAATTAGTCCTAAAACAAATAAAGACTGGGTTGAGTTTTTTTTAGACCCTAAAGTGAATCGTGAATGTAAAACAGAATATGCCGAAAGCTATGTTCTTTCACTATTCGATCAACTCAATACGACTCATTTATCATGGATTGATCAGGTAGACCAAGTTAGGCAACATATACAACACGAACATGATCAAACTTGTTCTAAATTTCAAAGTTATCTAGATCAACGAAAATCAGGCCTTGGGCGTGACTACTTTCCAACCATCTCTCATGCTTTAGAGTTTTTATATAAAGTTGCTCCAGTTAAATATGCAGATGGCTCATGGCTATATTCATCTCTTACGCACCCCTCTTTGTTTGAGAACAAAGATCTAAGCTATATCTACTTAGAAGAACTTGGCTTGGGAGATGCTAAAGCAAATCATGTTTGCATGTATCAAAGCTTACTACGACATTTCGAGCTTGAACCGTACATTAATTATTTAGATGATATTTATTTTGAACAAGCCGCTGTTCAACTTGCTCTCGCATATATATCACATGATTTATTTCCACTGGTAATTGGATTTAACTTGGGTTATGAACAATTACCACTACACCTGTTAATCACCAATTATGAGTTAGCAGAACTTGGAATTGATCCTCATTATTTTAATGTTCATATTACAATTGATAATGCACACAATGGACATGCTGAAAAATCAATACAGGCATTTATTGATCATTATCATCAAGCTCAAGATAAATCAAAATATCTTGAACTGGTGAAAATGGGTTTCCAAATGAATGATCTTGGCTTGAGCTCAACAAATATCATCCGAGAAATTGATCTGACTCAAAGCGTTTATCAACTTCTGCAAAGAAAAGCAGTTGTCGGTCAACATATCCATAACCAAAAATGTCAATTTAATGGCAGATCAATTAACGAATGGCTCGCTCAACCTGAATTAATATCTGAATTTATTCAAATCTTAATTGATAAACAATGGATTATTAAAAACAGGCCTGTCGAAGAAAGTCGTTTTTGGAAACTTATTCACGATAGTGATGGCAAAATGTTTGGTGTGTTTAATGCAACTGAGAAAATGCTGATCAAAGACTGGATTCAAGGGGAATCATTAACTGTTCGTTTAAAAAGAATGCCTGTAACAGGAGATCAAAACTGGCTATCAAAATACAATAATCAACATGAACTTGAACAGATCAAACATCAATGTCATTCATTAGATGATACAAACGATAAACTCGCATTATTAATTCCATATCTATCACCTTACTATCATCCACGAGCGATCGGATTATGGGCAACCCAAGAAGTCTCTAAGTTACTTTTCCCTTTTCAAACACTTGCGCTTTAGTTTTAACTCGCCGCATAAAATAAGGAGCCATAAAGGCTCCTTATATGTATTGATTTATACTATGCAGATTTTCTTGAATTAACTTTGCCCTGAATGATAGCCTTCACATTTCCTTTTGCATAATTCAGAAAAACTTTTAAAGGTGAAAGTTTTGGATTAGGTTGATTACCCTCACCAATCGCTTTGAATTGTGCCGCATACCAAATAATTTCCATAATTGCCATTTTATCAATAAATGGAATCCCTGTTTTAATTGGTTTTACTGCATATCTAACATCGTGTCCTGCAATCAAACGATCAGTTAAATCCGTTTCTACAGCGAGCGGGCGTGCAATTCCAATAAAGTCACATGCACCACTTTCTAAAGCATCATTCATCCCTTTAACGGTTCTGAATCCACCTGTAACCATCAGTTTGCATTTTACTTCTTGACGTATTTTCTCTGCGAAATCTAAAAAGTAAGCCTCACGTGCAATGGTACTTGCTTTACGCTGTTCAGCTTTAGCACCTGCCATTGCGGGCGCTTCATACGTACCACCTGAAATTTCAATTAAATCGATACCTGCATCATCAATAGCTTTAAATACTTGAATCACTTCTTCTTCAGTAATTCCACCACGTTGAAAATCTGCGGAATTCAATTTCACTGAAACGATAAAATTCTCGGATGTTGCAGCTCGAACAGCTTTATAAATTTCTAATAAGAAACGCATACGATTTTCAATGCTTCCACCCCATTGATCATTACGCTTATTGGTCAGTGGCGATAGAAATTCACTGATTAAATATCCATGAGCACCGTGTAATTGAACACCTTCAAAGCCCGCTTTTTCGCAAATCGCTGCAGAGGTTGCAAACCTTTGGATTAGATCTAGGATTTCCTCATGCTCGAGAGCCCGTGGAGTAGCAAAGGTAGTAGCCAACATAGCACTAAATGGAACAGCAGACGGTGCAACAGTTTCTTTATTTAAGCCTTTAGGACACTGTCTGCCCGGATGAGACAATTGAACAAGCTGGACCATACCATAACGTTTACCTAGGTCAGCCCATGCCTTTAATTTAGGTAAATCTCGCTCATTTTCGACCACGACGACACCAGGCTCATTCTTCGCACGTAGATCAACCATCACATTTCCTGTGATTGAACCCCCTAAACCTCCTCTTGCCCAAGCTTCATACAAGCCTGTGTGCAAATGATTTGGTTCACCAGCAGCATTCGCTAGAGCTTCACTCATTGCGCCTTTAATAATGCGATTTTTGAAAGTTGTATTACGAATTTGAATCGGCTCAGCAATTTTACTCATCTTGAAGTTCTCAATTTTGTGCTTATCTAAACCTAAAACCAATTAGGCGTGACTTCCCTGAATTTCAGTCTAGAATTGACAATCCTTCTTGTCAAATAACTTTTATAAACTACTTTGTATAAGATGTTGCGTATAAGCATGAATCGGTGCACGGAATAAACGTTCTGTCTCTTGAATTTCTATAACTTTTGCATCTTTCATCACCATAACTCGATGGCATAACGCTTTCACAATTTTCAGATCATGACTAATAAAGATGTAACTGATCCCTGTTCTCTGCTGTATATCTTGAAGTAATTTCACCAATTTTATTTGTGTATTGCGATCTAATGCAGATGTTGGCTCATCCAGAATGAGTAATTGAGGTTTCAGAATAAGTGCTCTGGCCAGCGATACTCTTTGTCGCTGTCCACCCGACATTTGATGAGGATAACGATCAAGAAATTCTTTTGTGAGATTAACCTCTTCAAGGGCTTGAATCGCGAGATTTAATTTTTCACTCTTTCTCAATTTTTTTAATCTTAACCCTTCAGTTAATAATGACAAAACATCCATTCTTGGATTGAGACTCGAAAAAGGATCTTGAAAAACGATTTGAAAATCTTTTCGATGCGCTCTTAATTGCTTGTCAGACAACTGATTGAGATTGATACAATTTAACTCAATGGTACCTGTTGACTCTATGAGTCGTGCAAGCGCGAGTGCAGCACTGGTTTTTCCAGACCCACTTTCACCTACAATACCAAGCGACTCTCCTTGTTTAAGCTGGAAACTTAAATCTTCCACTGCTATAAATTGAGTTTTAAATACATTCAGAAAATTCAGCTTAGGTGGATAGCGCACTCGAAGATGTTCAGTATTTAAAAGTTCTTTGGCCTGTTCACTGATAGGTGAAATCGAATCAAACTGCTGATTAAGGAGCAGTCGAGTATATTCATGGCAAGGCTGCAGGAATATTTGAGAGAGATCACCCTGTTCAACTGTGACACCTTTAGACAAAACCAATACCTGATCAGCATATTGTTGCACCAACCTTAAATCATGACTAACCAAAACTAAGGCCATATTTTTTTGATGCGCTTGGTCTTTAATTAAATTTAAAATTTGCTTCTGTAGTGATACATCAAGGGCTGTTGTTGGTTCATCTGCAATTAAAATTTCAGGTTCCGAAATCAGAGCTGTTGCGATCATCACCCTTTGACGCTGTCCACCAGACAACTGATGTGGATATCGCTTGAGGAGGTCTGATGAATTACCCAACCCTACATCACAAAGCACTTCTTCTATTTTTTTTTGAATGTCTTTTCTCTTAAGCCCCTTCGACCATAAAGGTTCTGAAATAATTTTTTCAACTGTATGTAATGGATTAAGTGCCGTCATTGGCTCTTGAAATATCATCGCGATCTTATTGCCACGTATTAAGCGCAACTGATCTTCGTGTTTTAGACGCAGATCTTCATTTTGAAATATGATTTCACCACTTAAGTCTAGAGCGCGATCTTGAAGACCTAGAAGACTTAGACAAGCTAAAGATTTTCCTGAACCACTTTCACCAACAATCGCTACTGTCTCACCCGCATTTAGCTTAAAAGACAAATCAGTTAAGATTTTTTGTTCATTTAACTGAATATTGAGCTTGTTGACTTCAAGTATTGGTTTAGCCTCTTGGATCAAATGCATCTCGAGCTGCCTCTCCGATATAAATAAGAATAGATAACACAACTGCTAGACTAAAAAATCCAGATAAAACCAACCACGGTGCTGATAGATTATTCTTACCCTGTAATAAAATTTCACCAATTGAAGCTGTATCAGGTGGCAAACCATAGCCCAGAAAATCCAAGGCTGTAAGTGCGGTAATATTAGCGGTAAGAATGAAAGGAAGCTGTGAGAGTGACGAACTTATAGCATTGGGTAAAATATGTTTGATAATAATTTGACTATCTGTAGCACCGAGTGATCTCGCAGCTCGCACATAGTCCAAATTTCTGGCTTTCAGAAACTCTGCACGAACAAGACCAACTAACGCAGTCCAACCAAACATCAGCATAATTAAAAACAGCCAATATACGCTTGGTGTAAACATGCTCACTAAGATCATCACAATAAATAACATTGGTAGACCACCCCACACCTCTAACAGCCTTTGACCGATCAGATCCAACCAACCGCCAAAGTAGCCTTGGATAGCACCAATGGTAATTCCTATGAATGCAGATCCAATAGTAAGTGCAATGCCGAACAGCAAAGAGATACGAATACCATATATTAATCTTGCCAAGACATCACGACCTTGATCATCTGTGCCTAACCAATTCACGGAGGTCGGTGGAGATGGTACAGCTTCTGCCAATTCATAATTAGGTGTTTGATATGAAAATGGGATGATAGGCCAAATCTGCCATCCATGCTCATTAATCAATTCTTGAACAGCTGGATCTTTATAATCAGCCTCAGTCTCAAAGACACCACCGAATGTTGTTTCAGGATAAGGCTTAAAAATTGGGAAATAAATTTCTTCTTTATAATAAATAAGTATTGGTTTTTCGTTGGCAATAAACTCTGCTCCCAAGGATAAAATAAAGATCGCGATAAATAAAATGAAGCTTAAGAATCCGAGTCGATGTGACTTAAATTTTGAAATTCGTTGATCGAAAAGTGGAGACATTATTATGCTCCTCGACGATCAAAATTGATTCTTGGATCAATCAATTGATATAGAACATCACTGAGTAATCTCAAAATTAGACCGACCAACGTAAAGATAAACAATGTTCCAAAAATCACGGGATAATCACGCTGCTGAATTGCCTCAAATCCAAGCAAACCCAAACCATCAAGATTAAATATAATTTCTACAAATAGATTACCAACAAAAAAAATTCCGATCAGTGCTTCAGGTAATCCTGCTATAACGATCAACATCGCGTTACGGAAAACATGATTGTATAAAACGCGTTGCTCGGTCAAACCTTTAGCACGAGCTGCCGTCACATATTGTTTATTTAATTCTTCCATAAAAGAGTATTTTGTTAGATATGTGAGGGTCGCAAATCCACCTAATATAATAGTAAGGACAGGCAATGTAAGATGCCAAAAATAATCTTTAACTTTATCAATGAAACTGAGTTCAGCAAAATTCTCGGAGACCAATCCTTGTAATGGGAACCATTGTAAATAGGATCCCCCCGAAAAAATCATAATAAGTAGAATAGCAAATACAAAAGTTGGCACTGCATAACCAACCGCCAATATTAAGGAGGTCGTTTGATCAAACAGACCGCCATGTTTATTCGCTTTTCTAATCCCTAGAGGAATGGCGATACTGTAGATCAGTAAGGTACTCCATAATCCAAGGGAGATCGTGACTGGCATTTTTTCCAAAATTAATGTTGCTACTGATTTATTTTTAAAAAAGCTCGTTCCAAAATCGAGTTGAAAATATCCTTTTAGCATTAGAAAAAAGCGCTCATGCACAGGGCGGTCAAATCCATATTGCGCTTTGATCTGCTCGACCATTTCAGGACTGAGTCCTCGTGTACCCTGATAATGACTCTGAAACTCATTAATTTGAGATGCCGAACCAGACACAACACCAATGCCTTGAAACTGCTCAGCTCTCTGTATTGCCTGTTCAACAGGTCCACCAGGAGCAATTTGAACGACGGCGAAATTGATGAGTAATATCAAAAATAAGGTGGGAATGATCAGCAAAAGTCGTTTAAGTATATAAAGCCCCATAAATTTAACCTTTAACGTGAGCCTTTACTTCGACCAAGATAAGTAGCTACTTTGCGAGCTTGCTGTTGATCTACCCACCAATAATCTTCACCAACAGCGAGTTTGGGTTTAATCTGTGGCTGTTTATACATATTCCAATACGCATACCATTCACGATCATTTCCATAAGTAAGTATCTGATAATATCCAGCACGTAATAAACGATCCAAGACACGTGTATTTAATATTAATTTTTCACGATTAGGTGCATGGATAATACGTTGTATAATTTCATCTATAACGCTATTTTTCACACCAGAAAAATTATAATTTCCCTCTTCATTTGCAGCATGACTACTCCAAAATTGCGCTTGCTCATTCCCAGGATTTAGTGACTGAGGCATCACCATCGTGGTTAAATCAAAATCATATTGACGCATCCGCTGTAAATATTGAGGCATATCGACTTGCCGAATCGAAACTTGAATACCCAATTTTTTTAAATTTCGAATATAAGGCATGAGCGTCCGTTGTAAGCCTTCTTGATGAAGAAGCAATTCTAATTGAATTGGTTTTCCATCACGCGCATGCAAACTACCATTTTTAAATGAATACCCCTGCTCAATTAAAATTTTCCGAGCAGTGAGTAAGCCTTTACGATTGTAGCCTGTACCATCAGTGATGGGATATTTCCACGCTTTTAATACCCCTTCTCGTTGTAAAGGATGCAACCGAGATAAATAAGGTTTTAATATTGTTAACTCTTTTGGACTTGGGACTGACTTTGCTTCGAGCTCACTAAACTGAAAATGACTTTGTAAACGTTGATATTGTTGATAAAACAATGCTTTATTTTGCCATTCAAAGTCATAAGCATAGGTCATTGCTTGTCTAAAATAGATATCGTTTAGCGGTTTTTTTCGTGTGTTAAAAACGATACTTTGTGTCGGAGCAGGATTTTTTAAAGCTACACTATATTTTTTAACCAACCCTGAGTTAAATGCTGGAAAGTTGTATTCCGTCTTCCATTTACGAGCAAATTTCTCTTGGTGAAATGTATATTGTCCAGCTTTAAATCCTTCAAATGCAATGTCCGAACTACGGTAATAAACATATTTAATTTGATCAAAATTATAACGACCGCGATTTACAAGTAAATCCTTGGCCCAATAATGGGGATTACGCTGATAGGTAATACTACGACCAGCATCAAGATTTTTAATTGTATATGGCCCTGATCCTAAAATGGGTTTCAGTGTTGCTCGACTAAAATCTTTAGATTGCCAATCTTTTTTAGAAAAAATTGGCATCTGTGAAAGTATTGCTGGCATTTCAGTATTTCTTTCTGATTTAAATACCATTTTTACGGCATGTTTAGACAGAACCTGAATTTTATCTAAATCAGACAAATACATCTGTAAACCGGGATTGGTTTTGGTTAAATACATTTCAAACGTGAATTTAACATCCTCAGCCAGTACAGGAGATCCATCACTAAATCGAGCACGTGGATTTAAATGAAAAATCACAAATTTTGTTCGGGTTGGATCAAACTGAATTTTCTCAGCCAAAAGTGGATAAAACACATTTGGTTCATCTAATGACTTGGAAAATAGCGTATCGAACAAGTAATTTGTACCTTCAACCCAACTTCCTTGCCCATTCATACCGTTTAGATTATCAAATGTCCCATCAGCCGCTTTCACCAACTTTCCACCCTTTGGTGCGTCTGGGTTGGCATATGGCATCGCATCTAAATTCAGATATTTCGGTTTTGACTGTAAAGCAATATAAGGCGTCGTTTGAAGATTTGCCCATGCACTGATATGAATGGGCAAGAAGAGGAAAATAAACTTTGCTTTTGACAAAGTTGATGAAATGCACATCTCGATATGAAATTCCTGATTGCTTAAGCAGACTTAAGAATGTGGAACTTTAATCGTAGCACCAATCTGTAAAGGTGTGTTTGGTTTCAAACCATTCATTTCTGCAAGCTGATCAATGTCTATACCAAATCGATTCGCAATTCTGTACAGGGAATCACCACTACGGACTTTATAATCTGTGACCACTTTAGGAACTTGAATAATTTGACCTCTTTGCAATCCAGCACGTAGGTTCAACTTATTTAGATCTGCAAGTTCTTTTGCAGTCATATCAAATCGTGTAGCAATAACATGGAGAGACTCACCTGATTTGACAGCATAATCCTCTGTATCACGCGATTTTGATTGACGGACTGGTGTTTTTTCAGTACTCGTAGCCGCCTTTTCAACATCGCGACTTACTTTTAATTTTTGACCAATTTGAAGGACTGATCTCGCATTTAGATCATTCAGCGTAAGTAATGATTGAAGCGGCATATCATATTGTCGCGCAATACTTGCTAAGGTCTCTCCACTCTTCACAGTGTGAGACTCTACTTTCTCAGCAGCCGAATTATTTCGTGTCGAACTCTGCTTAGTTGAAGCTTTATTTTCATCTTCTTTCAAATTCAGCTTTTGCCCAACTTGCAATCCTGCATTCGTTCGCAAGCCATTCATTTCTGCTAACTGTGCGACAGAAAGATTATATTTGCTTGCAATGGCATTCAGGCTATCGCCTGATTGAACAACATATTGCTCTGGTACTTTAGATCCCGCTGGTACTTTAATGGTTTGACCAACCATCAATCCTTTTTCAATATCCAAATTATTCAGTGTCGCCAACTCAACAACGGTTAACTTATGCGCATTCGCAATGTTGTACAACGTATCTCCTCGTTGTACGCGGTAAGTTTCAGTCTGAATTTCAGGTACAGTTTTCGCATTACTCGCGCGAGTCGTTGATGAAGCTGTAGCAGATTGCACTTCTTCTAAAGGAACATTAATTTTTTGACCCGCGTACAGGCTACTATCAGCTTTCAGTCCTGAGCTTAATGACGCTAACTCTTGAGTCGAAAGTCCATATCGATCAGCGATTAACTTTAAGTATTCGCCACGTTTAACCGTATAAGATTTCGTTTGAACCTTTGTTACCGCTTGTTCAGTTTTGCTTGATTTAGATGCTTGAGACTGGATTAGATTTAACTTCTGCCCAACCAGTAAATTACTATTGATAGTTAGACCATTCAATTCAGCCAATTGTTGGACACTCAAATCAAACTGGTTTGCAACACTAGTCAGACTATCATTTGCTTTTACAATATAACTTGCTGGCTTTATATCCGTTTTCTGAGCAGATGTCACTGGCTTAGCATCGTAGAGATATAGGGTCGCACCTACATATAAGGTTGCATTTGGATCTACTTGGTTCCATTTTGCAATATCTCTCCAACTTACGCCGTTTTTCATTGCAATAATTGCCAGCGTGTCACCAGGGAGTACCGTATACGTACTACGCTTACCCTTAGGTGGTTCTACAACCACTTCACTTTCAGTTTTCTTAAATGCCTTACCTTGATTAAGCTGGGCTTCCTCAGAAGTAGGCAATGTACTTTCTGCTACAGATTTAGGATAAGCAAAGCCAACTTTAACTTCTGAACCTTGTCCTGCTGCCACAGACTGACTTGTCTGAATCGCAGTTAATTTAATCTTGCCATCTAAAGGATCGACGATCTCAGTACCTTGAGGTGCAATGGCACTAATCTCTCTAACGACTTCCGCTTTTTCTGCTTCAGTGGCCTGTGGCTCAATGACCGAGGCAATAATTTGATCAGAACTCGTAGTTGTTGTGGTTTTTTCAGGTGCAATTGAAGCTAAGATTTTGGCTTTTTCTTCAGCAGTGATTTCGGGTTCGACACGTACAGGTTTAACATTTTGCGCCGGTGTAACAGCAACAGGTATACGAGGTGCGCTTGGCACCACTGCCGAAGCAGCAAAAGCTGCCAATGCATCAGAACCAGAAGGAGTCCTACCCTTCGAAGTTGAAATTGTTGTAGATACTGAAGGTGTTTGAGTATTATTAACTGGCTTCGCTGTTTGAGTTGCCAATACGGAAGCATTTGAAGCTTTTGGTGTATTTACTGTCGTTGTAATTGTCGTTGCTGGCGTAGATGTAGAAACAGGGCTTGAAGCGCTCGCCCATAGACCTGTACTGCTTGGTTTAAGTGCTTTCAATTTACGATCAATATTTGGATTTAAATCTGCTGGAATTAAAATTCGCTGTGGACTTTGAGGATCAATAATATCACCACGATGCCCTGGATTCAGTTGATAAAGTTCTGCACGACTTAAGCCTGTCAGAGAAGCAATTTCGTTTAAACTCGCACCTGCTGGAACTGGAACCTCTCTAAAGTGAGGACGATTCGCAATTGGTGGTAATCTGACGCCATACTTTTCAGGGGATTTGATAATCTGTGCAACTGCAAGGAAACGTGGAACATAGTTCATTGTCTCTTGAGGCAAACGTAATGACCAATAATCTGTAGGCAAGCCAGCAGCCTTATTACGGTTAATCGCTTGTTGAATACGTCCAGGACCAGCGTTATAAGCCGCTAAAGCTAATTCCCATGAACCGAATTGGTTATATAAACTTCCTAAAAACTCGTAGGCTGCACGTGTAGACTCAACTACATCACGGCGTCCATCATACAAATTGGTCTGTCTTAATCCATAAATACGACCTGTACTTGGGATGAATTGCCACATCCCTGCAGCTGCCGCTGAACTCGTTGCAGCAGGATCATAGGAACTCTCAATGACAGGAAGTAAAGCAAGTTCAGTAGGTAATCCACGACGCTCTGCTTCCTTTACAGTATGATAAAGATAACGAGAAGCTCGAGCGGATAAACGATCCAGATAAGGCTGACGCGTAATAAACCAACTTCTTTGAGCATCAATCCGTGGATCCCACTTTGTTTCATCCATTTTAAAACCAACGGTCATACGTTTCCAAACATCACCGTGTTTTAAAATAAGTAAACGATCACCTTCTACTGCACGCATATCAGTTGCAGATAAAAGATCTTCAAGTGAATCTAAACTACTGGCATCTAACATGCCGAGTTGATTCGTCTTTTGCGTCTTAACAGAAGTGGGACTCGCTGTACAGCCAGTCATTACGCCTAATCCGGTTACTGTGGAAGTAATTACTGAAATTTTAAATAAAAAAGTTGCAGATGGCTGCCACACTGCGGTGGTTGTTTTAGACATACAAATTCCGAAAGACGCATAGTAAATTTATTGTATATAAGCCATTTTAGAGGAGCTCGTTGTTCAGGCAAGTCTCTTCTTGATGAGTAATTGCTTATAAATGTTACAAGACATTAAAAAATATCCAGTTATCGCACTGATGTTTCGCATTTACGTATACAATAAAATTTCCGAACTTGATGTTCAACACTTTATTCGATTGATTGGTTCAAACTATGTCTGAAATAACACTTTATGTTGATGGCGCATGTCGTGGTAATCCTGGGCTAGGTGGCTGGGGTGCTTACATCATCACTAAGGATACAGAACATAAAATATGTGGTGGTGAACCAGACACGACCAATAATCGTATGGAGTTAACCGCTGCAATCGAAGGAATCAAATTTTGTCCTGTTGATGCAAAGCTGATCATTTGGACAGACTCAAACTATGTAAAACGCGGTATTACTGAATGGATCAGTGGTTGGAAAAAGAAAAATTGGAAAGACGTAAAAAATCCTGATTTATGGCAAACTTTGGATCAAGTTTGTCAAGGTCGAGACATTGAATGGAACTGGATTAAAGGTCATGCAGGACATCCAGGCAATGAAATGGCAGATCAGTTAGCTAATCAAGGCGCTGACCAAACGGCTGAACAATTTAAAAATTCCCTGCAAGCGAATGATAAAAAAAAACAGTCTGAAGATTGGTTGCTCAATGATCCGTTTGGTTTAGATCTCAATGATCAAGATGAAGAAGTTGAAATTGATTTAGCAGAAAATGATGATCAAGCTGAATACAGCACGGACGAAGTCACCTCAAACTCCTCAGATATTATTAAGACAGTTGATGCACAGGACTTAAATTCTGAATCTGTAGATCAAAGCGTTCCTCAGTTAGCTGAAAAATCGCATCCACATATTGTGGTCACACCTGCTCGTTTAAATTTACAGGGACCACGCCAACTGATTTTAGATACGGAAACTACAGGTTTTTATTATCAAGATACAGACCGTATTATCGAGGTAGGTGCGATTGAAATGATCAATCGTAAACTGACAGGAAGTTCAATTCACATTTATATCAATCCCAAAAAACCAGTCGGTGAATCTGAAGCAATTCACGGTATTTCTGATGATTTTTTGAAAGATAAACCTATATTTGAAGAAATCGCTGCTGAACTGTACGAGTACTTAAAAGGTGCAGAAATTATCGCACACAACGCAACTTTCGATATGAACTTCTTAGATATGGAGTTCAAACGTACTGGCTTTGGTACGCTTTCAGAAGTCTGCGCAGTGACCGATACACTTGCAATGGCAAAAGCGAAACATCCAGGTCAAAAGAACTCATTGGATGCATTAGTGAAACGCTACGAAGTTCCACAGCGTGATCGTACCTTCCACGGCGCCTTACTGGATGCAGAAATTCTGTCAGATGTTTATTTAGCCATGACAGGTGGTCAAGTTTCATTTGATATCGATGCACTCTCAGCGCATGATCATCATTCTGAAACTGGACAAAATCAGTACCAAAAAATTGAGGTAGATTTACCAATCATTTATGCTTCTGATGAGGAATTAGCAGCACACCAAAAATGGATCGAAGATTACCAAGAAAAAAATGGTGAGCCGTGTTTATTTGCTAAATAATCTTCCATCTGCTTGATTCATTTTGTAAAGTACGATCAGTTCGGCTATATTCATTTAGAGCAATAATTCCCCTTATCTGGGCTCTGAGCAAAATTAACGGCCAACATAGGTTTCGATCGATGTCTTATCAAAGTTCAATTTATTTTGACCCTACAGCATTACTTATTGTTAAAAAAGAAATTGATCAAATCATCGATCAGGTCGAAAATACAGTATCAGAGCTTATTGAGGATCAAACACTTCCTTTTGGGATAGATGACGCATTCATTCGACTTGAGCAATCCAATCAAGTTTTTGCCATGATCGAGCTTCCTCATCTTGCACAACTTGCACACTACTGTGCGCAAGTCATGTCAAAGATGATGCAAAATCCAACCGCAAAAAACCTGAAATACGCTGCCGCATTAAGTGATGGTACAACGATGCTAAAGCGATATATCGAGTTTATTTGCTTACGTGAAGTCGATGTCCCCCAATTTCTCTTAGATACACTTAACCATCTTGAACGAGTATTGAACATCCCTTGCACAGCTTTGGGTAATGGAATTCAGACCACTCAGAAACAATTAACTTTAACACCGCAAGCTTCATCGAATCAGATTAATTCATCTGATTATTGGAATACACTATATAAAGATTGTTTAATAAAATTAGTGACGCAAAATGAAACTGAAGACGATTTTGATCGTTTTAAACTCATTGTAGATCATATAGCACTGCTCTCTCTTGAAACACCGAGTCAACAATATTGGCTTCTGATGCAAATCGCATTTAATCAACTTGACCAACTCATTCTCAGTGATGCACGCCTAAAATGGTTGGCTAAAGTTGGCAGTCAAATTCGTGAGTTCTTAAATGCACCCCAGCATTTTCAGGTCGATGAAACTGACTTTGCTAATGCTTTAGCGATTTGTATTAGCCAAGAAAACTACGATTCACAAATGCTTCGTGAGTATTTTCAAATCTCGGACAACATTTTGACTGATGTTCAACTACAAATTTTTAGTCGCCATCTATTTGGACCTGATCAAAGAACAATGGATACCGTTGCTCACTTGATTACAGAAGAATTGAATCAATTAAGATTAGATATTGAAAGTCACTATCAAAGTTTTACCGACGATCAAATTTTAGATATTCGCTTAAAGCTGTATCGTATGGCAAATATCTTTTTAGTCATGAATCTTAATGAAGCTTATGCAGAGATGAAACTGCAAGCAGATCATTTTCATCGAACCTATATTCAACAAAATGCCGATTTTGCTCAACGATTAATGAACAGCATGCTATCGGCTATGAACTCTATCGGGATTTTGAAGCGAAATTTTGCACCAACTCGCATTCAACTTGATGTGAATAATATGAATATATCACTGGATCGGCTAGATGATGCACATGAAACGCTGCAAAAAGAAGCTCGAATTCTCTTGCAAGAACTAGGCGATAAACTTTTTCAAAGCAATGATGTTCAAGACACAAATGATTTATTAAACATCACAACCAATTTAAGACAATTAAGCGGAGCCGCTCTATTTCTTGATGCTCAAATATTAAGTAATGCGCTAAAAAATAGTGCTGAGGCGGTTGAACACTATTACGATATTCAGAAATCACTCACCCCCCAACAACTTCAGCACATTCTAGATGTGCTTGCCAGTCTAGAGCTTCATCTTGATGGCTTGAAGTATGATTATCCTATTCATAAATCAGTATCTGAGACTGCACTCATCAGCAGTCAAAAAATTAAAGCGGTTGCCTAATGTCTGAACTCTCTGTTGCTTATATTTTTAAACAACATCAACTTCTCGTTGATGAAAACTTCCAATTACCACGTGTTGAACGTTTAGAGAGTGATCTGATTTTCCAATCTGGTGATCAAGTAATTGCACGAGATCTACATATTGAAGAAGCAATTCCTAAAGGTTATCAACTTGTGCCAATCCGACAGTTGATCACTCAATGGTCTAAGCAACAATTTGAACAAGCGAGTCGAGCAGTTCAATTATTAGAATGGCGTCGTAATCATAAATTTTGCAGTCATTGCGGTACAGAAACAGATGTGCACCGTTCAGAATATGCCATGATCTGCCCAGCATGTAATTATCACCAATACCCTCGTGTTCAACCTTGTGTCATTACGGTAATTACACGAGGTGACAATGAAATTTTGCTCGCGAAAAATGCAAAAAATAAATCCAATATGTATGGTTTGATTGCAGGTTTTGTCGAAGTTGGTGAAACTTTAGAAGAGGCTGTGCAACGCGAAACCATGGAAGAAATTGGTCTAAACGTTAAAAATATTCAATATCTTGCCAGCCAACCTTGGCCATTCCCAAGTAATTTAATGATTGCTTTTCGAGCCGAGTATGATTCAGGTGAAATTGTGCTTCAGGAAGATGAAATTAGTGATGCCCAATTCTTTAAATTTGATGACTTACCAGAAATTCCATTTGCAGGAAGTATTGCGCATGCCATGATTCAACATGTCATTCACAATACTCCTTTCAAATCTGAATAAATCAAATCCGAATCGTTATAGATTTATTTGAAGGACTCTTCTAAAACTTTCAGGATGAGAGATCGAGTTTTGAAGAGTCGATCAAATAATGTGGCAGTTGTTGCCATGATTGATACATGTCCAGTACGAGGCACCCGAATGAGCTGGCTATGATTCTCTACAGATAACAGTGCTTGATGCATCTCTTCAGAATTATGATCTTTTACCAACGTATCTTGATCTGCTAGAAAAATATAGTGCTGAATATTATTTTTCTCTACAAAATAGTATGGCATCACCGCTTTGAAATTTACTGCTTTATCGAATGCATGTTCAGATAAATGATCACCTAGATAGTTAAAGTGATAGGGTCCAGCCAAACCAATCAACGCTTTAATTCGATCTCGTCCTTCAAAGTCAATGAATGAAGGATGGTAAATCAGTGACATCACATTAAAAGCACCAGCAGAATGTCCGATAAGCGCTATTTGATCTGCACAAATACCATATTTATCAGCACTTTTGATTAAATATTGAATTGAATCTGCAAGGTCAGTTACGTAACGAGGAAAAATATGTTCTGGCGCCAGATGATAGTTTATTACGGCGAGGTTATATCCAGCACGTGTCAAACTTTCTCCAAGAAACTTGTAATCGTCCTTACTTCCTCTACTCCATGCACCACCATGCACGAATATAACTAAAGGTTTATTCGCTGGCGCTTGGCAAACATAAAGATCCAGTCGTTGCCGAGCTTTAAGACCATAAGCAATATTTCTTTTTACAGAATAGCCTTTATTTGAGGTCAATTGATTTAATGCCAAACCACCCAAATTATATGGGCGAAAAGCATTCAGTTTTTGATTCAACTGGGTAAGTTTTAACTGAACTGATTTCGGAAAAAATTGCGTAATCTTATTCGACATTATTGGTAACTAACACCAGCATCAGGATCAATTGCAACGGGTGTCTCAACATAAGGTTGAGTACTTACCGCTGAAGGGTTAATAAGTGATGATGATTGAACACCTGCGCCTACTTGAGCAGATTCCACGTTATCAATCAAAGTAACAATTTTCGTTACATTCCCTACTCGTTGTAAAACTTCAATGAGATCTTGCTCTTCAGCTGTATTTAAGCGTCCCATCACATATAACACGCCATCTTCAGTATGAACCAAGACTTTACTGTCTGAAACAACTGGCGCACGCATAATTAAGCCACGTGTATTCGCTGTCGCAGTCGCATCTTGCATGATGGTAGAGTAACCAATTTGAGGACCAACTGTGATGTAATTATGAATAGATTTCACATCACTCATCGCTCGAACGTTATCTTCTGCTAACTGTTTCAAATGCGCATCAGGCACTTGACCTGTTAACAAGACATTACTGTGAAAGCTATTCACATTGACTCGAGATTGTTTAAAACGAGCATCCAATTTGTATAAATTGATCTTTGCTGTACGTTCAATTGAAGAGTCAATAAATACCTGACCTAAAGAACGAGCTCCACTCACCACCCCAACTGGTTCTGCGCCAGTTCCACCTGAAATAAAACTTGCACAGCCTGAAAGACTAGCAACACACGCCATCGAAATTACAATACGCTTCAACACTCAATCCGTCTCCTCGTGAAACTTGAATTTTTTCTATTGTTGGAAATGGCTTAGCTCATTTGGTTCATAGATTAATCAAGTCTGCATTTATTGTAAATGCATTTTCAATCCACTCGAGATCATAATCCATATCAGAAATTTCATGCTGTAACGGTTTTGCAATTTTTTTATGAAAATCAAAACAAAACACATCAAAACGATAATAAAACTCTGTATAGCTTGGAAATTTTTGAAGAAATGACATTGCTGTTTTCGCAATTTTAATTTGCTTGCTCGATGATATTGATTCTAGGGCAGAAGCATAGGTTGTTTTTGATCTGGCTTTGACCTCAACAAATATAAGCTCAAGATCACGTTGAGCAATCAGATCTATCTCACCATAAAGAGAATGAAAATTTCGAGCCAGCACAATATAACCCTGTGAGATCAAGATTTTTTCAGTTTGGTCTTCAGCCCATATACCTAATTGTTGAGAACTCATCCATTTAAGTCCTCTTAAATATTTTTTAATCTAAACCATGTTTTCTCGAAACACGCAGGTTTTCTTTCGATCCGATGCTCTTTAAAACTCAAATGCCCAGTCTGACCTTGAATTGATATTTGATCAGGATTCTTCGTTTTCAACATCAAATCCGACAAACGCCAAACATCTTGACCGAAGGCATTGAGACGTTGGAATGCAGCAGTATTTTCTGTTGTTTGATTAGGTTTTTTTAAAAATTGAACCATGACTGGAACATCACAGAATTTAGTTCCCTTCGGAATATCCATATTATGATCAATAGCAAAAGCCTGAACATACAAACGTTTTGAAGGCTTATTCTTCAATGAGTTGATCCACGCCATACTGCCTAAAAGCAACACACCTTCATTTGACTTTATATCAGGCAATTGTTGGACTAGAGAAAATTTACCATGAAAATTTTTAAACACGGCATTTACAAAGCTTAAGCTCTCAGACTCAGTACCAGACTCACGCAATATATAGAGATGTTGAACTCGATCCTTTTCAATCTGTTTAATTAAAACTTGAGCATCATCAGTTTTCGATAAACTAAACTGCCACACTTTTGCATGCTTAGAAGGAACTTCATTCAGTGCTAAAACAGGAATTTTAAGCGGTTCTTTCATTATTGCTTCGACATCCTGTCTGGCTAATGGACCAATAATAAGTTTGGTGTTTTGACTGACTTGCGTCTTTAGGATCTCTTTTAATCGTTTTTGATCCGAATTGACATATTTGATTGGCATTTCACTTTTAGACTTTTGATAAGCCTCATCAATACCATTTTTAATACTATTACTTGCTCGCACCATAGGGCCTGAATCAGGTAAAATAACCAATACTTCCGCTTGGGCTTGGAAAATCATTCCACATAAGCCAATACCAATGAATTCTTTTTTTATTCTTAATAGATCCAACATGGAGAAACCTTATGAGTGCTCAGTTATTTGTTGTAGCGACGCCAATTGGGCACTTAGATGACATGACTTATCGAGCAATTGATGTTTTAAAGTCTGTCTCTCTTATCGCGGCAGAAGACACACGTCAGTCCGCTCTTTTAATGAAACACTATAATATCTCAACTCCGCTTACAGCGTGCCATGATCACAATGAAAGTAACAAAATTGATATAATTATCGATAAGTTAAAAAATGGTGAAAATGTTGCACTCGTCAGTGATGCAGGTACACCATTGATTAGTGATCCTGGTTTTAAATTGGTTCGTGCAGCTCAGGAGCATGGTATTCGTGTCGTTCCTGTTCCAGGTGCATGTGCAGCTATTGCAGCATTAAGCGCTGTGGGTCTACCCAGTGATCACTTTAGTTTTGAAGGATTTCTATCTTCGAAACAATCACAACGTCTTATTCAATTAAATAGACTGAAAGACAACACGCATACCATGATCATCTATGAGGCACCACATCGAATCCTAGACTCTGTAACGGATATGGTCTCTGTGTTCGGGGCTGACCGTGAAGTCGGGTTTGCACGTGAAATTACCAAAACCTTCGAAACAATCAAAAAAATGACCCTTGGAGATTTACAATCATTTATTGCAAATGATCATCACCAGCAAAAAGGGGAAATTGTATTGGTCATTGCTGGAGCAGCCACTGAAAAAGACATGGAGCAAGAAGAATTAGATAAATTACTCAATCGTTTATTGCAAGATTTATCTGTAAAAGCAGCATCTCAACTTGCAGCTGATCTCACTGGAATCAAAAAGAAAGTGGCATATCAACGCGCGCTAGAGCTCAGTGGCGCGAATGATTAAGCAAAATAAAAAAGCACCATATTGATGGTGCTTTTTTTATTAATCTTTTATTGATTCATCAGGTGGAACTTCAGTAATACGACCACCACGTGCTAGAAAAGCAGCAACTTCATCTTCCAGTGCCTGACGTTGTTTGAGTTTAGCTGTCACTGTTAATGTTTCAGCTTCCGCGACATCGGCATCAGATACAGTAACGTCACTTACGGCCGCACCTTTTTCTGCTGCTTGTGATTCATTTTCGTCTACAACACTGTCTTCGTTGTCATCAAAATCATTTGCGTCTGTCATTTCAAACTCCCCATCAATGTTTTCACGCACCTGATTGGAACGTGCTTTGATTTTTAGAGAAATGTATCAAGCTCTTTATCGTTCGCATAGTATCTAAAGCACCTCATTTGTATATTTTTTAATCATATTGGTAAAAAAATATATACTGATGATTCTTTTTAGATCAGATTTCAATTCACTTGATATCTTGTATTACTGAGCTGACTCAAACCATTCGCTTGCGACATAAACGCCGATTTTAACGCACTGATATTTTCAACTTGTTTCAAACCAAAGTTTCTCGCCCAAACAATAGGAAAAACAGGAGCAGATTCCATCCACCCAATCATAGACATACTATGCATCATTGCATCGTTTTGAAATTTACGGCGATGCTCATATTTCAATAAAGTTTGCTCATGAGCCCAAACGCCACGTGCGTAGTCCGAAAGTAGCGCATCGCATAGAATTGCTGCATCAAGGCAACCAATATTCACCCCCTGACCTGCAAGTGGATGAATAACATGGGCTGCATCACCAATTAGCGCTAAGCCATTTTTAATATATCGTTGAGCAGCTCGTGCTTTCAGTGGGAATTTTGCTCGAGGCGTTGCGGCTAATACTTTGCCCAACATATGATGACTCTCTCGTGTCAGTAATTGTACAAAATCTTCATCTGAGAGTGACGCAAATTCGTCTGCATAATCATCTGGTAAAGTCCATACAATGGATTGCCAATGACCATATTCTTGATCTTCTAAACTTGCCATTGGGAGAAAAGCCAGTGGCCCTGTTTCTAAGAAGATTTGTCTCGCAACATGTTGATGCGCTTGTTCCGTCTTGATCGCACAGCTAATACCAGCCTGATGATAATCCAAAACATCCAAATCAATCATGGCTTGTTCACGTACGAATGAGTTTGCACCATCCGCACCAATTAAAAGTTTCGTTTTCAATTGAGTTTGATCAGCGAGATGAAGAATCCAACAACCATTTCCTTGCTCAATATGTTTCACTTGAATCTGAGTACGGTAATCATCAATCTGGTCGATCATCATGCTCTGAATCGCAAGGTTCAAGATACTTGGTTCGACCATTGAACCTAATATTTGTGCTTGATCAGGTTTAGAATGCGCTGATGTTCCAAAATTGATTTCACCAAAGCCATTTTTGTTCCACACCTGCATTCCCGTGTAGGGTTGTTGACGAGCTATCTTACCCCATACATCAACATGCTTAAGCAAATGAATAGTGGCTTGACTCAATGCAAGTACACGAGGATTCAATGATTTTAAGGTCTTCTCGTGATCCAATATTGGTACTGCATCAAGTACAGTCGCTTGAACTCCACCTTTAGCCAACAATAAAGCCGTTAATCCACCAACTAAACCACCACCCACAATCACGACATCTAAAATAGCATCATTCATGCTTTTAACCCCATTGCATAATTGGCAACGAGTGGCTTAATACCTGGAATATTTTCAAAGCACATTAGACCTGTATTTCGCACAAATTTTAGAATTGGATTTTGATTACTAAAGCCTCGCACCACAGAATCACAAAACTTAATCACACGTTGCTGATCTTTGAGTCGAGATTTTTCATACTCTTTCAGTACAGCAGCTTCACCTAAATCGGCATTTTTGATGACTTGTTGTTTTAAATATCGGGTCAATACATATGCATCACGCATACACAAATTAAAACCCTGACCTGCGACTGGATGAATGGTATGAGCAGCATTACCCATAAGTACAACACGTCCTACTGCTTGTTTTTCAGCCAATACTTGAGATAAAGGAAAACTAAATCTACGTCCAGTTTTCTCAAATTTTCCAGCTCGATCGCCATAGGTTTTTTGAAGAGCATCTAAAAAATGCTGATCATTTCCATCACCTAGCCACTCTCCCTCAGTACCTTTAGGCACTGGCCAAACAACAGAGCGACGGTATTCACCAGGTAAAGGCAACAATGCTAAAGGACCAAGTGGGCTGAAACGTTCAAAACCGACATGGGAGTGAGGTTTGGATGTCTGCACTGTAGTGACAATCGCCACTTGATCATAATCATACACTGATGCACCAACACCGAGTGCTTTTCGACAGAAAGAATCACGTCCATCTGCTGCTATGACTAATTTGGATTGAAACTGCAAATGTTCATTCGCTTTTAATGCTTCAAGATAAGCTAAATTCTCATCCTGTTTAAGCGACGTCACTTGAACACCATCAATTAACTCAATGAGTGGATTTTTTTTGACCTCTGATAACAATACTCGTCCAAGCCATGCATTCTCAATCACTTGACCAAAGCTCTCTACTTTCTCTTGAGCCGCGATTAAACGTGCCTTACCGAAGCTTCCTTCTTCTGTGATATTTACTTCTAAAATAGGCGTTGCATATTGTTGCAGTGAATCCCAAATTCCCAATTCTTGATAAATTTGCACGCTTCGACGTGACAGCGCACTATTACGGGCATCAAAACTTGAATGATATGGTGCAAGGTTAGCATCATCATAGTTAGGATAGCTGATCGCCTCTAACAATTTCACTGCAATGTTAGTTTTAGCCAGCATAAGAGCAAGGCTTAATCCGACCATTCCACCACCGACAATGATGACTTCTTGTTGCATGTTTTGATCCTTATAAAAGCAAGCAATAGCTGCATACACATAAATTCTTAATCAAATTCATCTTACAATAAAGTTTTTACTTTTTATAATGAATTAGCGTTATTGAAGATGAAGCCATAATTCATTTTTCAATATTGAATATGACATTAAAAAAAAGCCGATGTTTCCATCGACTTTTTAGATTTGTGAAAATGGTTAACTCGCCATCAAGGCTTCGATATCTTCAATGGTTTTTACTACTTTAGCAGTCAGGTTTCTCGGTCCATCTTGAGTGACAACAATATCATCTTCAATGCGAATACCAATCCCTCTCCATTTTGGATCGACAGTTTCATCATCAGGGGCAATATATAAACCTGGTTCAATGGTCACCACCATACCTTCTTGATATGTTCGCCATTCTCCATCGACTTTATATGCCCCTACGTCATGAACATCCATGCCTAACCAGTGACCAGTTCCATGCATATAAAATTGACGATAGGCTTCTGTCTCAATGATTTCATCGAGATCACCCTGCATGATTCCAAGATTAAGCAAGCCTTGCACTAAAATACGAACAGCAACGTAGTGTGGCTCTTTATAAGAGTTACCAATTCTAACCGCATCTATTGCAGCGATTTGTGCATCGAGCACTATATTATAGAGCGCCTTTTGTTCAGTATTAAATTTACCATTTACTGGAAACGTCCGTGTGATATCTGACGCGTAAAATTCATATTCACAAGCTGCATCTATTAAAACTAAATCGCCGTCATTAAGTTGTTTGTTATTTTCAACATAGTGCAATATACAAGCATTTTCACCACCACCCACAATACTGTTATACGATGGTACACAACCATTTTTACCAAAAATATAATTCAGCTCCGCTTCTAAAGCATATTCCATCATTCCTGGTCGTACAGATTTCATCGCTTGCGTATGTGCTTGAGCAGAAATATCAGATGCGATTTGCATTAACTCTATTTCTTTTGGCTCTTTGTGTAGACGCATCTCATCTAAAATTGTATCTAACTGAATCAATTGTGTCGGTGCAGCGGTACCACGTCGGCTTTCACCACTTGCTTCTGCAATCCATTTTGTAATTTTTGCATCAAAACTGGCTTGTTGACCAATTCTATAAAATAATCTTTCTTTTCCTTGAAGCTTTGCGATGATTTCTTCGTCTAGTAGATCAATCGCATAAGCTTCATCCGCATCATAATCATCGACTGCACCATCAATCCCTGCACGGTAACCTGTCCAGATTTCCATCTCTCGATTGCGTTCACGACAAAATAAACTGTAGGTATAACCTTCTTCTTCAGTATCAAATGTTTCAATTACAGCAACTGCTTCAGGCTCTGCAAATCCCGTTAGATAAAAAAAGCTACTATCAGCGCGATATTTATAATCAGCATCACGATTTCTAAACATTTCTTCACGTGTTGCAATAATTGCAATGCTTCTTAGGCCTATTTCAGCGGCTAATTGATCACGTCGTTTTTGAAAATCTGATTGAGTAAGTTTCATATCTTTTCTGCAGCTTATGCTATTTAATTTAAGAAAATACAGTACTACTTATATGTTAAGTAGTACTCTTGATTAAATGTAATCAACTTGGTCGATGAGGTGTAAACATCTCAACGACACTTTGCTCATTTTTTTTCGAAATTGTTGGTTTTACATGTTTCAGTAATGAGCTTTCTTCAACAGCAATCTTGGTTCGTCCAACAGATAAACTCACTGGAATTAATCGAACAAATTCATAAAGTTCTTGATAGCTAATTTCACCTTCTTCATCATTATCAGAATCTTCAAACTCGACTGCTGCAATATCTTGCAAGTGTTCAATCAACTCAGCTTCATCAGCACGAATATGCCCAGACGCTAATCCAAACCCCAATACCACTCCTGCACACCAATCTGCTAAAGCTTGAACACGCTCAGACAATACATGTTCATCATCAGGCAAAATGGGTAAATAATCTAATTCATCTTCTGATAAAGCATGTGAAACATCTTCAGATTCCTCAGCCAGTAAATTAAGCGCAGTAGGTTCTAATTGAGGCACATTCAATGTAGACAAAATTTGTATCCACTCCTCATGAGATGGCGGTTCAGTTACACAAACAATACCTGTAAGTAGACCATGTAACTCACTAGGACTAGTAATTTCCTCAATTGAACCGAATTGTTGGTTCCAATCTGTCCAACCTGAAATATCGTCTTGCATTCGCTTTTCCAATCTCTATACTTCTGTATATATTACCTTTGATTGCGAAACTACGCGACCTCGTTATGTTAGAACAATTACAGCGTTTACAAACGCATTTAGGCACGCTTAAACATCGTTTGTCCGAAACCGAACAAATGAATAGTTCTCTTGAAGCTAAGCAGAAAGAACTTCAGGAAACTCATCAAACTCAAACTGCTCAAAAAAATAGCATCATCACTCAAAAGCAAGAACAGATTGAAAGTCTAAATGACAAATACAATCAATTGGATGGTATTTATAAAACTTTAAATCAAGATGCTACTGCTTTAGCAGAACGTTATAGTCGTTTAGAAAAGAGTTGTACTGATTTAAAAAATAGATTTCAGGAAATCTTGGCTGAAAGGAATGAGTTGAGAGTCATCAAAGAAAAAATGTTGGCTGAACAACGTCAAGCTCAAAAAGAAATTGATGAATTGAAGGCTGAAAATCAACGTTTAATCAAAAAAAATGAACTCGCTAAAACTAAGGTTGAGCAAATCATTCAACGATTGGCCATTTTAGGTACTGATCAAGATCATCATGCCCAAGAAATCCAACAATTAGAAAATCCGGCTGAACAAAATGAGGAAGCATAATTATGTCTGAAGTCGTTACAGTCGAGTTAAGACTAATTGAACAAACATTTAGACTTTCAACCACTCAAGATCGGAAAGATGATTTACAACGTGCTGGTGATTTGCTGAATGAGAAATTTCAAGAATTTCGTAGAAAAGCACCTAACGTAGAACACAATAAGCTCGTTATCATGGTGGCTTTAGAGCTTATGCAAGAAGTTTTAACAATGAACAAATCCTTACAAGAATATTCTCATTGTGAACGCTTACTTGCAACAATCTTGGAAGACGTTGAAAAAACTGTATAAATTTGATCTAAGTTTGCACAGTCAGTTTTACTGAGTGAATTATCACGCAAATAATGGGTATACCAAGGTTTGCCAATCTCACTCATTTCGTTATACTTAATTTAACTCTGGGATGTTTGCCAGCGGGTCTATTCCCCTGCCGATACTTAAACTTATGGATTGTGTTCTGTATATTTAGAGCGTATGCCCACCTCGAGTGGGAAACCCAGCAAGTATACGTCGCGTCCACCTTGAACTCGTCGGGTTCAGGGTAACGACACATGCAGCGGCATCTCCGGAGTCTTTATTTTATTTTCTCTTTTTTCTTATTTTTGAATAAACATCCTTGCGCTTTATCCCAAATTAATAATCAATATTAATATTTTTTTGATTTTTATCACATTATTTTCACTATAAACAACTTATTAGACACTAATCTAAAACAAATATACTTAACTCTCAATATTATTTAATTATTTAAACCTATTGCTTTATATATATTTAACAATATAAAAAAATTGACATATTATTTGTAAATTTGGTTAATAATGACCTAGTAACTTTTCTAAAATTTAAATTATTATTCCCCATAATAGAAATTACACAAAAAGTATTTCATTTTAATGTCTTCTTATTGTTTAAAGACTTCATATTATTAGTCAAACATTATAAACAATGAGAATAGATTTATATTTAAAGGAAGAGAATATGTCTAAATTAGCAAAATTGGCTGGGGTTGCGAGTATTGCTGCATTACTAAGTGCATGTGGTGGTGGAAGTGAATCGAAGCTTGACACGCCAAATGATAATTATATTAAACCAGGTGATGTGAGCTCTACATTTATACCTTTTAAAGATAAGGATTTTTTAACAAAACTTAAAGAAAAGCTTGGTTTTTCAGAATCTTTGAATGTCATGGATGATCGATTTAATCAAGCATTAGGACATATGATTGGCGAAACATTGGGTGATGGACCCATTACTCGTACAGGTAGAGTAATTGAATTAACAGATCAAGGAACAAGTGCATTTACAATTTTTAGAAATTCAATTTGTACTGAGCTCACTAAAAGTGGAACTACTCAAACAATCAAGCTAAAAAGTGGTTATGATTCTTGTGCAACTAGTTTCGGCAAGGAAGTCGTAACATTTAAAGGAGGATCTATTTCGCTTACTGAAACATTAAGCTCTACCACAGTTGAGTTTAATAATGCGCTTTATACACCGTGGACTGATACATCTAAACTATATTTAGTCACTGGTAAAATTGTAAAAGATACAGTTGGTTCTAATGGCGCAATTTATTCTGTAAAAGATCCTTTAAAATTCCAGATTGTAGATAAAAATAACCCTAGCACTACATTGGAATATATGGGGCTACAAGATTATGAATACCGTTTTTTTGATGATCAATTACAAAGTGTGTCAAGTAAAGGTACAATCGTTGGCCAACCTAAAGATGCTAATTTTTCATATGCATTTAACTTCAGTGTAACTCAACCCTTCGAAAAAGAGTGGTGGAGAACTTACCCGAAAGCAGGCGGTAAGTTAGAAATTATTGATGAGTACAATCAAAAGATTGTCGTTGAACAAACTAAAGATTATTCATCATCCGCATCAGTTCGCTTTAACTCAGGCGTGCCAACTAATGTGTCTTGGAGCGATATCGTTAAAAAGAAATAGGTATAAAGCCCCCATCTGGGGGCTTTTTTTACCCATTTAATTTCATGTGTTGCGCGTTCTCTGACATTCTAAGCTGCTCATAATGCACTGGATCATATGCGCATGCACTCATCAACAAAGTAGAAGTAACTACTGCGATAAAAATTTTCATCTCACATTTACTCTTAAACCTAGATGTGAGTAATTTAAAGCATGGCTAAAAACAAATAAAACCGATTAAAATTATAAAAACAATCTATTTTTTAGATTATTAGTTACTCATCTTGAAGCGCACACTCATAATTCTTAGGATCATCACTACATCGTATCTTTTTAAGGATAGACATCATTTCAGGATGATAATGCCCTTCTTTTGTCATCTGAATTCTAGCTTCGCGCATAATTTTCAAATATCCAGGTTTCTCAGCATCTCTTATATTCATCCAAAATTTAGGATCAATTTTAGATTCAGTTTGATTAATAAATTTATAAGCCGGTGTTAATTGCTTGGAAATAATCTCCCTTGCTATAGGCCCCATTCCAGCAGGAAATTTATTTCGATGCATAATCAATGTACCCGTTACTTGAACGAGTGGAAAACGAATAATTGCGCCTCGTACCTCGCCCTTGCTTGTCATTCCACGATAGAGTTCTAAAGGTTCAAATAAGATTGCAGGCGCTGCGATAATATCAACTTCCTTATTGTTGAATTTTCCGCCTACAGAAGTTAAATCCACTGAAACTGGTTGAGCACCAACATTTTGGACTAATTTTTTTTGGGTTGCGTCAAAACTCATTACAGCAACTTTTTTCCCAGCTGCTTTAGATAAAGTATCAATTTTACGATCATTTACCATAATATAAGCAGCACCTAAAGGCACAATACCTACAACCTCATAATCCTTATTGACCATTTTCGAATCAAATTCAGGTCTTGCTAACAGCTGAATCACTTTAGTCAGTTGTTTATAGTTTTGAACTGCACCTATTGCATCAATACTTCCAACAAAAGAGTTGAATTGCTTGGCACGTAAATTACTTATTCCAGCACCATCACAACGTTTACTTCTAAAGTCTTCAGTTAAAACCCGTTCATCTGTATAGACTTTTAAATTAACTTCAGTGGATGTTTTTTGCTTTAATTTTGGATAATTCAAATCTATCTGCATTTGTAGCTTAGCCGTACGATTGACAGTCATTTGCACGCCGAAATCTTGAGCAACTTTAGCAATTCGTGGTAATTCACTCATATAGCTCGTCGCCTGCTCAAATGCTTCACCATGAGCACCGCTCGGTGAATACACACATAAGGTGACTTGTTTCGGAATCTGTTGCCAAACTTTTGGATCATTCAGTAGTTTTTTTATTTTATTCACAGAATGGCTGGACAGTGATAAATCCAACTTAGAGCTAGTTTGAGCATTTACATGATTTGTGATTAGACCAGAAAGACTAATTACTGTCGTGAGCATAACCATACGATAAGCATGCTTGCTCTTTTTAAATAGAATACCGTATTTTTTATTTTTCATTATCGTTCCCTTTTCTATTTTTTATGATCAGAACTTAACTGATCCGATAGAGTTCAGCTTATCGGCTTCAATTTAAAATTAAATTGACCCTAATCATTTATTTGTTACACCTAGAGTAAATGAAAAATATACTATCGAAAATATTCAAATCAGGTTGATTAAACCTGAGTAAAAATCGATAAACTACTTACCTTACACATGCACTTAGATTGGTATAGTTTGAAATGCAGTTGCAAACACAACTTTTAAGAAAAACTCTACGCTCTCGTAGAAGACAACTCTCAATTTTTACGCAACGACGTTCTGCTTTTCAGGTTTTGTCAAAAATCCAATCTCACTCTAAATTTAAATCTGCACAAAAAATTGGGATTTATTTAGATGCATTCGGTGAAGTTAAAACACATATCCTAATCATGCATTGCTTTTCGAAGCATAAAGTCGTTTATCTCCCAAAAGTCTCCAGACTTGATTCAACTTTAAAATGGGTTCCAATTTCAAAGCATCAATATCTAAATAAACGTTTTACTAAACATAAATTAGGCATGTATGAGCCTATGCATAGATTGGGGAAAAATGTAAAACAAATTGATTTACTGTTGATGCCCCTAGTAGCCTGTGATTATCATGGAACACGTATGGGTATGGGAGGCGGCTTTTATGATAGAACGTTAAAGCATGCGAGCAATCAACCCTATCGCATCGGTTTAGCGCATGACTTTCAATTAATCTTAGATCCTTTAAAGCGCCAACCTTGGGATCAGCCATTAGATGAGTTAATCACCCCTAGAAAACGATTAAAATTCAAACGAAGAATATTAATTCACCCTAAATCCAACTGAATTTATCAAGATTAGTAGAAATAAATCGAATTTTATCGATTTTCACCCTTGTATTTTTTAAATTACACATCACTATAAAAATATGGCAACACCGTTGTCACTCATTAGGAGTGCTCATGACTGATATTATTATGAATGAAGAAAACTTAGAACTTCAGACCCCTAGCGTGTTACCGCTATTAGCTTTGCGTGATGTTGTGGTTTATCCCCACATGCAAATTGCGCTTTTTGTCGGCCGTGAAAAATCGATTAAAGCAGTTGATGTAGCTCGTAACAGTGACAATTTAGTTTTTGTAGTAGCTCAACAAGATTCTCTTACAGAAGAAATTGATCACGACAATTTATATCAATACGGTACTGTCGCGAAGATTGTACAAGTCGTAAATCATGAAAACGATGAAAACTGCATTAAGGTTTTAATCGAGGGTATTTATCGCTCTAAATTGATTAATATTTACGATCAAAACGATTATTTAGAAGCTGAACACAGCCTTAGCCCAATGACGATCCGTATGGAGTCGGCAACTCAACAAACTCGCCTCGAAGAATTGCGTGGTCTTTTCAGCCAATACGCTGAAGCGAAACTACGTAATGCGCGTGAGTTAATTAATGCTGCAAATAAAATCGATGATTTATTGCAACTCATGTTCTTTGTCGCTACACGCGTGCCGTTAAACATTGAAGTGAAACAAAAATTCCTCGAACACGATGAATTTGAAGCTCATTTACAAGAGTTAATGACTTATTTGCTTCAACAGTCTGAAGAACAACAGATTGAGCAAAATTTACATGACAATGTAAAACGTCAAATGGAAAAGAATCAGCGCGAATATTTTCTAAATGAAAAAATGAAAGTTATTCAGCGTGAACTTTCTGACATGAATGGCGGTGCTGAAGATGACATTGCTGAGATAGAAAAACGCTTAGCTGAAGCGGATCTTCCTGAGCATGTTCGTAAAAAAGCAGAAGGTGAATTCCGTAAGCTCAAAGCAATGCAGCCTGCATCGAGTGAAGCAGCCGTAGTTCGTAATTACATCGAAACTATATTAGATACACCATGGAATAAGGCGAGCAAAGTAAGTATCAATCTTGCTAAAGCTCAAGATATTCTTGATGCTGATCATTATGGTTTGGATGAAGTTAAAGAACGTATCGTTGAATATCTTGCTGTTCAGTCACGTGTAAAAAAACTACGTGGACCAGTATTGTGTCTCGTAGGTCCTCCTGGTGTAGGTAAAACCTCATTAGGTGAGTCTGTAGCTAAAGCAACAGGTCGCGAATTCGTTCGAATGGCACTTGGTGGTGTTCGTGATGAGGCTGAGATTCGTGGACATCGCAGAACTTATATTGGTGCGATGCCTGGTAAGATTGTGCAATCACTTTCTAAAGTCGGTGTAAAAAACCCTTTATTCCTACTCGATGAAATTGACAAAATGGCTCAAGATCATCGTGGTGATCCTGCATCTGCCTTGTTAGAAGTGCTTGATCCTTCACAGAATCACAAATTCAACGATCACTATCTCGATCTTGATCTTGATTTATCTGAAGTCATGTTTATTTGTACTGCAAACAGTATGAATATACCTGAAGCTTTGTTAGATCGTATGGAGGTCATTCGCCTTCCTGGTTATACAGAGGAAGAGAAAATCAATATTGCTGAGCGTTACTTAGTACCTAAAGCAATCAAGAATAATGGCTTACGTGCTAAGGAATTAAGTGTACACGAAGAAGCAATTCGAGATATCGTACAACGCTATACACGTGAAGCTGGTGTTCGAAGTTTAGAGCGTGAAGTCTCTAAAATCGCACGTAAAGTGGTTAAAGAAGCGGTTAGTAAAAAAGCGAAAAATCTTCAAATTGAAGTTAATTCGGCAAATCTACCTGACTACTTAGGGCCGCATAAATTCGATTTTGGTATGGCTGAAGAAGAAGCTCAGGTCGGTCGTGTTAATGGTCTAGCTTGGACTTCAGTTGGTGGTGAACTACTGACAATTGAAGTTGCAGCAATGAAAGGTAAAGGCAAATTTGTAACCACTGGTTCTTTAGGTGATGTTATGAAGGAGTCTATTACTGCAGCGATGACCGTAGTGCGTACACGAGCTGATGCTTTGGGTATCGATTCTACTCGCTTTGAAGAAACCGATATTCACGTGCACTTACCTGAAGGCGCTACGCCTAAAGATGGTCCTTCAGCTGGTCTTGCTTTAACGACAGCATTAGTTTCTGCGTTTACTGGCATTGCGATTCGACCTGACATTGCAATGACTGGTGAAACCAGCTTGAGTGGCCGTGCAATGCGTATTGGTGGTTTAAAGGAAAAATTACTGGCTGCACATCGTGGCGGTGTAAAAATGGTCTTTATTCCACAGGAAAATGCACGTGATTTAGTCGAAATTCCTGATAATGTGAAAGAAGGTTTAGATATCAAAGTTGTAAAATCAATTGATGAAATTTTACCACTAGCATTAACCTCTATGCCCAAGCCATTAGTCAAAACACCCATTGTGAAAGCAGTTGACGAATCAAAATCTGCTCGACACTAATCGGTCTTTTAAGTGAAGAAAGAGAGCTTAGGCTCTCTTTTTTATAAGATGCCAATGGATGCAAAATTAACAACCCATTATGTTTTAACTTTTGATTTTATAAATTCATCACTTTGAAATGTATAATATCGTGAAACTTCTAGTGACACATTTTCATGAAAATTCGTATCTTGACCATTGGTCAAAAAATGCCAGCATGGGTTCTTACTGGTTTTGAAGATTATTTCAAAAGAATTCAACCTTTTGTACAAACTCAAATTGTTGAGCTTCCTATGGCGAAACGCGGAAAGAATGACTCTGAAGCTGATATTTTAAAATACCGTAATATCGAAGGCGATAGCATTTTAAATGCACTGAAAGGAAATGAACTTTTAATTGCACTTGAAGTGGGAGGAAAAGAGTTTAGTACAGAAAAATTAGCTGAAACCATGAAAGGTTGGATGCTTGAAGGGAATGATGTTGTGCTCGCGATTGGTGGACCTGATGGACATTCTGATGCAGTTCGTAAAGCTGCTGCTTGGCACTGGTCTTTATCTAAATTAACGCTACCCCACCCTATGGTTCGCATTCTGTTGATTGAACAACTTTACCGTGCCATGAGCATTAATCATAACCATCCGTACCATCGTGCTGGATAATCGTTCCGAATTTGCAACATGATGTTCAAATTTAAATGGTTACTCTGACTTCTAAAATTTGCGATGATCACCTCATACATCTAAGAATGGAACCACCCTCATGACTATTCAAACGCTACCTGGTTTATTCATATCACATGGCTCTCCAATGCTGGCTTTGAATCCTGAACAGGTTGGTCCAGCTTTACATCGCTTGAGTCTCAATTTGCCCAAACCTAGAGCGATAATCGTCATGTCTGCGCATTGGGAAAGCAATGCACTCGAAGTAAGTACGGGGACTAGACCTGAAACATGGCACGATTTTCGAGGTTTCCCAGATGCACTCTATGAAATTCGCTATCCTGCCCCTGGTGCTCCAGATGTTGCTGAACAAGTTTTAAATTTATTCGCTGAGGCACAAATTACTGCACATGCCAATAGTACACGACCTCGTGATCATGGCGTATGGATGCCTTTATTACATATGTATCCAGAAGCTGATATCCCCGTAGTCGAAATCTCTTTACCCATGACGATGTCTGCTGAAGCGATATTTAAAATTGGTCAAGCTCTCGCTCCATTAAGAGATCAGCAAATATTATTAATTGGCTCGGGAAGCATTACCCATAATTTAAGAGAGCTTGCTTGGCATGGTGAAACGAGTGAAGTTCCAGAATGGGCATCAACTTTTAGAAACTACGTGGTGCAGCAGCTCACTCATTCGGATTATCCTGCTATTTTAGCGTGGAATACGATTCCTCATGTTCATCGTAACCACCCTACGATAGAACACTTTGCACCTTTATTTTTTTCTATGGGCACTGGTGATCGTTTTAGCATTGTACATAGTAGTTTTACCATGGGTGCTTTAGGGATGGATATTTATCGCTTTGATTGAGAGAAAATAAAATATCATTTTTTAAATGACCATCACGAAATAATCATCGATCAATGGATACATTTTGATACTGAAAAGTGCAGAATGTATCCATAATTTTTTAGATCTCCTGCGTTATCCTTCCTCGGATCAATACAATTTAGAAAGCTTGTTATGAAATTAAAATTAATTACCTTGGCTATTTTGCCTATCACACTTGCTGCGTGTCAGACTTCCGATCTACAAAAAGTTGGGGATTTAGCTGTGTCTGTGCTTCAACAACAAAATGCTGATCAAACTCTCGCTGCATACCAATGGCAAGCCAATCCACAAAATGCGCCTCAACCAATCACTTTAAACTTCACCGCTGATAAAAAACTTTCAATTCAAACGAGCTGCAATACTTTATTTGGCGGGTTTGAGCTAAAAAACAATACTATCGTAGCTGCTCAACTTGCATCTACCATGAAGGGATGTAATGGTTTGGCTGCCGAACAAGAACGCTTTGCTGGAAATCTATTTTCCCAAGCTGCTGTTCCTTTCGTGCTTAATTTAAATGATCGTGATAATCCAACGTTGACTTTGGTACAGCCGAATGGTGAAAAGATTATCTTCACGGGTAAAATGACACCTGAAACCAAATACAAAACCCAAGGTGAAACCATATTTCTTGAAATTTCGCCAGAAACTAAACAATGTACTGGTGTAACTCCCCAAACTTGTCTACAAGTCAGAGAAATAAAATACAACGATAGTGGTATTAAAACGCAAGTCGATAAAGACTGGACTTTATTCTACGATCAAATTGAAGGTTTTTCACATAGTCCGAATGAACGTCAAATCATTCGTGTAAAACGTTATGAAATTAAAAATCCTGCTGCAGATCAATCAAAGTATGCTTATATTTTTGATATGGCTGTAGAGCGTGAAGCTGTAAAAGGTTCTTTATAAAGAATAAAAAACCGAGGCTAAGCCTCGGTTTTTTTATTTTTGAATATATTCTTAGAATACACCCTGAGCTAACATCGCATCAGCAACTTTTACGAAACCAGCAATGTTCGCACCATCTACATAATTCACAGTACCATCTTCTTGAGTACCGAATTTTACGCAGTTACGGTGAATTTCTTTCATGATTGCATGTAAACGCTCATCTACTTCTTCGAAAGACCAACCTAAACGAAGCGCATTTTGAGACATTTCAAGACCAGAAGTTGCAACACCACCTGCATTAGATGCCTTACCTGGAGCATACAGAATTTTTGCATCAACGAATTTTTCAACTGCAGCAAGTGTAGAAGGCATATTTGCGCCTTCAGCTACGCAGATCACACCATTTGCAAGCAATTTATCCGCATCATCAGCATCTAATTCATTTTGTGTTGCACATGGAAGTGCGATATCACACTTAATACCCCAAGGACGTTGCCCTTCAAGATATTCAAAACCATGCTTCGCTGCAAACTCAGAAATACGACCACGTTGAACGTTTTTAAGCTCCATTACTTCAGCTAAAAGCTCTGGAGTTAAACCGTCTTTAATGTATACAGTACCAGCTGAATCTGAAAGTGAAACAACTTTTGCGCCCAAATACATTGCTTTGTCAGCAGCAAACTGTGCAACGTTACCCGAACCAGAGATTGTAACTACCTTGTCTTTGAAACTGTCGTTACGAGTCTTAAGCATTTCCTCAGCGAAATACACTGTACCGTAACCAGTTGCTTCAGGGCGCGCTAGTGAACCACCAAAAGTTAAACCCTTACCTGTAAATACGCATGAAGTGTCATTGCTGAGCTTCTTCATCATACCCGCCATGTAACCAACTTCGCGGCCACCAACACCAATATCACCCGCAGGAATATCTGTGTCAGATCCTAAGTGACGGTATAACTCGATCATGAGTGCTTGGCAGAAACGCATGATTTCGCCTTCTGATTTACCTTTAGGGTCAAAATCAGAACCACCTTTACCACCACCCATTGGTAGTGTAGTTAACGCATTTTTGAAAGTCTGTTCAAAACCTAAGAATTTTAGGATTGAAAGGTTCACTGAAGGGTGGAAACGCATACCACCTTTGAATGGACCAATTGCTGAGTTGTACTGAACACGGAACGCACGGTTAACGTGTGTTTGACCTTGATCATCAACCCAAGAAACGCGGAATTGAATCGCACGTTCAGGTTCAACTAAACGTTCTAATAAACCATGAGCTGCATACTTAGGGTTCTTTTCAATAAAAGGCCATAAGCTTGTCATCACCTCTTCAACAGCTTGAAGAAATTCTGGTTGATGTGCATCACGTGTTTTAACGTAGTCTAGGAAGTCGTTAAGGCTGTTGTATTTCAACGCTTAATCCTCAGCAGAAAATGGATCAAAATTGGTCAAAATTTCAATATATTGATAAGTTTTGGCGCAAAGTATTAAATATCTTTTACAGGCACTGTACAATAGTTTTCATAATTTTTTTTAATATTTTTTTAATTTCAATTACTTAATTATAGTATTTAATAATTTTAAATTATCAAATTCATTACTTTTAATTATCAATTAATGCTTATTCGGCGCTTTTATTGCGCGATAAATGACCCATAACAGCGCACCCCAAACTAACACTAATCATGTTAAAATCATTCATATTTCGCACCTATGATCTCCTTTTCGCTTGATTAAGTTTTAACGTACATGCACGCACAAATCTCATTGATAGAACAAGTTGATGCTTTCCTACCTCAAACCCAATGTGGTCTATGTGGCCACCGTGATGGTTGTTTACCTTATGCTAAAGCTATTGTAGAAGGAGAAGACGCGAATAAATGTGTCCCTGGCGGTCAACCTGTTGCTGACGCAATTGCTCACTTACTGAATCGCCCTAAGCTTAAAGCTGAAGAAAGCGTTTGGCCAATTCAATCTGATGGTCGCCCACAGCGTATGAAAGCGATCATACGTGAAGACGAGTGTATTGGTTGCACTAAATGCATCAGTGCTTGCCCTGTAGATGCCATCATTGGATCAGGAAAGTTAATGCATACTGTGTTAACTGATCTTTGTACTGGATGCGAATTATGTATACCACCTTGTCCAGTTGACTGTATCGATCTTGTTGAAGATTTACAGCCCATACCAAATGAGCAAGCCCGCATCCTAGAACAAAATGATCTTAGAAATCGTTATTATGCTCATATTCAACGTGAGGAAAATCGCAGTCTTCATCGCAAAGGTCCTGTCGTTAAAGCTGAAATTGATACTGCGCTTTTTGCTCAATTTTCAAAACAATTACAATCAGTACCTACTATTCAAACGATAAAAAAAACAGCGCTTCATAAGACATTAGATGCAAAATCTACAATCGAACTTGCCAAATTACGTACACAAATTAAAAAGCTTGAAAAACAACTTGCTGTACGTGAGAGTGTCGATAAGCAAGAGCAACTCAATACTTTATATGAAAAACTCAATTCAATTGAGGGTGTTTAAATGAACGTTAAAACACCTAAAACTGTAAAAAACATGACAAAAAACCAAATTCAAATTTTTTTTGAAAGATTAAGAGCTCAACGCCCAAACCCTAAAACAGAGCTGAATTATTCTTCACCCTTTGAGTTGTTAGTTGCTGTGACCTTATCAGCACAAGCCACTGATGTAAGCGTAAATAAGGCCACAGATAAGCTTTTCCCTGTAGCAAACACACCTGAAGCAATCTATGCCTTAGGTGTAGAAGGATTAAAATCTTATATTAAAACAATAGGTCTCTATAACTCTAAAGCTGAAAATGTCATCAAAGCTTGTGAAATATTGATTAAACAACACAACAGTACTGTTCCTAACAACCGTGCTGATTTAGAAGCACTTCCGGGCGTAGGTCGAAAAACTGCAAATGTGGTATTAAATACCGCTTTTGGTCAACCAACCATGGCCGTTGATACCCACATCTTTCGATTAGGTAATCGTACTGGACTTGCGGTAGGAAAAAATGTACTCGAAGTTGAACACCGTCTAGTTAAAGTGATTCCAAAAGAGTTTATTGTAGACGCTCATCATTGGTTAATTTTACATGGACGTTATTGCTGTATTGCGCGGAAGCCAAAGTGCAATGAATGTGTTGTGAGTGATGTGTGCAACTGGCCTGAACGTTTCGAATATGGAGCGACAAGACAGATCGATTTAAAACAGGTTTAACGATCAAGAGATTTTTTTTTATCTTTTTTCTCTTTATCTAATTTCATCTGTTTTTGACTATCGCGAAGTAATTTAAAACTTATAAATACCAAAAAAGACAATACTGCCAAACATGCAAGCATCAATAAAATAATGGCAATATTTTGCACTTGTTTACCTTAACATCATAAAAAAGAAGCCCTAATATGACTTAGGGCTTCTTTTTTGTCAAAGCTGAATAATGGTTATTTAGTTTGATCTAAAATTGCAAAAAGTTCTTTTTGAACTTCTTCAATAGGACGAAGTCCATTCAACTTATCATACGTTGGCGCATTTTCACCTGAAGCTGCACGCCCTTGGTAAAAGCCAACCAACTGTTCAGTTTCAGTATGATACGAACCTAAGCGCTTACGAATTGTTTCTTCTTGGTCATCTGGACGCTGAACTAAATCTTCACCAGTTTCATCATCTTTGCCTTCCACTTTTGGTGGGTTGTAGACGATATGATAAACACGACCTGATGCTGGATGTTGGCGACGACCCGATAAGCGTTTAACGATTTCTTCATCAGGCACATCAATTTCGATCACGTGATCAATATCAATGCCTTCTTTTTCCAAAGCTTCAGCTTGAGGAATCGTACGAGGGAAACCATCAAAGATACAACCATTTGCACAATCTGGTTGTGCAATACGCTCTTTAACCAGACCAATAATCAGTTCGTCAGAAACTAGACCACCATTGTCCATTACAGATTTTGCCTGTAGACCGAGTTCAGTTCCTTCACGAATTGCAGCACGGAGCATATCACCGGTTGAAATTTGTGGGACATTGTAGCGCTTGCAGATCAACTGAGCTTGAGTACCTTTACCTGCTCCAGGTGGTCCGAGTAATATAATGCGCATAAATAAACATCCTCATTTTAACTATATCGACGATACTTGGTTAATGTCTTTGGTAGGCACCAATCCAGCATCTATTTATAAGAAAGCCACAAATAAATGAATCAGACCCGCGAAGAAACCTGTTACCCCACCTAGCACAATTAAGATCCATTCGTCTTCCTGGAATGCAGGACGTAATAGATTTTGAAACTCGCGCGGCGTTAATTCACGGATACGTTCTTTAAACATTTGATAGATTTTCTGTGCGCGGCTCGCATTAAAAGCTGGGTCGCATACAGGCACCATCGTAATTTCAATTGAGCGATCGATCAAGTCTGTCTTGAGTTTTGCATACTCTTTTGGACCTAAAGATAGCTGTAATGATGTACGAACCAATGGTGTTTCCATGATTTCATTGATATGACGTTTAACAATACGGCGTGTTTTGTCTTTTTTTCCACCATACATCATTTCCATCATAATAGATTTCAATGTAATCAAATCTTCAGTCACTACACGTGCAAATACATCAGATACTTCTTCTTGGCGCTTCATAAACGCACCTTGAATATTATAAGAACCAATGCGTGGAATGACAGGTTTTATCCAAGGGAATTTACGATCTTTCGTTAATTCAAAGAATTGTGGATAACGTATATAGTGTGGTTCAACTGGATTAAATACCATCCAAATTGCAATCCAATTTGTTAAAAAGCCCCAAATTGCTGCCCAGAATGGTACAGTCCAATGCCAAGGCACCACAAACCAAACGATCATTTGGAAGATACCGAAGAACATACCGATTAATGCACTGATATGCCAAATGAAGTTAATTTCTTTTTGACCCACTTTTAGGAACATATTGACCATCAATTGACGGTCGCCTTCCATTTGACTCACTACCATCGCACGCATATCCACGAGCGACTCAACATTTAAAGTTAATTCGGTTACGAGCTCTTTCAAAACATTTGGAAGTTGCTTATGTGCTTGCGCATAAATACGTCTCTTGATTGAGTAAGGTAAGTTTTCCCATAGAACCGCATTGCGATCCATCATCACTTCATCAATTAAGTGCTCTAACTCAAAGCCAACCTGTTCACCAATGATACGAGCAGTATCCTCGGGATCCATCGCATCTAAGAACTCTCGTAAGGAGCCAAGTTTTGATAGTGTATTGTCGGTAATAATACCCGATATACGTCCTGCCTTACGTGGAACAATTCCTTGCCATCCCACCGGAAGCGGACCTAAGTGAAAACCCCAAAACTTAATTGGATAAAACACCATCTTGAGTGCCATCCAGACGTGAGCCCAAGTCACAAATGCGGTTACTGGGATAATACTCAGTACTGCATAAAAATCAGGTCGATTGACGAAGGCTTGCCACAAATCACTCACATATCCAAACATTCATGACTCTCATATTCATATATCTAATTGCAGTCGAACTTGAGGTATAAAACCATAAAGCTTTCTAAAATCCTACACTTAAGGTGTAAGCAAACTGTAGTTCTGGTTTAGTTTCAAAAATCACTTGGTTTCCTTGCGTGATTTCCTCTCCTGCTTTTATCCCTACACTAAATGTACTAATTCTTTCTTTATTCAGCATGACATAAGATAAATCTATACCACCACCGAGTTGAGATTCCTTTTCACCATTGACTGTTTTTGATTTTAGATGACCAGCAAATGCACCTAAATAAAATCCATTTAAGTCCTTAGTTCCGAGAATTATTGGGTAACGAAAACCGACTTGAGCACCCACATCGTGGTCGTCATTTAAGAAAGCGCCAAGCTTTCCGTATCCAATACCGTATGGAGTGACGTATTCTAAATTCCCATGCGCTAACCGTTGTGTAACACCAGCACCCACATTTATTTTAGAAAATTGTTCTGGTTTCAATTTTGCTTCAGGATAAAACGATGAAAAATCTGCGTATGCTAAATTCCCTACCCACATCATGACAGCAAAGGAAACGATTTTTCTCATTATTTTCTCCATTTTCTCAAACTGAGAACAATATTATTATTCATCCATAGTGATTCGACTTTAACAGAATAATTTTCGTTCTTATATACAACAAGCTTTAAAATTAGTGTCTATTTGGTCAAATTTTAATTTTTATAACATACGAACTATTTATTAATTTTACAAATTTTATAGTCAATCTGAGTTAAAATACTTTGATATAAAGTCAGCTTTTACCCGCAAAAAAGTAAAGATCTATGAAGCAGCAGTTCCCACTGAAGAATGTACAACAAGAAAAGCGAATTTTTCGTAGTCGAGTGGTGTTTGCTATTTGCGTGGTAATCTTTTTTTTACTTGTTCTATTGTCTCGATATGCTTATTTGCAAATTGTGCATTACGACCAGTTTAAAGATGCATCGGACAAAAACCGAATTCGTTTACAACCGATTTCCCCTGCCCGCGGTTATATTTTTGATCGTAACGGCATTCTACTGGCTGACAATTATCCAGTTTTTACGGCTACATTAAGTAAAGCGGATGTGCCTGATATTGAAGACACGGTAGAACGCCTTAGAAAGATTATTGACTTGAGCGAAGAAGACATTGAACGCTTCATGAGTCGTGTAAAAACCGCAAAAAAGACTGAACGTGTAACGCTTAAACTAAACTTAACTGAAACAGATATCGCTAAATTTAGCGAAGTAAAGTTTAAATTTCCTGGTGTTTCCATTGAAACCCAAATGACGCGTTATTACCCACATGGTGAATTATTTGCCCATGTTATTGGGTATGTCGGTCGTATTAATGATAAAGAACTTAAAAGCATTGATAAAGATGCTTACGCAGGCACCAACCTGATCGGTAAAATTGGCGTAGAAAAATTTTACGAAGACCTGTTGCATGGTTCACCTGGCTTTGAATCTATTGAGACAGATGCATTTGGTAATGTCTTACGGAAGTTAGGGCGTAAAGATTCTGTACGCGGTAATGACCTCTATTTATCACTTGATTATGGTCTCCAAACAGTAGCTGCTGAGCAACTTGCGGGGCGTCGTGGTGCAATTGTTGCAATGGATCCACGTACAGGTGAAATTTTGGCACTCGTTTCGAGTCCGAGTTTCAACCCCAATTTATTCGTGACTGGTATCAGTCATACAGACTATAGTGCACTGCGTGACAATTTAGATCAGCCGTTGTATAACCGCGCAGTTCAAGGGACCTATCCACCAGGTTCTACCATTAAGCCTATGGCTGCATTAGGGGGTATTCACTACGGTATTGTCGATTGGTCAACTGCTATTTCAGATCCAGGTTATTTCCACTTACCAGGAGACTCTCACAAATTCCGCGACTGGAAAAAAACGGGGCATGGTGTAGTCAATATGCACAAGTCCATTGTTGTCTCATGTGATACTTACTATTACGTTCTTTCTTACCAGATGGGGATCGATCGTATGAACACATGGATGCGTCAGTTTGGATTTGGTGAGAAAACGGGTGTAGACCTTCCTAGCGAAAGTACAGGATTGTATCCTTCGCCAGAATGGAAAATGCGTACTCGCAATTCTAAATGGCTCAAAGGGGAAACAATCTCAGTCAGTATTGGGCAAGGTGCGTTCACTTCTACCCCCTTGCAACTTGCGATGGCAACTGCAATTACTGCAAATCATGGCGCCCATGTTACACCGCATGTATTACGTGAAACCAAAGGAACAAAGCAATTCAAAGTCCACAATGCACCAGATTATAAAATTGCCTTCAATGGTACTGATGAAGATTGGATTAAGATGCGTGATGCCATGGTGGATGTGATCCAATCTGGAACAGGTAAAGGGATTCGTGGTGGACTGCAATATCAAATTGCGGGTAAAACAGGTACCGCTCAGGTCAAGAGTATTGCGCAAGGTAAAAAGTATAACGAAGCTTTATTAACTGAACGTCAACTCGATCACGGCTTATTTGTAGGCTTCGCCCCTGCCGACAACCCAGAAATAGCGATTGCAGTGATATGGGAAAATGGTCGTGGAGGTTCAGGAGCAACCGCGCTCGCACGTCCTGTATTAGATTATTGGTTACTCCATCGTGATCGTAAGCCAATAAAGCCGATGAATCATGTTGTCAGCGGCGGCTTAATGACAGCAGGCATTAAGCCTGGTGAATTACCTAGCGGATCTAGTAATTTATCAGCCGATCCAAATGCACTTCCTCGTGAACTCCAAACATCACGTAACAGCAACAGTGCAACGAATGCAACGAATGCAACGAATGCAACGAATGCAACGAATGCAACGAATGCAACGAATGCAACGAATGCAACGAATGCAACGAATGCAACCACTGACACTCAACGTAACACGAGTCAATAAATGAAAAATCAACTCCGCATCATTGGTGGTGAATGGAAACGACGTGTATTACCTTTTGCCACTATTGAGGGTTTAAGACCAACACCAGATCGTGTACGCGAAACTTTATTTAATTGGTTAATGTGGGATATTCAACAAGCGCAGGTGCTAGATGTTTGCGCTGGATCTGGTGCATTAAGTTTTGAAGCGCTATCTCGAGGGGCAGCTCATGTCACGATGATCGAACCTAATTTAGAGCAAAATAAATTTTTAAAATCAAACTTAGCGCTTTTAAATGTGAATAATGCAAAACTGATTCTAAGCACTGCCCAAATCGCGCTAAAACAACTCTCAAACAATCAATTCGATGTAGTTTTTTTAGATCCTCCCTATAGTTTAAATCTTTGGGAGGAGTTGGCTTCATTGATTGACCCAAAACTCAAAGCAGATGCATTTATTTATGTCGAAGCCGATCAACCATTGTCATCACTTAATCTACCTTCTTCATGGCGTCTCATAAAAGAAACCAAAGCTGGAACTGTTAAATCAGGCCTTTATCAAAAAATAGATTAGACATTTAAAATGTCTGATTCCAAAAAATCCGAATCAATCTGCCTCGATCGTAGGGAAACGAGGATAAAAACTCGTATCCTATCGTTTGATTCTCTTTCAGTAAATACTCAACACCGTATCCAAACGTAATGCTTAATTGTTCCAGATTTGATAAGTCAAAATGACCTGTATCAAGTTTATTCTTCAATTCATTCCGATCAAAAGCCGTGAAATTAAAAAATTGAATACGTTCGGATTGAAAAATTGAATGCGTCAATACATCAAATTTCGAATATTCTTTCTCATTTAATTCTGCAATCTTGGTCTGTTCACTATTTAAATCTTCTATGGCAGGCTCATAGTGAAGTTCTTGCTGAGCTTCAAAAAAATTAAAAATGAGATTTTGATCATTCGTATTTTCATCATGATCCAAGGAATTCGCGTGAACAGCAGAAATTGAAAAAAACATCAAAGCTTGTAAATAAAGTTTTAAATTTTGAATCATATTAATTTTACGTTTCTATATCTTATTATTATGCATGAAAAAAAGCCTCCACTCAGGAGGCTTTTTTACTTAAAGCATTAAGCTAGACCTTTTTCTTTAAGTACTTCTAGCATCGTTGAACCAAGTTCAGCTGGGCTACGTGTATATGCCATTCCAGCACGTTCAAACGCAGCGAATTTTTCTTCTGCCGTGCCTTTACCACCTGAAATAATAGCACCAGCATGACCCATTCGCTTACCTTTCGGTGCAGTCACACCAGCAATATAACCAACAACAGGTTTGGTCACATTTGATTGGATATATTCTGCCGCTTCTTCTTCAGCTGTACCACCAATCTCACCAATCATAATAATTGCATCTGTGTCTGGATCATCTTGGAACAGTTTCAAAGCATCAATCTGATTCATACCAGGGATTGGATCTCCACCAATACCAATACACGTTGATTGACCTAATCCTAACTTCGTAGTTTGTGCAACAGCTTCATAGGTCAACGTACCAGAACGCGAAATAATACCGATTCGTCCTGGCTGATGAATATGTCCTGGCATAATACCAATCTTACATTCACCCGGCGTGATAACACCTGGACAGTTTGGACCCACTAAGCGAGTGCCATTTCCATTGGTTTCTAGATAGCGTTTCGCTTTCAGCATATCAATGGTTGGTACACCTTCAGTGATAACAACAATCAGTCCAACGCCAGAGTCAACTGCTTCAACGATAGAATCCAATACAAATGGTGCAGGAACGTAAATGACCGATGCATCAGCACCAGTCTCTTTCACTGCATCTTTCATTGTATTGAATACAGGTAGATTTAAATGAGTTTGACCGCCTTTACCTGGAGTCACACCACCCACAACCTTAGTACCATAAGCCAAAGCTTGTTCTGAGTGGAATGTACCATTTTTACCCGTAAAGCCCTGTACCAATACTTTAGTGTCTTTATTAATTAATACGCTCATGATTGATACTCCTTATGCTTTTACTGCAGCAACAATTTTTTCTGCGGCATCAGATAAGCCGTTTGCAGAAATTAGTTTAAGACCAGATTCATCAAGTAATTTTGCACCTAGTTCTGCATTATTCCCTTCTAAGCGAACAACAACAGGCACTGTTACATTTACTTCTTGAACCGCTGCAATAATTGCTTCAGCAATCATGTCACAACGCACAATACCACCGAAGATATTGATCAGCACACCTTGTACTGACTGATCCGCTAAAATGATCTTGAATGCTTCAATTACACGCTCTTTGGTTGCGCCACCACCTACATCCAAGAAGTTTGCTGGTTGACCACCATAGAGTTTAATGATGTCCATGGTTGCCATTGCAAGACCTGCTCCATTCACCATACAACCAATATTACCTTCTAAAGCAACATAGTTAAGGTCAAACTCAGATGCCTTGAGCTCACGCTCATTTTCTTGCGATTTATCTCTTAAAGCAGAAACTTCTGGCAAACGATATAAAGCATTCGAATCAATACCGACCTTGGCATCAACACACAAAATTTCACCATTTTCACGGACTGACAATGGATTAATTTCAAACAATGCGAAATCATTTTCTACGAACGCTTGATAAGCTGCAGACATAATTTTAACAAATTGATTAATCTGTTTATCTTTCAGCTCTAAAGCAAAAGCGACTTCACGAGCTTGGAAAGGAAGTAAGCCAACCAATGGATCTACTTCAACTTTAATAATTTTTTCTGGAGTTTCTTCAGCGACTTTTTCAATTTCGACACCACCTTCAGTAGAAGCCATGAAAGTAATACGACGTGATGAACGATCAACAACTGCGCCTAAATACAATTCACGCTCAACTGGATAGACATCTTCTGCAACGAGTACACTGTTAACTGGTTGCCCATTTGCATCCGTTTGATATGTAACTAAACGAGTACCAATAATTTGCGAAGCATATTCTTTTGCTTCATCAGCTGACTTAACAACTTTAACGCCGCCAGCTTTTCCACGCCCACCGGCATGTACTTGTGCTTTCATAACAGCGAATTTGCCGCCTAGCTGTTCAAATGCTTTTACTGCTTCCTCTGCATTTGTAGCGATGATGCCTTCCTGAACTGGCATACCATATTTTTTTAACAGCGATTTCGCCTGATACTCGTGTAAATTCATTGTTTTACCTTTTACTACTTTTCACTTTTTATGACACACCAATATTTAAACTTCCTTCGCAATAAATATTGGCATTTATTAAATTTAGTATTCTAGTTTTAGATGATTATTCAAACAAAAACAACCACCAAATGCAAAAAGAGCGGCCTCAGCCGCTCTTTTTTGTGTTATTTACGTTTACGCTGAATCGCGTGAATCGCTCGCCCATCTACTGCTAACGCAGCTTCATGAACTACTTCAGAGAATGTTGGGTGACCAAATGTCATTAATTGAAGATCTTCAACGCTTGATACAAATTCAAGTGCGATCATACCTTGGTGAACGATATCAGACGCAGCAGGTCCAATCACGTGCATACCAAGCAAACGATCCGTTTTAGCGTCAGCAACAAATTTCACGAAACCAGCGTTTTCTCCTGCTGCCATCGCACGACCATTCGCTGCGAAACCAAATTGACCTGTTTTAACTTCGTGACCTTTTTCTTTCGCTTGTTCTTCTGTTAAACCAACCCACGCCGCTTCAGGGTGTGTATAGATCACAGAAATAATCGTGTCATAGTTCACTTGAGCTGCGTGACCATGAATACGTTCAACAGCCATTACGCCTTCTTCCATTGCTTTATGTGCAAGCATTGGACCACGTACTAAGTCACCAATTGCATATACACCTTCAACAGAAGTTGCACACCAATCATTTACTTCAACCAAACCACGTTCAGTAAGTTTAATGCCAGAATCTTCTGCTAATAAACCTTCTGCATACGCTTTACGACCCACGCAAACGATCAATTTGTCGAAAGTCTGAGTTTTGTCTTCGCCACCTTGAGTGTACTTAACTGTCACTTCACGACCATTTATTTCTGTACCAGCTACTTTTGCGCCAACACGAATATCAAGACCTTGCTTCGTTAATACTTTTTGGTAATCTTTAGCCAAAGCTTTATCAGCCATTGGTAAAAATGCATCCATTGCTTCAAAAACAACAACCTCTGCACCCAAACGACGCCATACTGATCCTAGTTCAAGACCAATTACACCTGCACCAATTACACCTAAACGTTTAGGTACTTCTTGGAATTCAAGCGCACCGGTAGAATCAACGATAAGATCTTGATCTACAGGAGCAACAGGAATATTTACAGGAACAGAACCAGAGGCAAGAATGACATATTTAGGTTCTAAAATTTGAGTTTCACCTTCATGTGGAACAAACTCAACTTTTTTACCAGCTAATAATTTACCTGTACCCTGCAACCATTCAATACCGTTACCTTTCAATAGGCCATCGATACCCATTGTAAGTTGGTTGACGATTTTATCTTTACGAGCAAGTAACTTTTGAAGATCGAATTTCACTTCGCCCGTCGTAATACCATGATCATCTAAATGATGAACAGTATCTTCATAACGATGTGAAGAGTCTAAAAGTGCTTTAGATGGGATACAACCCACGTTCAAGCAAGTACCACCTAAAGATGGTTTTCCTTTATGAATACGCTTTTCAATACATGCAACTTTGAAACCCAGTTGTGCTGCACGAATAGCAGCTTCATAACCACCTGGACCACCGCCGATTACTACTAAATCAAATTGTTGAGACATTCTTCTCTCCAAAAATGGGCCTAGAGGATCGCTCTAAGCCCATGGATTTATTCTTTAGAATTAAAGATCAAGGATAAGTTTAGCTGGTTCTTCTAACAATTCTTTGATTGTTACAAGGAAACCTACTGCTTCTTTACCATCAATTAAACGGTGGTCATAAGAAAGCGCTAAATACATCATTGGTAAGATTTCAACTTGACCATTTACCGCCATTGGACGCTCTTGGATTTTATGCATACCCAAAATTGCAGTTTGTGGCGTATTTAAAATTGGTGTTGAAAGCAATGAACCGAAAGTACCACCATTAGTGATCGTGAATGTACCACCTGTCATATCTTCAATGCCGAGCTTACCATCACGTGCTTTGAATGCGTAATCACGAATACCATTTTCTACTTCAGCATAGTTCATGCGATCAGTATCACGTAATACTGGAACTACTAAACCACGGTCAGAAGATACCGCTACACCGATGTCATAGTAACCGTGATAAACGATATCATCACCATCAATTGAAGCATTTACAGCTGGGTAGCGTTTAAGTGCTTCAGTTGCAGCTTTAACAAAGAATGACATAAAGCCTAAACGAGCACCATGACGCTTTTCAAAAGCATCTTTGTACTGAGCGCGCATGTCCATGATTGGCTTCATGTTGACTTCGTTGAACGTCGTTAACATTGCTGTTTCTTGCGTTGCAGCAAGTAAACGCTCAGCCACACGCTTACGAAGACGTGTCATAGGAACACGTTTTTCAATACGCTCACCTACAGCTACGCTTAATGGTGCAGCAGCAGGAGCAGCAGGTTTAGATTGGTGATTCGCCACATCTTCTTTAGTGATACGGCCACCACGACCTGTACCTGAAACTTCTGATGCATTGATACCAGTTTCAGTTAATGCCTTACGAACAGCTGGAGCTTGGTCTTGAACAGGAGCTTGAGCACGTTCAACAACCGGAGCAGCACCCGCTTCTGTAGCAGCCGCAGCTTGTTCAACTTTCTCTTCAGATTGAACAGCTTGAGTTTGAGAAGCACCAGAAACAGCACCTGCTTCAAATGTAGCAATTACTTCATCAGAAAGAACTGTGTCGCCTTCGCCTTTAATGATATTTGCAATCGTACCATCTGCAGGAGCAACAACTTCAAGTACAACTTTATCCGTTTCGATATCACAGATCACTTCATCACGTGATACCGCTTCACCTGGTTGTTTGTGCCAAGTTGCAATTGTTCCGTCTGCAACTGACTCTGGGAATACCGGTGCTTTAATTTCGGTTGCCATTCTTAAGATTCTCCTGATTATTCTGCTACGATCGCAAGCGCTTCGTTAACGAGTTGTGCTTGTTGTTTTGCATGTAAATATGGTGAGCCACAAGCCGGTGCAGCAGATGCTTCACGTCCTGCATAGCTGATTTGAATTTGTTGACCTGACTTCATAACACCTTCGTATAAACGTGGTGCGATGAATAACCATGCGCCTTGGTTCTTCGGTTCTTCTTGCGCCCAAAAAAGCTCTTTCATATTTGGATATTGTGCAAGTACTTCCGCTAAACGTGCTTCTGGATATGGGTACAATTGTTCAACACGAACAATAGCAGTGTTGTTCAATTCATTTTCACGACGTTTTTCAAGTAAATCGTAATAAACCTTACCACCGCAAAGCACTACACGAGTCACATCCAACTTATTAATGTTATCAACTTCATCAATCACAGTTTGGAAAGTTCCGTTCGCCAATTCATCAAGATTAGATACCGCTAATTTGTGACGTAATAATGACTTTGGAGACATGATAATCATTGGTTTACGAATTGGGCGAATCGCCTGACGACGTAAAGCATGGAAAATCTGTGCAGGAGTTGTAGGCGTCATCACTTGCATGTTTTCTTCAGCACATAGCTGTAAGAAACGCTCTAAACGTGCAGATGAGTGTTCTGGGCCTTGACCTTCAAAACCATGTGGAAGAAGCATCGTTAAACCACAAACGCGCTCCCACTTTGTCTCACCAGAAGCAATGAATTGGTCAATAACAACTTGAGCACAGTTCGCGAAGTCACCAAATTGTGCTTCCCAAATAATTAAGCTCTTAGGTAGAGTTGTTGCATAACCATATTCGAATGCCAATACTGCCATTTCAGACAATAATGAGTCATAAATCGCTGTACGCGGTTGATTTTCTTTAATATGGCAAAGTGGAATATACGTCGAACCGTCTACTTGGTTATGAAGCTTCGCATGACGATGCGAGAATGTACCACGACCAACATCTTCACCAGTTAAACGAACAAGATAACCCTCGTCCAATAACGAAGCATAAGCTAGAGTCTCAGCTGCACCCCAGTTCAATGGCATTTCACCAGTTTGCATTTTAAGACGATCATCGATCACCTTAGAAACTTGACGCTGCATCACGAAGCCTTCAGGAAGCTCACGCATTTTGCGACCAAGTTCTTTTAAACGCTCTTCAGGGAAAGTAGTATCCCAAACGTCAGTGTATTCGTGACCTAAGTATGGCGTCCAGTCAACGAACATTTTTTTATTCGGTTCAAGTACAAGTGCATTAGCAACATGTTTACCTGCTTCTAAATCAGCACGGTAATCTTCGATCATCTGATCTGCAGTCGCACGATCAATTACACCTTCTTGTACTAATTTGTCAGCATATAATGCACGAGTCGTCGTTTTCTTATTAATGACTTGATACATCATTGGCTGAGTTGCTGCTGGCTCATCTGCTTCATTGTGACCGCGACGACGGTAACAGAACATATCGATAACAACGTCTTTACGGAAAGTATGACGGAAATCATGTGCAAGTTGAGCAACAAACAATACAGCTTCAGGATCATCACCATTCACATGGAAGATTGGTGCCTGAATCATTTTCGCGATATCAGTACAGTATTCAGTAGAACGTGCATCACGTGGATCTGATGTTGTAAAACCAACTTGGTTATTGACAACAATATGAACTGTACCACCTACCGTATAACCACGTGTTTGTGACATTTGGAAGGTTTCTTGGTTCACACCTTGACCAGCAAATGCAGCATCACCATGTACGATTACTGGTAATACGTCATCACCACCAATGTCTTTACGACGAACTTGACGAGCACGTACTGAACCTTCAACTACAGGCCCTACGATTTCTAAGTGTGATGGGTTAAATGCCAATGCCAAATGAACTTCGCCACCTGGAGTCATTACGTTTGACGAGAAACCTTGGTGATACTTAACGTCACCAGAACCTTTCTTGTGAAGTGATTTACCTTCAAATTCACCGAAAAGATCTGCTGGGTTTTTACCCATGATATTGACAAGCAAGTTGAGACGACCACGGTGTGGCATACCGATCACAACTTCTTTACATCCCACAGAACCTGCGCGTTGAATAACAGCATCAACCATCGGAATGAAAGATTCACCGCCTTCCACACCAAAGCGCTTAGCACCAACATACTTATTGCCTAAGTATTTCTCTAAGCCTTCAGCTGCAGTTAAACGTTCAAGAACATGTTTCTTTTGTTCTGCTGAAAAACCAAATTGACCTTTCACACCTTCAAGACGTTGTTGAATCCAACGTTTCTCTTTAGTGTCAACAATGTGCATATATTCAACACCAATAGAAGCGCAATACGTCGCCTCCATCGCATTGACCATTTCACCTAAAGTTGCTTCAGTTTTGCCAATTGCAAGATTACCTGTATTGAATACAGTATCTAAGTCAGATTTGGTTAAACCATGAGCCGCTAGATCAAGATCAGGCACTTCTTCTCGTTTTGCCAAACCTAATGGATCTAATTTTGCTTTTTGATGACCGCGGTTACGGTATGCAGCGATTAATTGTAATACGCCAATCTGACGACGCTCGTGCTCAGAACTAACTGAACTTTGAACGACAGGCTGAATACGGTTTGAGTTACGACCCAATAAAAGGAATTGCTCACGTACATTGCTGTGTGGTTGATCCCCTTTTGGGAACTTACCAAAGTATTCTTGCCAATCAGCACCGACTGATTCTGGAGCAACTAAATACTGCTCATAAAGTTCTTCAATATACGCTGCACTGTCAGCGGAAAGTTCAGTGTCAAGACGCAATGCGTCAGCAACTTCTTGCATTTGTGGACCCATTTCCTATTGCAAAACATTACAGGGAGCTTTCTAAGCTCGCCCATGATTGATAATGCCAAATCGGTAAATTGACATTCACCCATCTGGTACAAAAGACCATGGGGCGTATAGCATTAGAGAGTTTCTAATACCAATGACGAATCATAACGCCCTCATTGGCATCATCACTCATCTTTATACTCGATAAAATTACCGAGCAATTTTTGCAAATTGACTTAGAAAAAAATAAAAATATTAGTCTTTTCTAAAGCAACTTTTCAATTTGATTATCCCTGCTTTCAGCTTAACACCAAACCACCAAAATGTTGATTTAATGTACAGATTGAATAATATTCATGCTAAAAATTTTGTTCAAATCCTACCATGAACTTCACTTCAAACTGATTTTATTGACACATACCATTCATAAATTAGCTAAATACAAGTATAAACCATTGAGATAATATAAGGTGCATTTAGATAAATTCTATTAAAATTCATAATTATTAGACTAAAGCCTAAAATTATAGATTTAAATACATGCAACTTGGATCATAAAACCGATATCTTAACATTTTAAAAAGATATTTGCAGATGCAAAACGTTTTCATTTATCCCTAAAGTGCATATTTTTTTATGATTGGGGCAAATCTAACCACTTCAACCAAAATATCTCGAAAACTAAATTTAACATCAAGTTTTGATTAAAAAAAAAGCACACCTAAGTGTGCTTTTTTTGGAACAGCATTATCCAGCTTGATCTAACAACATGCTACGAATGTGACCAATCGCTTTTGTTGGATTTAGACCTTTAGGGCATACTGATACACAGTTCATGATACCTTTACAACGGAATAAACTGAAAGGATCGTCTAAACGAGCCAAACGGTCTTGAGTAGCAGTATCACGCGAATCAATAATGAAACGATATGCATTCAACAATGCTGAAGGACCCAAGAATTTATCAGGGTTCCACCAGAATGATGGGCAAGACGTTGAACAACATGCACAAAGAATACATTCATACAAACCATCAAGATGCTCACGCTCTTCTGGAGATTGTAAACGCTCTTTAGGTGGTGCAGGTTGATTATTAATCAAGAACGGTTGAATTTTGTCGTACTGATCATAGAACTGATTCATGTCTACAACCAAGTCTTTGATTACTGGAAGACCTGGTAATGGACGAATAGTAATTACTTCTGGCAAATCGTTTAGGTTCCAAAGACACGCTAAACCATTTTTACCATTGATGTTTACACCATCTGAACCACAAATACCTTCACGACATGAACGACGGAACGTTAAAGTTTCGTCTTGAACTTTCAATGCAAGTAGCGCATCAAGCAACATACGGTGCTTATCAGTCAACTCAAGCTTGAATGTTTGCATGTACGGTGCTTTATCCTTATCAGGATCGTAGCGGTAGATATTAAATGTACGAGTACCTCTACTCATCTTACTTCTCCCAATTAGAATGTACGTGGTTTAGGTGGAATAGCATCAACTGATAAAGGCTTGTAACGTACTGGCTTGTACTCAAGACGGTTATCAGCAGAGAACCATAAAGTATGCTTCATCCACTCATCATCACGACGGCCGTAAGGATATGCTGGATGATCTGGAGATTCTTCAAAATCTACAACAGTATGCGCACCACGACATTCTTTACGTGCAGCAGCAGAGATTAAGGTTGCTTTTGCAACTTCGTATAAGTTTTCCACTTCAAGCGCTTCAATACGCGCAGTATTAAATACTTTTGATTTGTCTTTTAAGTGGATATTACGGATACGAGGCTCAAGTGCAAGAATCTCTTTCACACCTTTTTCAAGAAGTTCAGTTGTACGGAATACACCTGCATGATCTTGAACGATATCGCGAATTGCATCAGCAACTTCTTGCGCATTCTCACCAGAAGTTGACTCATCTAAGCGACGGATACGCTCGACAGTTTGCTGAAGCACAGTTGTTGGAAGCGGCGCATATTCATCACCGTGATGCTTAGTCACATAGTCAATGATATGTTCGCCAGCAGCTTTACCAAATACAACTAAGTCAAGCAATGAGTTTGTACCTAAACGGTTAGCACCATGTACAGACACACATGAACATTCGCCAATCGCATAGAAACCTTTCACTGGTTTAGTGAAATTGCGATCCGCAGCATTGGTAGAATAAGTATCGCTGTCTTTGTCGTAATGTGCTTCTAGCGGAGTAGTTTCACGCGATTCAGGAACAACAACTTGACCATGAATGTTAGTTGGAATACCACCCATTTGGTAATGGATTGTTGGTACAACAGGAATTGGCTCTTTTGTGATGTCAACGTTCGCGAACTTCTTACCAATCTCAAATACAGATGGAAGACGTTTCATGATCGTATCAGCACCCAAGTGCGTCATATCAAGAAGGATATAATCACCTTTAGGACCACAACCACGGCCTTCTTTGATCTCTTGGTCCATAGAACGTGATACGAAGTCACGTGGTGCCAAGTCTTTCAAAGTTGGAGCATAACGCTCCATGAACGGTTCGCCGTCTTTGTTACGAAGGATTGCACCTTCACCACGACAACCTTCAGTTAACAATACGCCTGCGCCTGCAACGCCCGTTGGGTGGAATTGCCAGAATTCCATATCTTGTAATGGAATACCTGCACGAGCAGCCATACCAAGACCGTCACCAGTGTTGATATATGCGTTTGTAGATGCGCGGTAAACACGACCAGCACCACCCGTTGCGAACAATGTTGCTTTCGCTTGGAATACTGCAATTTTACCTGTTTCTTGGTCAATTGCTGTAACACCAAGTACATCACCTGCTTCATTACGGATCAAATCAAGCGCGATCCATTCTACGAAGAATTGTGTACCCATTTTCACGTTGCTTTGATAAAGCGTGTGAAGAAGTGCGTGACCTGTACGGTCGGCAGCAGCACAAGCACGAGGAACAGCTTTTTCACCATAGTTCGCAGAGTGACCACCGAATGGACGTTGGTAAATTGTGCCGTCAGCGTTACGATCAAATGGCATACCTAGATGTTCAAGTTCATATACAACTTGTGGCGCTTCACGAGTCATAAACTCAATTGCGTCTTGGTCACCTAACCAGTCAGAACCTTTTACTGTGTCATAGAAATGGTAGTGCCAGTTATCTTCTTGCATGTTACCAAGAGAAGCACCAATACCACCCTGTGCAGCTACAGTGTGAGAACGCGTTGGGAATACTTTAGTCAATACCGCAACTTTCAAACCAGCTTGAGCAAGTTGGTAAGAAGCACGCATACCAGAACCACCACCACCAACGATGACAGCATCGAAAGTTTCGTGTGGAATATTTGTATAATCTTCTTTAGGGTTTATAGCGCCCATGATTGTTTCCTATCAATTCGCCCAAAAAATCTGGATTGCCCAGATCGCATATGCAAATACAGCAATAATAACTGCTGAAGTCAGTACAAGGCGTAAACCTGATGCTGATGGACCCATTTGACGAGTCGTCACATAGTCAGTGAATACTTGCCACATACCAATCCATGCGTGTGCAACAAGAGATAAGACTGCCAATAAAGATAAAATCTTCATCGGTAATGTCATCATAAAGCCGTACCACTGTTCGAAGTTGAAACCACCATTACAAAGGATCCAACCAAACACCACAACAGTATAAACAGCTAAAACTACAGCACTTACACGCTGGATAAACCAATCGCGAGAACCTGAACCCGTTAAACCAGTAGCACTTTTCATTAGAGTACGATCCATACAAATGATGCAACGATACCAATTGCAGATAAAATTAATGCGATTGTTGCTGCTACACGACCACTTTGTAACTCTTCAGCGATACCCATATCAGCAAGCAAATGCTTGATACCTGCGATGAAGTGGTAGATTAAGCCAGCGACAAATACCCATACGATAAAGCGCACGATAAAGCTATCAAAAATAGCTTGAACTTGTGCAAAGCCCTCAGGAGAAGACAATGATTTGTCTAAGATCCATAAAAGAACTGGTACGAGTAAAAATACGATGACACCTGAAAGACGGTGTAAAATAGATGCAATAGCCACAGGGGATTTTAAGTTTACGTCTAAAACTTGACCCATGGACAAATTGACAGGTCTGTTGCTTTTCACAGCGGGCATCCTGTAGTTAAAAACTCCATCCGGAGTTTGTTGGAATTAATTCGAAGGAAAGCTGGCATTTGTTAGACAAATAAATTGTCTAAACCTTTATACGACACGGAATTATAAAACGTGCAATTTCAAATTACAAACCTACGAAGCAGGCGTCAACCATAAAATATTTTTAAATAAGAATCATTTACATCTACTTTCTTACAGTTAAGTCATCTCTCTATTTAAATACAAACACTAAGCCATTAATATTTATATCAATTTATTTTAATTTAGTGTTACTGAACTCAAATGTTCGATTTGTCTTAATTAGACTAAAGCACAACTCACTACAAAAATATATTTTTTTAAGAAATATAATATTTATTTTATTTTTCAAAAACTTAAAGATAATTAATTCTCAAATAATTTGTACTTTTAAAACTAATTAGAAAAATGAATATTGCTCACATGGTCATTGTTTTTTTATCTAATTGAATTGAGTAATTTCAAATGTAAAAAAGGATAAAAATCATATGCACTTATAAATTAATTACAAAATGAACTTCATTTTTTAATGTTGAGCTCATCACTTAAAATGTAATGAAACATCATAAATTAGACACTTTTTAATCAATTAGTAAATAAAGTGAAAAAAAATATTTCATTGTCATTATTGGTCTATTTATTCAGTCTATCATCTTAAAAAAACAGACAAATTCTATAAACAATCGCTTTTCACAACCTTTAACATATTGATAAAAGGTATTAATAATCAAGCATTACATGGTTTAAATCATCAAAATATGCACGTTTTTGTCTTTTTTTTTATGCCACTACCGTTGAAATTGTCTTATTATACGGCGGCGCTAGTGAAAAGCAGATAAATTCCTACTGATTAACTGAGTTTAGAACCAGTCACTTTAGGTCGTCATTTTTATCCATAAGTATAATTGACAATTTTTGACTACTCACTAAGCTTAGAGCAAATTTTGAAACCGTCTAACTCACGGATTACAACAGATTATTTCGGGTTAGATAAAACATTCACCAGGACAGGAGATCTATTGAATGTCTGAAGCAACTGGCAAAAAAGCCGTATTACAGCTTGATGGCAAAGAAATTGAATTACCAATTTACAGCGGCACATTGGGCCCAGATGTAATCGACGTTAAAGATGTATTGGCCGCAGGTCACTTCACTTTTGATCCTGGTTTTATGGCTACAGCGTCTTGCGAGTCTAAAATCACATTTATCGATGGTAATAAAGGTGTTCTATTACACCGTGGTTATCCAATCGACCAACTAGCTACTAAAGCTGATTATTTAGAAACTTGCTACTTATTATTAAATGGTGAGCTTCCTACAGCTGAGCAAAAAGAAGAGTTTGACGCTAAAGTTCGTAACCACACCATGGTTCACGATCAAGTTAGCCGCTTCTATAACGGTTTCCGCCGTGATGCACACCCTATGGCGATTATGGTTGGTGTTGTTGGTGCGTTATCAGCGTTCTATCACAACAACCTTGATATCGAAAATGTTGATCACCGTGAAATTACTGCGATCCGTTTGATTGCTAAAATTCCTACCCTTGCTGCGTGGAGCTACAAGTATACTGTTGGTCAACCATTCGTTTACCCACGTAATGACTTAAGCTATGCAGAAAACTTCTTGTACATGATGTTTGCTACTCCAGCAGATCGTGATTACAAAGTTAACCCTATTCTTGCAAAAGCAATGGATCGTATCTTCACGCTTCATGCTGACCATGAACAAAATGCTTCTACGTCTACAGTACGTTTAGCTGGTTCTACTGGTGCTAATCCGTATGCATGTATCGCTGCTGGTATCTCTGCACTTTGGGGCCCTGCTCACGGTGGTGCAAACGAAGCTGTTCTTAAGATGCTTGATGAAATCGGCTCTGTAGAAAACGTTGCTGGCTTCATGGAAAAAGTGAAGACTAAAGAAGTTAAACTTATGGGCTTCGGTCACCGTGTTTATAAAAACTTCGATCCACGTGCTAAAGTAATGAAAGAAACTTGTGATGAAGTTCTTGGTGCTTTAGGTATCAATGATCCACAGTTAGCTTTAGCAATGGAATTGGAGCGTATCGCACTTTCTGATGAATACTTCATCAAGCGTAACCTTTATCCAAACGTTGACTTCTATTCAGGTATCATCCTTAAAGCGATTGGTATCCCAACAGAAATGTTCACTGTAATCTTCGCACTTGCACGTACTGTTGGTTGGATCAGCCACTGGTTAGAAATGCACAGCGGCCCATACAAGATTGGACGTCCTCGTCAACTTTACACTGGCGAAGTTCAACGCGATATCGTTCGTTAATTCGAACTGCGTCGACAGTCAAAAAACCACCCTTTGGGTGGTTTTTTATTATCTGATTAACAACAAACTATTGTTTTCAGCCCTGATGAAATAGAAACCTCGTATATCTAGAATATCTACAAACAAAAAAAAAGCCTGATTAAATCAGGCTTTTTTGATCAGTGTTGTGAATAATGATCCAAATTTAATGAGCTTAACTGCTGTTTTAATTTTGCAAGAGACCATGGCCATGCTGCAAAGTTACGACCATTTTCATCCAAATAGTAACTCTTACAGCCACCTGCATTAAATACAGTGGTTTTAAGATGTTTTTGAACCAATTGATTATGTCGCTTAACAACGTCGTCTTTAATCACAAGCTTGTTAATATTTTGCTTTTTGATCTTTAGTAGGCCATCAAGAATATAATCTAATTGAGCTTCAGCAATACCAATAAATGAGTCATAAACCAGAATATTTGGTCCTAACACCAAAAATGCATTTGGTACATTGGTAATACTTGCACCTAAATAAGCTTCCGGTGAACTATTTTTCCAGCGATCTGCTAAGAGCTTCCCATCCATATCGTAAATGCGTTTACCAATTGGCGGATGCGATACCTCAAAACCCGTACCCCAAATGATGACATCTACTTCATGACGCTCACCATTGGCTGCAACGACCGTATTCCCATCAATCTCAACCAACCCCTCATTGATTAATTTCACATTATCTTGTTGCAATGCTGGATAGTAATTGTTGGCAAATAAAAGACGTTTACAGCCAATATCAAAATTTGGTGTGACTTTTTTTCTTAATTCATCATCTTGAATTTGCAACTTCAATAATTGTTTGCTTAAGAAATTCACAGGCTTCAGCACTTTCGGATTACGCAAACCAAAGTTAATGCCATTTAAAATTTGGGCAATACTGCTCCGCCAAGTGGATTGAATAACGGGAAATTTCTGGATCAGTGATTTCGCTTGATCATTCAAATTCATATCAGCTTTTGGCAACACCCAAGGTGCTGTACGCTGAAACACAAAGAGTTCTTTCGCTAATGGCTGAACCTGAGGAATAAATTGAATCGCTGAAGCACCTGTACCAATAACAGCAATACGTTTACCTTTCAGATCGTACTCATGATTCCATCTTGCAGAGTGAAACATTTCCCCCTTGAAACTTTCTATGCCCTTAATTTTTGGAAATGATGGCTCAGTAATCGGTCCCGTTGTAAAGATTACCGTTTTTGCTAGATACTTTCCTTGAGAAGTTTCTAACGACCACTGCGCCTTCTCGTTATCCCAACGTGCTGTTTTTAATTCATGATTAAATTGGATTTTTTCAGTCAATTGATGCTTCTCAACCACTTCCTCAAGATAACTTAAGATTTCTGGCTGCTTGGCAAACAAATGACTCCATTTGTGACTTGGCGAAAAGGAAAAAGAATATAAGGCTGAAGGAACATCACATCCACATCCTGGATAATTATTATCGCGCCATGTACCACCAACTCGGTTCGCTTTTTCCAGCACAATGTAGTCGCGATATCCTGCCTGATTCATTTTATATGCCGCAGCGATACCGGAAATACCTGCACCAACAACAATCGTGTCATACACCTTTTGTGATTGTTCGACTTTAAGTTCTTTATCTGCGTTATTTTTTTTCTTTACTTTTACTTCTGCTTTTTCAGATTGATCAGCAGTTTGAATTTTTAAATCTGCATTGCTCTCTAATTCGTTATCGAGTGTCATTCTTTTATCTCTCTATTATTTTACAAAACGCTTAAACCATGGATAACCTACACCTAACATTTTGGTATATAAGGTCGGTGAAGCACGCTTCATCAACCAAAATAATTTCGCGTCTGGTTGTGGAATCGTATAAAGAATGCCTTTATCTAAATTGTTTAAGGTTTTTTGTGCAACTTGATCGCTTGTGACAAATGCATGATTCTGCAATAAATCATCCGCTAAACCCGAGTAATTGGAAGGTAATCGCCCATTCTTCATAATATTAGTAGGTACTAAAGTTGGGCAAAGCACATTCACACGGATATTATCTTGATGTAGTTCTGCAGATAACGTTTCAGATAATGCAAGTACACTAGATTTCGTCACGTTATAAGCTGTCATTTCAGGTGCAGCTGTAAATCCTGCTGCTGAAGCAACATTAATAATTGCCCCATAACCTTGTTGTTTAAACTTCGGTACAAAAAAGTGGCAACCATGAATCACGCCCCATAAGTTGACATGCATACACCATTGCCAATCTTCTAGTGTCATCTCATCAAACTTACCACCTAACCCCACGCCAGCATTATTAATAACAAGTGTCACAGGATGATTAAAAAGGTTTTCTGCTTGATTCGCCACTCGCTCAACATCTTCCTTTTTTCCCACATCGCAGGATTCAGCAAATGCTTTTTGCCCTGTGGTCTGAGAAATCAGCTGAACAGTTTCTTCAGCTGCAGCTAAATTAATATCAGCACACACCACTTGACCACCACGTTTTGCAATTTCCAATGCAAAACTGCGTCCAATACCACTTCCCGCACCCGTTACCACAGCATAAGCCTGATGGCTCGGTTTAATTTTCTTCTTAAAAAAAAGCATGAACTATCCTTATTCTTATACCTTTAAAGCAGGCATGAATTCCTTCGTAAAGTATGGTGTTAAAATACCATCCACTGGATTTAATAAACGTTCTTTGTAGTACTCTAAAAACGCTGATGTATCATGATCATTCGGATGGAAGTCTGGTTTGAGATATTCGAAAATATGTTTGATCGAACTGCCATAAACACCATCTTTTAGACCAAAAATCAAACCTACACTTCGGTACATATCTTTGTAGTAACTTAAACTGATTAGATTTGATGGCTTACGATAAAATGGCACAACTAGTGATGCAGCAGAAATCAGCACTAAAATCGTAATAAGCGCTGGGAAAAAGCCTGCTATTCTTAAAGCATAGTTACTCGAAAGAAGTTGGAACACATCATATGCAATATCTTTATGCTCTGATTCCTCAAGCATATGCCACATCCAAATTGCGCGTTGTTTCTCATCTTGAGATTCGAAGAAAATATGCTCATGATTCATCATGTATTCAGCAAGCACTGCGGTAAAATGCTCAATCCCAGCCATAAGCGATAATTTCATTGGCTGAGGCAACCGATTAAAACCATATTCAAAAACGTGATGCGCCAGAAATCTAAACAATTTGACAGGCAAATCTGCCTTTAAAAAAGCGTCATTTAATTCTTCATGAAGTTTAGAATGTAAAGCTTCTTGCCCAATCAGCGCTGTCACTCTTTGCTTCAGTAATGGATCTTGAATAAAGTCACGATGATAACGTGCTGTATCAATAACGAGATCCTCACCATAGGTTAAAAAAATTGAAAGTGAGGCAAAGTAAGCACTTGCTAATTCCGCATTCAAATAAAATTTTGGATCAATCTTTTGATGATCAAAATCAAATTTCATATGACGAATTGGAATAGCTTTTGATTGATTCTCAGGATCAAATTTAGAACCGTTTAGAAATTTAGAAATTTTTTTTAGTGGCTGAGTTAATAACATGGCGAACCTTCTCTTTTATCTCAGTGAATAAATTCAAATAATGTGAATTCTTCGACGTTTCTAAAAAATTAAGATAAAAAGACGAAATAGCCATTTGCATAATAAATCTTTAGAGATGGCATAATTGCTCATTCATCAAGATTGTCTAACAAAATTATTAAGTTTTAATCAGTAAATACCATTTCATTATCATTAAAGGTCAACACCATTTTTAACAAGTAATGATTCCAAATAGTGATATTTTGAATGTCACATAAACTTTAAGTAGATTAAGAAATAAGTATGATGTTGTGGATGCCACTTATTTTAAAATGGATAAAATTTGACGCTTTTAGATGTAGATCACTCACCCAAGGTGAAATCACGTTGAGCCAAAGTGTCTTTGGTGATCTTATAGATTATGACAGGGTGAAAATCATGAATCATCCGTTTCTACCGTGGCAACCCTCAGCGGTATTTATGGCGCCAAAGGGCTATTTGCATATTCGCAACAAACATTTCAAAACTGACTATTCGAAAGAAAATAAAATCTATCAAGGAATTTTCATTCACGAGATGACTCATATTTTACAACACCAACAAGGACAAAATGTTTTGCTCAAAGGCGCTTTTCTTCAAAGTGCGTATTTTATTTCCTTCAAAAAGTATAATCCTTATGCCTATAAATTTGACCCTAAAAAAAATTTCAATGACTACAACATTGAACAACAAGGCGATATAGCTAGAGATATATTTTTGAAAAAGATTCCAAATATTATTTTGAATCAATAAAAATTGTAAAATTAAAAGAATATTTTTTATTCAAGCTATTGATTTGTGAATCAGAAACACCATATCAGCTTTGACATCTGATTTACTGTGTCGCAAATCCATTACGATTTAATTTTTTATGTACAAACAATGGCAAAAGCTAGTATCTACTTTTATTTTAGATAGAATACATATGAATCGTAGTTTTTGCTGTGCAAGAAATAAGATCTTTTATCATGTTTTAATGATGTAAATTTGAGCCATTTGGCAGTTATGTAATATCACATACACACAGCTGAATAATTACTCCAATAAAATCAGCACGTGCTGTATATAAACCTATAGGATAGGACTTGGTTTAAATGAATAGTTTTAAAGTTTCTCTTGCTCAATTCTCTCCATTTGTCGGCAATTTAGAAGCCAATGTTCAACGAATGATTGAACTCGCTAACGAAGCCAAACAGCAAAATGCCAATATCATTGTGTTTCCTGAACTTTCGACCATTGGCTATCCTGCAGAGGATCTCCTACTTCGTCCAAGCCTAAGCAAACGTACAGCATCAGCTTTCGAAAAACTGGCTGAAGTGAAAGACATTGTGATGGTATTTGGTTTTGTTAATCAAGCTGATTCGGGTGCACGCTATAACTCTGCAGCCGTTATGAAAGATGGGCAAGTATTAGGTATTTATAACAAGCAAAATTTACCAAATTATAGTGTTTTTGATGAAAAGAGATATTTCGCTGAGGGTCATCAACACCTTGTATTTGAATATTTAGGACATAAATTCGGTGTATTAATTTGCGAAGATGTCTGGACGCTAGAGAGTGTACAACAACTTGCCAAACTAAATGTTGAAACTGTTCTTGTGCTAAATGCCTCACCATACGAAGTTGGAAAGCCTCAACACCGTGTTGTTACGCTTAAAGAGTTAGCTAAACAATTGAATCTCAATCTTGTTTATGTCAACCAAGTGGGTGGGCAAGATGATCTCATTTTCGACGGAACAAGTTTCGTTGTAAATGCAAATGGTGAAGTTGTACTTGAAGCACCAAGCTTTAAAGAAGACCTTTTTCATGTTGAATATGAAGCAGAGCTTAAATCTTTTAAAGCCGCTACCAAAGCACCTGCATTAGATACGATTGCAGAAATTTACCAAGCTTTGGTTTTAGCAACACGAGATTATGTACAACGCTCAGGTTTCCCTGGTGTCATTCTTGGTCTCTCTGGTGGTATTGACTCAGCGCTCACTCTTGCAATCGCTGTCGATGCTATTGGAGCAGATAAAGTTCAAGCTGTTATGATGCCTTACACATATACCTCTCAAATCAGTGTTGAAGACGCGACTGAGCAGGCAAAACGCATGGGAGTAACTTTTGGTATTGCGGAAATTCACCCAATCGTCAACAGCTTTATGCAGACATTACACCCATTCTTCGGCAATTCTCCTGCTGATGCAACTGAGGAAAATTTACAAGCTCGCGCACGCGGCACCTTATTAATGGGCCTGTCGAATAAATTTGGTAATCTTGTTTTATCTACAGGTAACAAATCTGAATTATCTGTTGGTTACTGCACACTGTACGGTGATATGGTCGGTGGTTTTGCTGTACTTAAAGATGTTTATAAAACGATTGTATTTGAGTTAGCAAAATACCGTAATAGTTTGGAAGATACGCCTGTAATCCCTGAACGTGTGATTACTCGCCCACCTTCTGCTGAATTGCGCCCTGATCAAAAAGATCAAGACTCTTTACCACCTTACGATGTTCTTGATGCAATTTTATATGCATATATTGAAGAAGATCAGAGTCTTGAAGATATTATTTCTAAAGGTTTTGATCGAGATATCGTGACTAAAGTCATTGGATTGGTTGATCGCAACGAATATAAGCGCCGTCAGGGTGCAATTGGTCCACGTATATCCTCTCGTGCATTTAGCCGCGAACGCCGCTATCCAATCGTAAATGGATGGAAAGCAGGTGTCTAACTCGACACAACTCAATCAATTTGCTCAAGCACTTATGCTTGAGCAAATTCGGTTTACGCAACAGTATTTATTAAATGCTGAATCTAATGCTGTACTAGACACGTTTGTTTCAGAGGCTTATGCTCAGTTCAATCGAATCAAACTAAAAGACATTGTAAATCTTGAACAACTTCATGCTGTTGTTTCAAAATATGCTTTTGAATTAAATCTTGGACCTGATTTACTAGAGTTTATTGGCGCAGTTGCACAACGTATTTACCTTCATTTAAAGGATTCAAATGCTTTAATCGGAGATTTAATTTCTGACCATGATTTTGGGCTTTGGCTAAATAAAATTCTTGAATTAGATCAAGTACGTTATGGTTTAAAACAACAAATTTTAAGTAATGAGAAGGCGCATGCAGTAAGTCTTCAATTAGCAAATCAAATTTTAGAAAAATATACACCTTGGCTGGATAGGCTTCGAAAAAATAAAGTTCAAAATAATACGGTCAAATCAAAGATTTTTAATTTTCTCCAAGATCAGCAACACACATTAGAGTTAAAACTAGAATCCCAACTTGCAAATGCAATATTGGTTCAATTAGGCGAAATTATCACACTGCCTCAAAATGAACTTTATGAAATCATTCAACATATTTGGTCAGATCTCCAATTTCAAAAAATTTCAGCTCAGCTTGAGCAGATTGAGGCCATTGATGTCGAAGATTTTTTTATTCTGGTCTATGAAACCTGGAGAAATTTACGCCAGTCCTCTGAGATTCAGTCCATCATTTTAGAAGTGGTTGATGAGTTCTATGAATATTTTGGTGATTACAGTTTACAAGCTTTACTCACGGCTGTTGGACTAACTCAAGAAGATTTAGTGATCGAAGCCCATCGTTTTGCACCTCAGCTTATCAGCATGTTAAATGATTTTGGCGTTCTAGAACAATTAATTCAAAGTTTGATTCAGCCTTTTTATCAAGCACAATCTACACTTGATATTATCTCAAAACATTTTGAGAAATAAAAAAAAGACCATGCGGTGAGCATGGTCTATAAAAATGGTGGCTATGACGGGACTTGAACCTGTGACCCCCGCATTATGAGTGCGGTGCTCTAACCAACTGAGCTACATAGCCGTAAACTGTGTGCGCATTATCTTAAGTTATCGTTGTATCGTCAAGCATACGAAAGCACTAATGATCACCCTTTATACAAATAAACCTTATTTGAACAAAATTAATCCATAATTATATGATTTTATTGTAATAGTAAGGTTTCAATGACATCAAAATCATGCTCAATCCTCAATATTTCATTCTCATATGCTCTTTAAGCCTTGTGAGCGGATGCCAAACGATTTATCCCATATTTGTGAATTATCACGGTGTACGCATGGATGTCGCTCAATGGATCAATGCTCAAAACTTTATAACCATGCAACAAAAACGAACTCTAGTTCAATTAAGCCGTGCTCAACAAAAGCTCGTGCATATTGATGTCATTCCTGAAGATCATAAACTTGCCGTGAGTAAAGAGAATGCGGTTGCTCTTCATTGTGCACAGCTTTATTTGTCTGAGCAAAAAATTGAAAGCTTGCAAAATATTGTGTTTTCAAATGTAAATCAGACAGCCGTTTTAGCACAATTTGAACAAGAGTTTCCAAAAATTAAGTTAGATTCTCAGCTTATTCAGTGCCAATGAAAACTCAAGATTTCACACATAAAAAAAGACCACACTAGTGAGTGTGGTCTATAAAAATGGTGGCTATGACGGGACTTGAACCTGTGACCCCCGCATTATGAGTGCGGTGCTCTAACCAACTGAGCTACATAGCCGTAAACTGTGGGCGCATTATCTACTTGATTGATGTATCCGTCAAGTAATATCGGCACTGTTTGATCAAAATTTGTTGAAGTGAGCCGATAAGCCGGGTTCTGTCTAGAACGATCATTCCTCTAGGCATACAATCACTCATATGCTCAAGCGACCTACCCGAATCCAGTATGGGCCATACCTTAAGGATTCCTATTTGGTCTTGCTTCAAGTGGGGTTTACCATGCCATGAACTGTTACCAGTCATGCGGTGCGCTCTTACCGCACCCTTTCACCCTTACCATTCTCTAGGCTAAACCGAAGTTCAGTTGCAAAATGGCGGTCTACTCTCTGCTGCACTTTCCGTAGGCTTACGCCTCCCAGGCGTTACCTGGCACCTTGCCCGATGAAGCCCGGACTTTCCTCCCCTGCTTTAGTCACGAAGACCTCCACAGCAGCGATCGTCTGGCTCACTTCAAGTGGCGCATCTTAACAAACTTTGAGATCAATTGCTCGTGCTTTTTTGAGCAATTAGTTTTTTATACTTTTCCAGCAATTCATCCTCAGATTCCACATGATTAGAATCTTTAGGAATACAGTCTACTGGGCAGAATAATGAACACTGGGGTTGGTCATGATGACCAACACATTCAGTACATAGGTTTGGATCAATTTCATAGATCAGTTCACCCATATAAATCGCTTCATTTGGACATACAGGCTCACAAACGTCACAATTGATGCACTCATCCGTAATAATTAAAGACACTCTACCAACCTTGCTGATGCTTACGTTCAAATGCCTCAACAACTGCTTTTGGCACAAATTTCGTCACATCACCTTTCAAACGTGCAATTTCACGAACTAACGTGGATGAAATAAACGAGTATTGCTCTGACGGCGTTAAAAATACAGCTTCAAAATTTGAATCTAATTGACGATTCATATTTGCAAGTTGAAACTCATATTCAAAGTCAGATACTGCTCTTAAACCTCTGAGTACAGCTGTTGCCTTTTGCTCTTGAAAAAAATTCACCAACAAACCATCAAAACCAACAAATTCTACGTTATCTAAATGGCTTAATGATGATTTTGCAAGCGCAACTCGCTCATCTAAACTAAACACTGGATTTTTGTGATGACCAATTGCAATCGCAACTACAACTTCATCAAACATTTTTGCAGCACGAGAGACAAGATCAATATGACCATTGGTAATAGGATCGAATGTTCCCGGATAGATGACACGAGTTTTAGACATCCATTTATACTCTAAGATTATTATGTAGGCGCATAGTTTAACAAAAACTCAATTCACACGCACACTTGTTGACAGTGAAATGACTTCACCTCAAGCCAAGTTTGAGGCAAAATAGGCCTAATCTTGGAATATTTGTATTATGTCGAAATCGATTGTAGTAAAAAAAAATAATAGTGGCACTATTGCGCTCAACAAACGTGCACGTCACGATTATTTTATTGAGGAAAAATTTGAAGCTGGTTTAGCGTTACAAGGTTGGGAAGTAAAATCTCTTCGCGCTGGACGCATGAGTATCACGGAAAGCTATATTATTTTCAAAAATAATGAAGCTTATTTATTTGGTGCTCAAATTCAACCTCTTCTTTCTGCTTCAACTCATATCGTTCCCGAAGCAACACGTACTCGTAAGCTACTTCTTTCACGTCGTGAACTCGAGAAACTCCAAGGGGCGATCAATCAAAAAGGTTACACATGTGTACCTTTGGCGTGCTATTGGAAAGGTCGTTTAGTCAAACTCGAAATTGCGCTTGTTAAAGGTAAACAGTTACACGACAAACGTGCCACTGAAAAAGACCGCGATTGGCAGCGTGATAAAGCAAGAATTTTTCATAAATAAAAAAAACGCTCATATGAGCGGTTTTTTTATTAACAGAACCTTAAACTTCCATAACAGTTTGGAGCAAAGGTTTGATTTTTAAGTTGTAGATCTTTTAATGGAAAATTTACATTGGTATTCGGCAAATGAACATTTCCAACACCAAGTTTGTCACCAAACAGACAATCAAGTGCATTACAAGATGGAGGATTTCGACTGATATAATCACTGATTGGTCCAACCACTTGTTTTAACACATCATTTGTAATATCAATACGCTTCTCAGGTGTAACATCTCCAATATTGATCGAATCATTAAATGCCATCCACCAACCTTGCTGTGCAGCAACATCAGCATTTGGCCACCAGATCTCACTATTTTGAACAGAGAGTGAGAATGGATTGTTTATAGGGATTTTATGAATTAAACCTAGATTTTGATCTACCGTAATGTTGGCTTTTAAGCCCGTAATGTTACCACTGACCTCTTTTTGCAAATTCAGTAATCCTACCCCTAGCACTTGGATATTAGCCGTGAGATTACCACCAAAATTCAATTGATTAATATTGGCAACACCTGTCAATTGTGCAGAACTCATTCGAGTACCAGAGACCGTAGTTCCATTAATCTGAATTGGTGCCGTCGTTTCTTGTAATGCTAAATTGTAATTATTCGATTTAAAATCGAGTGTCAAAGTAGGTGCGATAATACAAATTAAACAAATTCTTGCATTCACTTTTCCATCGATAGTTTGACCAGTATCAGCATAAGTCATACTTCGAGCATTAGTATAGCCCATACCCTGAGTGGGATTAATTTTTAAATAACCACTGAGTGAGTTAATACCATTCGGTTTGTCAGAGTTTTCATCACCAAGCGTCAGTAAACCTAATACTTTTTCAGCACTGAGACGCAAACCCACAACTTCTCGAGTTGATGCAGATGTTGGATTTTTTACCGCGAACTCTAAAAATGGATTGGTTAGCTTGGCTGAAGAACCAGCACGACCTTCTCTAGTGTCTGACATACCACTCAAACTCAGATTTTCGATATCAATGTCACATCCACCTGCTCCATTAATACCACCACAGCCAAGTTGTAAATGCTTAATATTTGCATTGAGTTCTATATCTGCTTCCATTCCAAGCTTATAAAAGCCAACACCTTTACCTCGCATATTGTTTGCCCCATCATTGGGATCAATATAACTCATACTTAACAAAGCTTGGCCATTTGTCGCTGATAACTCTTCATCACTCATCATTTTTAAATCATTATGAATGTTATTAGCCGTTGCATACAAAGGAATCAACACTAAGCATGATGTTGAGAAAATCAATTTGATAGAACCAAGTAAACTCTTCAACATTAGAGTCTCCATATTATTTTTATTCAGGCTTAATCCATAAGCAACATCATTACTATCTATAAATTAATGAAAAAAATAAAGAGGCTTAAAACTTGCTAAATGAATTAAAATATAGAAATTAAAATAAAATTTAATATTTTCTAGAGACTTACATCACATTATTGATTTTTAAAATGTGATGTATATTCCAATTTATCCGATGAAATGCAAACTTAAAACTCAAGTATATCTATTATTTAGCAGAATTTTAAACTTCCATAACAGTTTGGGGCAAAGGATTGATTTTTTAACTGTAAGTTTACCAAATCCATATTCACTCTTGAATTTGTTAATGGAACCTCACCTAATCTAAAATTACCTGCTAAACAACTTGTTGCTAAAAAACCACATTCGATTGGATTAGCCTGTAAATAATTACTAATTAGCGGTACAACTTGTTTAATCACTGCATCTGTCACAACCACTTTTTGACTCGGAGTAACATTACCTATATCAATTGGGTCCTCGATTGAAAGCCACCAACCTGTCTGAGCAGCAACACTCGCTCCAGTCCAATGTATATCTTGTTTTTGCACCGATAGAGAAAATGGATTACTCAAAGGTAAGCGGTGAATATATCCAAGGTTCTCTGAAACTTTAACATCTACATTTAGGTTTGAAACATTACCCGTAATGTCACCAGATAGTGGTATAGGCACAAGCCCCCAGAGTTTAGCATTTGCAGAAATTTTACCTGACAATGCAATGTTATCTATTCGAGCAACACCTGTTAAATAGACATTTGACATTCTGTTACCACTAATAGTTTGGCCATTAATTTTTAAAGAGCCGCTTCCCTTAGCTAAATTTAAAGCATAATCATTAGACGTAAAGTCTGCACTTACGAAACCTGTTGTACTCTTTGCTTTTCCGTAAACTAATTCTCCAAGATTGTTAAAATTTACACCAGAACGAGCTGCTGTTGTCGCAGTTCCAACAGCGTCCCTAATCTTCAGATAGCCACTTAAACTATTGATACCATTTGGTTTTTCAGAGTTCTCACTACCAAGCGTTAATAATCCTAGTACTTTTTCTGCACTTAAACGAACACCAACCATTTCACGTGTGGAAGCTGAATCTGGGTTTTTTATAGCAAACTCTAAAAATGGATTGGTTAGTTGGGCACTTGATTGGACTCGTCCTTCACGAGTTTCTGCAACCCCTGACAAACTTAAGTTATCGATATCAATATCACAACCGTTTGCACCATTTACTCCACCGCATCCAAGTTGCAATCTTTTGATGTTAGCATTTAAATCTAATTGGGCTTCCATTCCCATTTTATAAAATCCAATATTTTGACCAGAATTCTTATTGACGGAATCTGCAGGTGAAATATAGCTTAAGCTCATGAGTGCTTTACCTTCAACATGTGAAAGTTCAGCGTCAGTCAGTTCTTGCATTGGAGCAGCATACGCTAATGTTATTGAAGTCAATCCATAGATGACAGGAATACAAAAATTTCTTGATTTCGCGAATCCTATTAAGATCATCATTGTCTCCACAATTTTTTATTTTTATGTCTTGTCTAACAAAAAGACAATGTAATATTCACTATTATATAAATTTTTACTATCAAATTGTGATTGATCTAACATTTTTTGTATTTAAATAATTCATATTTCAAAAAAAATGGTCTAGTAATGAATCACTTATATCAACTTAGCAACTTGTAAATTAATGTATTTTTATTTAAATCTTTCATTTAAATATACAACAGATCGAAGTGATTAAATAAAATCTCAAACATAAGTAAAGATGATGAGCTTTAAGAAAGTCATCATTTAAATACCCAAACGATCTGATTGAAACTAAATAAATTCTTTTCACTCCATGAAGACAAATGTCGCCATGCGGCCGGTTTTTGAATTACGGCGATGAGAATAATATGTTTGATCCTCCGTGTAGCTACATCGCTCACCTCCAAGAACCTGTTCCACCCCTAAACTTTTCAATATATGGCGAGCAATCGCATAGAGATCTCCGTAATACTTACCCTCTAGATCTCCCTTTTGAAATGCTGAACTTAATTCTGGAATCCTATCGCAGAATGTGTGCATTACTTCTTCACCCACTTCAAAGCATGGCTGACTAATTGCCGCACCTAACCACGCCCAAGAGGGTTGAGTGCTCATGGCATTGACTGTATTTTCAATAATGCCATTTGCCAATCCTCGCCAACCTGCATGCAAATTAGCGACTTCAGTACCATCTTTGTTACCGAGAACCACCGGTAAACAATCTGCCGTCATCATCATTAATGCATGTTGTTTTTGCTGTGTCACTAAACCATCGCCATTTAGGGCGTGTAAGCTCATGTCATCATTTACAACGTGACAGATTGTACTGTGCGTTTGGTTCATCCAAGTTAATCGATTCACCCCATAGACTGAAAAGTCATTTAACAAGCTCATTCTATGCCGATGAACACGTTCTGGTTGATCATTTACATGCAACGCCAAGTTAAAACCTTCTAAATCAGTCTGTGGTGTTTTCAGTGCGTGAGGGTGACTCAATTCTGTTTGTCCTACCACGACACCTTTGGGCAAACCTTGCACAATTTGCATGTAAACTTTCCTTTAATTTAGTAAGCCTTATTTTCCGTACGAAGAGTCTCAAGTAATGCTGTGAAATCTTCAGGCCATGGTGCTTCAAACATCATTTCTTCACCTGTCCGTGGATGTACTAACCCCAATTTTGATGCATGAAGTGCTTGACGTCTAAACTCTCGTAAATGAGTAGCAAGTTTTTCCGAAGCACCTGCAGGTACTTTGACACGACTGACATAAACTGGATCACCGACCAAAGGGAAACCAATATAAGTGAAATGCACACGAATCTGATGAGTACGTCCAGTTTCTAATTGTGCTTGAACACGTGTGAAATTTTGGAATCTTTCTTTCACATTATAGTGAGTCACGGCATCACGACCACCTGGTAAGATCGCCATTTTTACACGATCTACAGGATGACGTTTAATCGGCTCATCAATTTTACCGCCTGCAATAATATTGCCATAACAAATTAAATCATAAATTCGATAAACTGATTTTTTCGCTAACTGTTTACTTAAGGAAAATTGAGCTTCTAAATTTTTAGCTACAACCAAGAGACCACTAGTATCTTTATCGATACGGTGTACTAGACCAGCTCGAGATAATTCTGCTGATTTAGGAAAATGATATAAAAGTGCATTAACCAAAGTACCATTCGGGTTTCCTGCGCCAGGATGTACAACCATCCCCACTGGCTTGTTAATGACTAAGATGTCATCATCTTCATAAATAATATCTAAAGGGATATTTTCAGGTTGACTGGTGACTTGGGCTTCAAGCTCTACATCAAGCGTGAGTAGCTCATTCCCTTCACTTTTATATTTTGGTTTCACAACTTGACCATTTACCAACAAATGACCATCCTTCAACCATTGTTTCAATTTTTCACGCGAAAATTCGTTCCAAGCGAGTGCTGCAACTTGATCTATTCGCTGACCAAGAGAACTCTCATCCACTTGAAATTGCAACGATAAACGTGTTGCAGTTGGGGCTGAAGTATGGTTATCTGCATCCTCAGAATCTTCAAGTAAATTGATGTCGATTTCTGGGAAATTAGAATTAGAAGTTTGTGCTGAAGTCATTTGCTCATTCGGACAAAAGTGGTTTAATAGTGCAATTGTAGCCTATTGCCCGTATAAACAGAGGAATTTTTATGTCGCTACCACGTTATAAAGTTACAATGCTTGCTTTATCGCTAGGCTTAGCAGCAACATTTGTGGGCTGTAGCAGTAATCCCAAGAAGGATGTTGTGGATACTGGACCTAAATCAACCGAACAATCTTATTTCGATAAAGCACAAAAAGCATTAGATCGTGGTCAATATAGCGATGCAGCACAATCATTAGAAGCAATTGAAACTTATTACCCTACAGGTCAATATACTCAACAAGCTCAACTCGATCTTTTATATGCTCGTTTTCAACAAAAAGACTATGAAGCTGTTATTGCTCTAGCAGACCGTTTTATTCGGTTAAACCCTCAACATCCTAATGTTGATTATGCTTACTATGTTCGTGGTGTGGCGAATATGGAGCAAAACTATGATGGTCTCATCCGCTACACATCACTCCAACAGGCTCATCGTGATGTCAGCTATTTGAAAGTTGCATATCAAAATTTTGTTGATTTCATTCGTCGTTTCCCAAGTAGTCAGTATGCTGTAGATGCTGCTCAGCGCATGAAGTTTATTGGTCAAGAACTTGCTGAAAGTGAAATGAATGCGGCTCGCTTTAACTTAAAGCGTAAAGCTTGGCTTGCAGCAGTTGAGCGTGGACAATGGGTTGTGGAACATTTCCCTCAAACACCTCAAGTACCAGAAGCGCTTGCAACGATTGCTTACGGATACGATAAACTCGGTGACAAGGCAACATCTCAACAATACGTTGAAGTGCTAAAGCTAAACTACCCTCATCTTGTGAAGTCTAATGGTGAGGTCGATTTACGCGCAGCACGTAAAGATGGAAGTTGGTTAAATCGTGCAACCTTAGGTATTTTAGGTCGTGAAGCACGCAGTCAAACAACAGCAGAAGTATCAGCAGAGCAATCTGACAACACCAATACACAACCCAGTTTATTGAATCGCTTAAGCTTTGGCTTGCTTGGTAATAAAGATCACAATGTGGAAAGTGCGCCAGCAAATGAAAGTATGTACGACCCACAGCGTCAATAATCCATTCTTATGAATCAAAAAAGGTGGGATTACCCACCTTTTTTATTGCATGGCTTTATTTATCGTCTTAAGTGTTTAGGATAGACTTAATTCAATCACTTTATTCCTCATTCTTTTGGCTTTTTAATTATGGCAATTCCACAACATACGATTGATCAAATTTTAGATCGAACTGACATCGTCGATCTTATTGGCCAACGTGTGAAATTAAAAAAGTCAGGTCGTACCTATTCAGGCTGTTGTCCTTTTCATCAAGAGAAAACACCTTCTTTTCACGTCTACCGTGATAAGCAATATTTCCACTGTTTCGGTTGCCAAGCCAATGGAAATGCAATTCGCTTTATGATGGATATTGATAATCGCAATTTCATCGAGGTGATTAAAGACCTGGCAAGCCAAACCGGTATCGAATTACCTAAAGACAATCAAGACAATAAAAAACTCTCATACAAGAGAGAACCTATTAAACCTTACCAAGAAAAGCAACCGCAGGCACCCATTGAAGCAGATGCAGCAGAAATCATTTCTCCGCCTACTTCAGCTTTTGATGTAGATCCTTTTGAAGCATTTCAAAACTATGAATTCGATGAGTATCAATTTAATACAGATAACTTGAATTCAGTTGAGGTCGCACCTGAAGGTAATTTATACGATCTTCTTGAAAATGTTGCTTTATTTTATGAAAAACAACTTCCAAATAGCCAAATTGCGCAACAGTATTTTCAGCGACGCGGACTAAGTGATACCACGATTAAGTATTGGCGATTAGGTTATGCCCCAGAAGATTGGCAACATCTTGAAAAAGCATTTCCGCAAGATATTGAAGGATTAAAACTACTCGGTTTGATCAGAACCAGTGATTCTGGTCGTGATTTTGATCTACTACGAGAACGTGTCATTTTTCCTATACGTGATGCAAAAGGTCGCGTTGTCGGATTTGGTGGACGAGCATTGAATGACGAGATCAAACCCAAATACATCAACTCTCCAGACTCTGAAGTTTTCCATAAAAACCAACTACTCTATGGCTTATATGAAGGTCGTAAGCTCAAAGCCAATCATTGGTTAATGGTTGAAGGTTACATGGATGTCATCGCATTACAGCAAGCTGGCATTCCTGGCGCAGTTGCCACCTTGGGGACGGCGAGCAATGCTGATCACTTGAATCTATTATTTAAACAAAACAATCAGTTAACTATTGCTTTTGATGGTGATTCGGCTGGTCAAAAAGCTGCTCGACGCACTTTAGAAATTGCACTTCCCCTCTTAAATGATGGTCGTGAACTGAAATTTTTTATTCTACCTGCGGAGCATGATCCTGACTCATTAGTTCGTAAGGACGGTGTTGAAACTTTCAATCGACTTTGGCAACAATCACCACTCTTATCAGAGTTTGCTTTTTCACTTCTCAGTCAACAATATCAAATCAATACACCTGAAGGTAAAAGTCAGGTCATGGCTGAGCTAAATCAACTCACCAATCTGATGCCTAAGCAAGGTTCGTATCGCTATTTGATTCGTCAATATTTCAAAGAAAAATTAGGATTCAATAAAAAGTGGCAGCCTCAAGTGAGTCTTGACGCTTCATTATCATTTAATATTCGCACACGAGATGAAGATTTCGCAGTGGCAATGTTAATGTACCATCCTTTTCTTTATATTCATTTTGAAGTATTACGCGCAGTGATTCCTGAAGATGAATTGCTTGCAAAAGTATTAAAAATTTTTAATGTCATTTTTGATGATCTGCCAGATGACCAAGAGTTGGCGAGTTATTATATTTTGGGTGCATGTAGCCCATTTCATCATGAACTCTCTGAGATTTTAAAACGTACTAATATTCAAACACTCACTGAAGCCCCTGAAATGGCTGATAAACTTGCCTCAGAATACTCACTTTCACTCCAAGAAAAATATCTGAGAATCAAATTTAAAGCAGCAAAATCATTAAATGAGTCTAAAAACTTAAGACAACAACTGAATGAGCTAACCAAAAAAATTGGACTACGCTTACTACATGAATAAATAAAAGCGGTCAGTGACCGCTTTTATTTTTTTAGTTTTCGCTGAGCACTAAAAATATCTTCTAAATGTTCTTTAATCGTTTCATAGACATCAGGATTTTCATCTTTAGCGACTTCTCTGAGTAAGATGGATGTAGGATGTAATAGCTTTTGCGTCAAACGATGCGCCATTTCCTGCATGACAATGGCTGCATCATCGCCAGAGGCTAAACGATCTAATGCATGCTCTAATTCAAATGCTTTAACTTTATCTCCATGAGCACGATACTCACTAATTGTCGCTCCAGCTTGTGAAACTTTCTGCTGAGTCACCAATTGTGTTGCTAGTTGATTGACCATCACTTCAGCTTCAACAGCGGCTTGGCGTCGCTGCGCTAAGTTTTCATCAATAACACCTTGAAGATCGTCCACCCCATAAAGGTAAACACCATCCAAACTTTCAGCCTTAGATTCAATATCGCGAGGAACAGCCAAATCCACCATCAACATTTGACGGTAACGACGTTTTTTTAGTGCTGACTTAACATCTTGATAGGAAATGACCTGATGTAAACTTCCTGTACAACTTGAAATCACATCAGCGCGATGTAAATTTTGAGCTAAATCAACAAAAGGAATAATTTCTACCGCAACACGATGTGATATTTCTTGCGCTAAAAGTTCCGCCCGTTCCTGACCACGGTTACAAATTAAAATTTTAGCAACGCCCATTTCAGCTAAGTGCTTTGCAACCAAGCTATTCATTTCACCTGCTGCAACCACCATAACGGTTAATTGTTCAGGCTTACTAAAAACTTGTAGTGCTAACTGTGCTACCGCATACCCCATGGATACAGCATGACTACCGACCGCTGTTTCTGAACGCACTTTCTTAGCAGCATAAAATGCATATTCAAAAATACGATTTAAATTTTGTGAAACAACTTCAGACTCTTTTGCTAAATTAAGTGCAGACTTCACTTGCCCCATAATCTGAGGCTCTCCAAGCATGAGTGAATCTAATCCTGATGCAACACGCATCAAATGTGTCACAGCATCTGTATTTTCATAACGGTAAATATGATTTTGTAATTGTTTTACATCAATGCCATTTTTTTGAGCGAGCCAATCTAATACCATCTCCGCATTATCAGCGATGGCGTAGACTTCAGTACGATTACAGGTTGACACCACAACCATATCGTTCAGCTGGTCATGGTGACTTTGTTCAGCCAACAATAGTTTTAACTTTTCAGGGTTAAAAGCAACTTGCTCTCGTAATTCAACTGAGGCTGTTTGATGGTTGACACCCAATGCAAAGAAAGACATATCAGATCATCAATTGGCTAAATTTATGCTATTGTGCAATAACGGTGTCATAAAAAGCAGTACTTGGATAAAAAAATTGCGTCAAACAATGAGCCGCACAACCGGCATGACAATTCGACAGTATTCTACCACACTCTTGTTAGTGAGTAGCATGACTTACAGTGCTCATATTAGAGCATCTGGAGAATTTTACCATGCCAATTTAAATCATAAAGTTTTACAACAGGCTATGGTTGCAGAATTTGCTTTAGCTGCACATGACACACCGACTGCTTTACACAACTATACCGTACTTGCAATCCAAACCAGTTCAACAGCTTTAAAACAACGTGCACTTAACGTCGCACTCGAACAAAACGACTTACAAGCCGCTTTAGATATTGCAACCCATTGGGTCGTGCAAGAACCCAAAGATGTACCTGCAAAATTCTATCTTGCGCATATCGCATTAAAGTCACACGAATATGAACTTGCTGCTGATGTGCTCGATGATATTTTAAATTTAGATCCTGAATCAGATTTAGAACAAATTCTTGAAGGAATTTCTCCGGAATCCCCTGAGGATCGAGCATATTTATTAAACACTTTGCGTAATAGTAAAACGCGTAACAATCCTTCAATTCTCGTTTTGATTGCGAGTTTACAAGCACAAAATAATGAAATCGAAAATGCCTTAATTACTTTAAATAAAGCATTAAAAAAACGCCCCAAATCAACAGGGTTTATCTTACTGAAAGCAAACTTACTCATGGCTTTAGGCGACGAAGAAGAGACGCTAAAATGGTTTGAAAAAAGTGCTCGTAAAAATCGTAATAATTTAGAGCTCAGTCTGGCTGAAATCCGCTACTTAATTAAACTGAATAAAAATGAACAGGCGTTAAGCAAATTAAAACGCATCATAAAAAAATGGCCTGATTCGGAAGAAGCTCTTTTTATCGCTGGTCTAACATCAATTGATCTCAAAGAATATGAGCTTGCTGAACAGTATTTGGTCGAACTACGTGCATCTGGACAGTATCAAAATGATGCTTATTTTTATTTGGCATTAAATGCTGAACGAAAACAACATTTTGAAACAGCTAAAGCTTATTATCGACTTGTAGATGGTAATTTATATATGGTTTCTAGACGAAATCTAATTTCAATCTATGACAAACAAAATCGCTTAAGTGATGCGCTGCGCTTTCTGACTCAGGAACGGGTGAATTACCCCCAACATGCGAGTTTCTTATATCAAGCACAAGCTGAAATACTCAAAAAAATGGGCAATAACAAAGCTGCCTTGGGCTTACTCAAAGAAGCGGCTAAAAATTTAACTGATGACCCTGAAATTTTATATTCTCAAGTCTTATTACTTGATCCATTTACGGATCGCGATCAATTAGATGAATTGCTTAAAAAATTACTCACGATCGAACCCAATAGTCCAACATATCTGAATGCGTATGCATATACTCTGGCGTTGCAAAATCGTCGTTTAGATGAGGCGAGACAATATGCCGAACAAGCTTTAGACAATGCCCCAGAACAAGCATCTATCTTAGATACCTTAGGCTATATCTGCTTTCTTCAAAACGATTTTGACACTTCCACCCGTGTACTTGCGAAAGCATATCAACTCAGCCAAAGTCCAAATATCGGCATTCGATATGCTAAATCGCTTTATATGCTGGGTTCACTGGAAGAATTTAGCCAAGTGTTACATCAACTCCATAAAAATCATCCAAATCATCCTCAATTGGATCAACTCGATAGTTTATTGTTGCCACAAAATATCAAAAAGAGTTAATACTGTATGATCTTAAATTTAAAATCATTATTGCTGATTGCCACAAGTAGTGCGCTTCTTGGGTTAACTGGCTGTCAAGCAATTCAAACTCAACCATCACCGCCAACAACGCAAAACCTTGAACAATCAAATCAATTTAATCTTCAGGGTAAAATTGGCGTCAAGACCCCCAAGCAATCAGGCAGTGCTTTTTTTACTTGGCAACAGCAAGATGAACAGTTTGATATCGAGTTAAGCGGAATTCTTGGAGTCGGTAAAACTCAAATCTCAGGTCAACCTGGTCAAGTGACACTGAACAGTGCCAAAACTGGTGAAATTACAGCCAACTCACCTGAAGAGTTATTGTTTCGTGCAACAGGTTGGGAAGCACCAATTACTTATTTAGTCGATTGGGTACAAGCTAAGCAAGCGACTGAAGAAGCTGAAATTCAAAAAGACGAATCGATGCGAATCAGTGAAATTAAAGAACAAGGTTGGCATATTCAATTATCTTACAACGGTCAATCTACACAACCAAACCGTTTGATTTTAAAGCAACAACTTGAAGATGGAACTGAAAATCGTATTACAATGGTAATTCAAAATCGTTAAGTTTGATTATTTATGATTCGTGTACCCTCCCCTGCAAAACTGAATTTGTTTTTACACATTACGGGGCGCCGTGAAAATGGTTACCATGAGTTGCAAACTATTTTTCAGTTGATAGATCTTTGTGATTGGATGGAATTTACTCCAATCTCTAACCAATCTATCTCCATTTCAGGCCTATCAGAAGTAAGTCTTGAACAAAATTTGATTTATCGTGCAATGATGATGCTGAAACCCTATGCCAAAAGTGAAAAATTAGGCATTCATGTCAACATCGAAAAAAATATACCGATGGGTGCAGGACTCGGTGGTGGCTCTTCAAATGCGGCTACCGCGTTATTAATCATGAATCAACTTTGGCAATGTGGCTTAAATCGTGATCAATTAGCAGAAATTGGTGTACAACTGGGTGCTGATGTTCCCATCTTCATCCATGGTCGTAATGCATGGGCAGAAGGTATTGGTGAACACTTAACATTCATAGACTTAGATCAAAAACAATACATTGTGTTAAAACCTGACTGTTTTATCAGCACTCAACTGCTTTTTTCACAAAAATCGTTGACAAGAGACACGAAGACCTCTAAATTTTGCGCCTATCAGATAAAGCCATCTGATTTCAGAAATAACTTTGAACCTCTGGCAAGAAGTCTATATGCTGAAGTCGATGAAGCAATGCAATATTTAGATCAGTTCGGTGTTGCAAAACTTACAGGTACAGGTGCTTGTGTTTTTACTGAAGTAACGACTGAAATGAACATTGATGACATTCTTGCTCATTCACCTTGTAAAGCTTACTTAGTGAATAGTTTAGAACAATCACCATTGAATCAAATCATCGTTTAAATGATAGGGGCGTCGCCAAGTGGTAAGGCAGCGGGTTTTGATCTCGCCATCCGTTGGTTCGAATCCAGCCGCCCCTGCCAATTTAGTTCAAAAAGACAGAACATTGGTATCATGAGTTGAGTCAAACAATCTTGACAAACCCATATAAAACCATTAAAGTTCTGCCGCATTAGGGGCGTCGCCAAGTGGTAAGGCAGCGGGTTTTGATCTCGCCATCCGTTGGTTCGAATCCAGCCGCCCCTGCCATCTCATTCTATACATTTCAACCGCCAAGGGTGCTTCATGCCCAATCTTGTCGTTTTTAGTGGAACTGCGCATCCACAATTCGCCCAAAAAGTCGTTAGCCACTTGCATATCCCTCTAGGTGCTGCATCTGTAGGTCAATTCTCTGATGGTGAAATCGCTGTCGAAATCACTGAGAATGTCCGTGGTAAAGACGTATTCATCGTTCAGCCTACTTGTGCTCCAACTAATGATAACCTTATGGAAATCTTAGTAATGGCAGATGCATTGCGTCGTGCAAGTGCTGGTCGTATCACTGCTGTGATTCCTTATTTCGGTTATGCTCGCCAAGACCGTCGTCCTCGTTCTTCACGTGTTCCAATTACTGCAAAAGTAGTAGCAGATATGCTAACAACTGTAGGTATTGACCGTGTTGTGATGATCGATCTTCATGCTGACCAAATTCAAGGTTTCTTCGACATCCCTGTAGACAACATTTACGGTACGCCAGCGCTTTTAGCTGACTTACGTCAACAGTCTCATGACAACCTTATGGTTGTTTCGCCAGACGTTGGTGGTGTTGTTCGTGCTCGTGCTGTTGCGAAACAAATGGGCGATATCGATTTAGCTATCATCGACAAACGTCGTCAAAAAGCAAATGAATCACAAGTGATGCATTTGATTGGTGATGTTAAAGATCGCGACTGTGTGATCGTTGATGACATGGTTGATACTGCTGGTACTTTATGTAAAGCCGCTGATGCATTGAAGACTTTTGGTGCGCGTCGTGTCGTAGCATATGCTACTCACCCTGTTTTATCTGGTAAAGCGATCGAGAATTTGAAAAACTCTGTTATCGACGAACTTGTTGTGACAGATACAATTCCGCTTTCAGAAGAAGCTTTAGCTCTTGGTAAGATTCGCCAAGTTTCAGTTGCGAGTATGGTTGCTGAAACAATTCGTCGTATTAACAACGAAGAATCTATTAGCGCAATGTTCGATTCTTATCTATAATAGAGCGCTAAAATTTTAAAGCCCTGCCTTTTGGTAGGGCTTTCTATCACTAGATCGGTCGCAGATCTAGTTCACTTAACTTAAATAGGATGTCTCTCATGGCAAACTTCGTATTAAATGCAGTAGCACGTGAAGAAGCAGTACAAGGGAAAGGTGCGAGCCGCCGCCTTCGTCTTCAATCTAAAGTTCCTGCTATCATCTATGGTGGTGATGCTGCACCTGTAGCAATTACACTTGAGCTTCGTCAGCTTGTTAAATACTTAGAAGACAACGCTTTCTTTGAAGAAGTAATTGAAATTGATGTTGATGGTAAAGTTGAAAGCGTTAAAATCCAAGCTTTACAACGTCACCCAGCTAAAAACACTCCAATGCACGCTGACTTCAAACGCGCATAAGTGTTGATGGTGTAAATTAGTGTCTCATATTTCACTGATTGTTGGTTTGGGCAACCCTGGTAAAGAGTATGCTCAAACCCGCCATAATGCAGGCTTCTGGTATGTAGAACGTCTTGCAGAACAATATGGCATAACACTTAAAAATGACCCTAAGTTTAATGGATTAAGTGGTCGCGGTAATGTAGAAGGACAAGATGTTCGACTTTTATTACCTTCAACCTTTATGAACCGTTCTGGTCAAAGTGTTGTACCCTTCGCAAAATTCTACCAAATCTCTCCAGAAGCAATGCTTATTGCTCACGATGAACTTGATATGGATCCAGGTATCATTCGCCTCAAAACGGGTGGTGGTCATGGTGGTCATAACGGTTTACGTGACATTGTTCCTCATACTGGCCCTAACTTCCATCGTTTACGTATTGGAATTGGACACCCTGGATCAAAAGACCGTGTATCAGGTCATGTTCTAGGTAAAGCACCCTCAAGTGAACAAACGCTCATTGACGATGCAATTCATTACGCACTAAGTCGTACAAAATTATTAGTGAATGGTGAAATTCAGCAGGCAATGAATCAAATAAATGCCTACAAGCCGTAGTTGATAAATTTAATTTTTGTTCAACAATTTTTCTTGCCACGATGAAAATTTGAGGGCAAAATGCGCTTTCAAATGCTTCACCCAAATTAAAAAACTGTTGTTTCTAGATAATAAAACAATCTTAGAACAACTCAGGAGACGCTTCCCATGCTATCTCGTTTATTAAAAGCTAAAATCCACCGTGCAGTTGTAACACAAGCTGAACTTCATTATGAAGGTTCATGTGCAATTGATGGTGTATTACTAGATTTAGCTGGTATTCGTGAATATGAAGAAATTCATATTTGGAATGTAACTAATGGCAAGCGTTTTACAACTTACGCAATCCGTGGTGAAGAAAACTCAGGCATTATTTCTGTAAATGGTGGTGCTGCTCACCAAGCAGATTTAGGTGACATTATTATTATCGCGACTTTCGGTGATTTTACTGTTGCAGAAGCTGATGCACATAAACCACGTTTGGTTTATGCAAATCCAGATAACACTGTGAATCACACAGCAAACTGTATTCCTGTCCAAGTTGCTTAATGATTGACTAAAAACTCGCTTACTTGAGCGAGTTTTTTTATAACAAATTATCATAGAATTACTCTTCATCCACCAACTGCAAGCTCTGGCTAATCCCATCTGCTCTTAACCAAGCTAATTCATAACTGGCATTCGCCAAAGCAAGAACCCGACGTTCAAACTCACTCCAGATCGGTTTAACATGTGGAGCTGAAATACCTAAACCACTCTGCTCTGCTAAATGCTTGTTTTTTTCGCAAATTTTAAGCGCATGATATAATTTTCGGCCTTTTGAAGCATTCTCCAATACTCGGATTCTTTTTGATTCAATGAATTTTTCCACCTCAGAAAGTTGAGCATGAGGAAGCATTGGAACCAAAATTTGATCCAGTTGTTGATCTAAACGCTTCCAAATACTCAGTCGTTGTTCTTCATTATAAGTATTCCATTGAATCACTTCATGATTAAAACGTCGACAACCACGACATACCGCATCACCAAACACTGTTGAACAACGTCCCGCACATGGTGTTAATGAAGGGATTCGACGCGTTGTATTCAAAATATTTTCCTCATATAAAACCATAAATTTTCTATGGCTTTCTCGCATATTTTCAAAAATCGCGTTAGAATACGCGCCTGATTTTATCCCTATATTAATACATTTGGAGTACTCCATGAACGCTACTGTAGAACAGCTTGCACCTGTAGAACAGCAAGCGACCACTGGTTGGGTTGTTGCGGCACTTTATCAATTTAAAGAAGTTGAAGATTCTCTAGCACTTCAACAAAAATTACTTGAGTTGGTAAAAACCATCAACCTATGCGGTACTCTTATCGTTGCCCATGAAGGGATTAACGGAACAGTTGCAGGTGACCGCCATGCAATTGATGTCATTCATCAATTCCTTTTAAATGAAGGATTTAATGACATGGAATATAAAGAGTCACACAGTGACGAAAAACCATTCCGTAAAATGAAAATCAAACATAAAAAAGAAATCGTGACTTTAGGTGTTCCAGTGAAACCACGCGACTTGGTTGGTCACTATCTAGACCCTAAAGAATGGAACGAACTCATTGCACGTGATGACGTGATCTTAGTCGATACAAGAAATGATTACGAGTACAAAGCAGGCACATTCAAAGGGGCAATTGATCCAAAAACTGAAACGTTCCGCGAATTCCCTGAATATGTAAAAAACAATCTTGAACAGCATAAAGATAAAAAGATTGCCATGTTTTGTACAGGCGGGATTCGTTGTGAAAAATCAACTTCACTACTTCTTCAAGAAGGCTTTAAAGAGGTATATCACCTCAAAGGTGGTATTCTTAAATATTTAGAAGAAACCCCTCCTGAAGAAAGTTTATGGGAAGGTGAATGCTTTGTTTTTGATGGTCGTACTGCGGTTACACACGGAGTGGAAGAAGGTCAAAATGTGAAGTGCCATGCTTGTGGTTGGCCATTAACCCCCGAAGAAGTAGCATTACCAAGTTACGAACATGGCGTATCATGTGTTTATTGTATCGATAAAACAACAGAAAAGCAGAAAGAAGGTTTCCGTATGCGCCAGTCTCAGATTATTGCTGCAAAACGTAAACGCCTCTAAATAAAAAATATTTTATTTAACTTACAAAAGCGTTGTATACATTACAGTGTAGATGACGCTTTTTACATTGAACAAACAAAATTTCAATTCTGATATATCACCATTACAAAGTTATTTTATAACAACACAAAACACATGAAGTCATTCAGATAAATTTAATACGAAGGAAATAAATTTAGCTCAAGGATGAAAATCATGAATCGAGTGCCATTCAAATATCTTCCTGTTCGACGGAATTTTGCTCACCATAATCATTTAGATCGTGTATCAGCTGTACCGACACATTTAAAATTTATATATCTCGATTCACATAATTCTGATGTTAAATTGCATATACGTAACCAATCCCATTATTTTATCGTAACGTTAGGTGCTTGTATCGGCGCAATTATTGCTTTAGCAATCGGTTTTCAGATGAGAGATTCAATGAGTCTTATCTTCATCATCAGCATAGCTCCCCTTCTCGTCAGCTATATCCTACGAGAAGTCTATGTTCATACACTTATACAAATTCAACATCCTAAATTAATGCATTAACTTAATTTCACTGTATTTTTTCTTAAAAACATCTAGCATAGGTTTAACTTTAAAATACAAATCACTTATGAAAGATTGGATCATTTCAGTGATGGAGCAATTGGGCTATTTCGGCATTGCTCTATTGATGTTTCTCGATAATGTTTTTCCACCTATACCCTCAGAGATTATTATGCCTTCAGCTGGCTATACCGCTTCTCAGGGTCAATTACTTTTGATCGGTGTCATTATTTCAGGAAGTATAGGTTCGCTCTTAGCTGCCGCTACGCTGTATTGGTTAGGACGTAAGATCTCTGATCAAAAGCTCTATACGTTCGTTGAAAAATATGGCAAGTATTTATTTATTAAAGTAGCTGATGTTGATAAATCATTAGAATGGTTTGAAAGATATGGACATCGAATCGTTTTTTTTGGACGTATGGTTCCAGCAGTACGATCTCTGATTAGTATACCTGCAGGCATGAGCAAAATGCCTTTTGTAAAGTTTATGTTTTATAGTGGTTTAGGCACGGTTATATGGACCACCTTTTTAGCATATGTGGGTTATTATTTTGGAAATAATACTGAAATGATGCACAAAATATTTAGCCAAGTAAGCTATCTAATTATTGCTATTGTGATCAGCATAATCATTTGGATTGTGTACCGCAGACAAAAAAGAAAGAACTCAAAATAAAAAAAGCACCTTACGGTGCTTTTTAATTAGTTCGGCGTATGATACATCAAATATAATTCATTCAAGTTATCTGGAATTTCTTCTGCAAGCTCATCCATCAATTGACCGTTACGGCGGAAAGACTCCATTTGAGGATCTTCTTCGTCAACACCACTGAATACCATAATTGGCAGAGTGAGATCAACTAATTGCTCTTCAAACTCAGGTGTGAACCATGCATCTTCATTTAAGAACATTGCATCGACAAAGCCTACACTCCAATCCCCAAGGCTTGACTCTACATCTGCTTCTTCAATTTCAAAAGGAAATTCAATACCTTCTTCATTGGCAAGTTTTTGACGTAAATCTTCTAACCAAAGTTTAATTTGAGCTACGATCTCTGCAGGCACTTTCTTTTGATTATTGTCAAATAACTCATCCAACCAACGATCAAATTGAGGACCTACAGCTGTCGCACACAAAAAACCATGAGTTGCAGCAAAATCTAGACCATGCTCATTTTGGTCGCCATCTAAGTAGTCACTTAACAAGTCTAAATCTAATGCACTCATTATATTTCCAAAGGTTGTATCTTAATTTCGTAGAATAACATTTTAGATCAGGATACCCAATCTAATTTAGTCTTCATCATCGTCGAAATCATCATCGTCAAAATCATATTCAAGATCTTTCAATTCACGATCTAAACGACGCTGTGCAAGTAAGTCATCAATCAAGCGACGCTTTTCTAATGATTCTTTGGCGCTAATTTTGCTCGTAGTTTCATCAAAACTAACATCATCATCACCGTAGTTATCATCTAGTTCAAAATCTGTAGAAGACACTAAAACTACCTCATGTGTGAAAAAATGAATGGGGCTAGGCGCTATTTATCTTTGTTCAGAATACTTGTCAAGTTTTATTTTATTTTTCGCTGATATTTATACAAATTTTAGTTTTTTTTGGACAAAAAAATATGTCATTATTTAATCAAGGATCAGAGCCTTATTGTTGGTTTAAAATAAAAAGCATGATGTGCTTGAAATGAACAATTTTGACCCAATATTGACTTAAATAGCTTAATTCATTGGTTTTCAAAACCAATTATACTGAGTTAATACGATACTAAAGATAAGTTAATTGTGCTAGAATGCACGGTTTTTCCCCGCCACAGATTCAACGAGAAGAGAGCAAAGATGAGCGATATGCATTCCCCTACTTCACAAGTAGCGGCTCTGATTAGCCGAGGCAAAGAACAAGGTTACTTAACCTACGCTGAGGTTAACGATCATCTCCCAGACTCGATCACTGAAAGCGAACAGATTGAAGATATCATTCAGATGCTTCAAGACGTCGGTATTCCTGTACACGAACGTGCGCCAGAATCTGACGATGCAATGTTTGATGGTAGTAGCGCAGAAACGACTGACGAAGTTGCTGAAGAAGAAGCAGCAGCAGTTTTAGCATCTGTAGAAAATGAGCCTGGTCGTACAACTGACCCTGTTCGTATGTATATGCGAGAAATGGGAACAGTTGAACTGTTGACTCGTGAAGGCGAAATTCAGATTGCAAAACGTATCGAAGAAGGTATTCGTGACGTTTTAAACTCAATTGCTTATTGGCCAAATGCGGTTGAAGTTGTATTACAAGAATATAAAGATTACGAAACTGGCGAGCGTCGTTTAGCCGATATTCTTTCAGGCTATTTAGATCCAGAGTCTGATGAAGAAATTCCAGAAGTTTTAGAAGAAGTTGATGCTGATCTTGAAGAAGAAACAGAGACTAAACCAACTAAAGATGTAAAACTTGATGACGATGATGAAGAAGAGTCTGAAAGTGATGATGATTCTGAGGGTGATTCAGGTCCAGACCCTGAAATCGCAAAAGTGCGTTTTGCAGAGTTAGAAGCTGCGTGGAATGCGACTAAAGATGCGATCGCAAAACATGGTCGTAACAGTAAAGAAGGTAAAGCAGCTCTTGAGTCGCTCGCAACCGTCTTTATGATGTTTAAGTTCACACCACGTTTGTTTGACATCATTTCTGAAATGATTCGTGGTACGCATGAACAAATTCGTACAGCAGAACGTGAAGTAATGCGCTACGCAGTTCGTCGTGGTCGTATGGATCGTACTCAATTCCGTACAACGTTCCCTGGTCAAGAATCAAACCCATCTTGGTTAGATGAGCAAATTGCTAAAGCCACTGCTGACCAAAAACCATACTTAGAGAAAGTACGCCCTGACGTTCTTGCTTTCCAACAAAAAATCGCTGATATCGAAAAAGATCTAGACCTTACTGTACTTGAAATTAAAGATATTTCTAAACGTATGGCGATTGGTGAAGCAAAAGCACGTCGTGCTAAAAAAGAAATGGTTGAGGCGAACTTACGTTTGGTCATCTCCATTGCGAAAAAATATACCAACCGTGGTTTACAGTTCCTCGATCTGATTCAGGAAGGTAACATCGGCTTGATGAAAGCCGTAGATAAGTTTGAATACCGTCGTGGTTATAAGTTCTCGACTTATGCAACTTGGTGGATTCGTCAGGCGATTACACGTTCAATTGCTGACCAAGCACGTACGATTCGTATCCCTGTACATATGATTGAAACCATTAACAAGATCAACCGCGTATCTCGTCAATTGCTTCAAGAAATGGGACGTGAACCTACGCCTGAAGAGTTAGGTGAACGCCTTGAAATGGATGAAGTCAAAGTTCGTAAAGTGCTTAAGATCGCTAAAGAACCAATTTCGATGGAGACACCGATCGGTGATGATGAAGACTCACATCTTGGTGACTTCATTGAAGATGGTAACATCACTTCACCAGTTGATGCTGCCACTTCAGAAGGCTTGAAAGAAGCAACACGTGAGGTACTTGAAAACCTCACTGAACGTGAAGCTAAAGTCTTGAAGATGCGTTTTGGTATTGATATGCCGACGGACCACACGTTGGAAGAAGTTGGTAAACAGTTTGATGTAACACGCGAACGTATTCGACAGATCGAAGCAAAAGCGTTACGTAAATTACGTCATCCATCGCGTTCTGAACATTTACGCTCGTTCCTTGAGAATGACTAATCTATCCATAGGATAATACAGGCTTGAATATGGGGGACACTCCCCCATAATATAAAGCATGTAGCAAATAATTCTAAATACCTGCGCCTAGCAGGTATTTTTACTAATGAGGTGTCCTATGACTGACATGATCGATCGCACTCCATCACGCGAACTACAAGAACATCTTTGGGTGTTTCCGATGGATTATCCAATTAAATTGATTGGTCTTGCAGGTGAGGATTTACGCAAAGCCGTGAATGACATTTTTGTTAAACATTTCCCTGATTTTGATGGGAATGCAATGACAGTGACACCATCGCGTACAGGCAAGTATCATTCAATTACTGCGCAACTTCGTTTTGAAGAGCTTGAGCAAGTACATCAAGTATATGCAGACTTGGCTGCTTGCCCTTTAATTAAAACTGCACTTTAATAAAAAAACACGCTTCATGCGTGTTTTTTTATGTTTGTTAATTATTCATCAAGTATGTGCCTAGGTCACACTTAATTCAACAATATTGTCTATAATAAAACTCATTTTTGAATTTGAGCCTTAACCTCCGTGGATGTCAAAACCAAACCTCAATTGATTATTCGTCACTATACCCAAACCACTTCTTATGAAGATCGCTTCCAAGAAATGAAGCTGATGACAGAACAGCGTGACGAACAAACAGCAGATGAATTTTGGATTTTGCAGCACAATTCTGTGCTTACCCAAGGACAAGCTGGCAAACCAGAACATATATTAGTGCCTAGCCATATCCCAGTTGTTCAAACTGATCGTGGTGGACAAGTCACTTGGCATGGTCCAGGACAATTAGTTGCATATTTTATGTTTGATTTAAATCGATTAGGCTGGAATGTCCGTACTTTAGTCAGCTATGCAGAAAATGTCATGATCGATTTATTAAAAAAATACGGTATCGAAGCTTATGCTAAACCAGATGCACCTGGTGTTTATGTTGATGGTAGAAAAATTGGATCTCTGGGCTTTAAAATCCGAAAAGGTCGCAGTTATCATGGACTCTCACTTAATATAGATTGTGACCTGGAAGGCTTCCAAACTATTAATCCATGTGGTTATGCAGGTCTTGAAATGGTCAGAATCTCTGATTTGATAAATCCCTACCCAAGTTTTGATATGTTAGTTCAAGACCTCATTGCCTATCTAAAAAAAAGTGACCTGTTCAGTCAAATTATCGTGAATGATCATTAAAACTCCTTTACTTTGTCATTAGATAATTTTAGAGTATTTACTCTAAATTATAAAACTATGTGATAAGGGACAAGTGAGTGATTTCTATTAACTCTGTAAAGCCCGCGCTAGAACAAGCTTATGTCAAACTCATGCTTGACGTGATTGGCAGAGGCTTAGCGATGGCAAGTCAAGTCGATGAAGAAATAAAACAGGAAATTGCTAAATTTCCTGTCGGCTTCACGATTTCAATGGACGTTTTCAACAGTGATGCAGCATTTATTGCACAAGTGAATCCACAACATCAACTTGTCTTAATCGACCATGCATCAAAAAAACCAGATTTAACGATTACCTTTAAACATATGCATCATGCTTTTTTGGTATTTTCTTTCCAAGAAAGTACTGCACAAGCATTTGCAAATGACCGTATGATTGCTGATGGCGATTTAGGTCATGCAATACGTTTAGTGCGTTGTCTGAATAAAATGGAAGCCCTTATTCTTCCAAAATTAGTCGCTGAACTTGCAGTCAAAGAATATCCAGTCAATCTGTCATTAAAAGAAAAATTGACAGGTGCAGCAAATATTTATCTCAAAGTTGCTCAGTCATATATTAAAGGGAGTGCTTAAGCATGGCTAAACCATATTATGAATTTTTCTGTCCAGTTAAAGTGATTGCTGGTAATGCTGCGCTTGAACACATTCCATTTGAGCTAGATTCAATGGGTTCAAAAAAACCACTCATCATCACAGACAAAGGCGTACGTGCCAATGGTCTACTTGAACCAGTGGAAGCTGCTTTTGCAGCGACAGAAGTAAAAATTGGCTCAATTTTTGATGAAGTTCCACCGGACTCAAGTTTAGAAACAGTAAAAGCCGTGACTGAGATGTATCGTAACAATCAATGCGATGCCATCATTGCAATTGGGGGTGGTTCAGTCATCGACACAGCAAAAGCTGCCAATATTCTCGTCTCCGAAGGAGGCGATGATCTGCTGAAATATTCAGGAGCTCACAACCTACCTCGCCCATTAAAGCCTTTTTTTGTTATCCCAACAACATCAGGTACAGGCTCTGAAGTCACGATGGTTGCTGTGGTTTCAGATACAGCGAATAATCAAAAAATGGCATTTGCTTCAAAATATTTAATGCCTAGTGCTGCAATTTTAGATCCACGTATGACTTTAACATTACCTCCACACCTGACAGCAATGACAGGAATGGATGCAATGACACATGCAGTTGAGGCCTATACGTGTTTGGCAGCGAATCCTATCAGTGATGCTTACGCTACTGCTGCAATTAAAAAAATTAGTGAAAACTTGTTTAAAGTTTTGGAAAATCCAAAAGATGCTGATGCCCGTTTAGAACTTGCTCAAGCATCAACCATGGCTGGTATTGCATTCTCAAACGCAATGGTCGGTATTGTTCACTCCCTTGGACACGCTCTAGGTGCAGTTGCTCACTTACCACATGGTTTGTGCATGAACTTATTCCTCCCTTATGTGCTTGATTACAACAAGGATGTGAATGGCGATAAGATTGCTGATCTGTTATTACCGCTTGCAGGTACTGATATCTATGCACAGACACCAGCAAATCAACGTGCAGATAAAGCTATTGCGATTATCAACACAATGCGTGATCGAATTTATGATTTAACTAAACTGCCACGTACATTACGTGAGACAGGCAAAGTTACGCAATCTCAATTAGATGAAGTTGCCGAAAAAGCGTTAAATGACGGATCAATCATTTTCAACCCTAAAGAAGCAACATTAAAAGATTTAAAATCTATCTTAGAAAAAGCTTGGTAAATTTCTCAAAATAAGTAAAGATACGCTTAAAACTAGCCTGATGTTTTTTTAGACATCAGGCTTTTCATTTGTTAGTTGTTTTAACTCATGAGTTCAATACTTTTGGCATAAATCCTGCTAAAAAACTCACACAAACTACTGACAAACTGCACCAATATGGTTTAGATTGGCGCACTTTTGAAAAAACATTAGGGGGGATCGTTCGTCTCAAACGATCCTTAATTGATTTGACTGATCCTTGATCAACGATTAAGAGGATAAAGCCGTTGACTAATATAACTGGGACTCAATCGGCAGCTAAACTGCAAAAAACGCTAGGACTCTGGCACATCATTATTATCGGTTTAGCTTATATTCAGCCAATGACGTTGTTTGATACTTTCGGTTTGGTATCAGAAGAAAGTAATTTCCACGTTCCTACATCATATATTTTCGCACTTGTTGCAATCCTGCTGACTTCATTGAGTTATGGTCATATGATCCGTAGATATCCATCTTCAGGTTCAGCGTATACCTATGCTCAAAAATCTATCCACCCTAACGTTGGTTTTATGGTTGGCTGGTCATCATGGTTAGATTACCTGCTCTCACCTATGGTCAACATCATCCTTGCGGTGATTTATCTTGAGGCTTTATTCCCTGATGTCAATCATTGGGTCTGGGTCATTGTGTTAACAGCATTTATGACAGGTATTAACCTTCGTGGTGCGCGATTTGTTGCAAATTTCAACAGCATAATTGTATTCGTACAATTAATTGTGATCGCTGTATTTACATGGATGGTCTATACCAAGCTCCAAATGGGATATAACGCGGATGGTCCAATCTCTGCTGAACAACGCTACCAACTTTGGAGTTTAGAACCATTTTGGAATGAGTTAACTTCAGTGGGTGCCTTAATCACAGGTGCGACATTACTCTGCTTCTCATTCACAGGATTTGACTCACTCAGTTCTCTCGCTGAAGAAACTAAAGATACTGAGAAAACGCTACCAAAAGCGATTTTCTTAACTGCGTTAATTGCAGGGATTATCTTTATCGTCAGCACTTATTTCATGCAGATCTATTTCCCTAATAATCCGGGATCATACTTCCAGAATATTGCAGAAACTCAACCTGAAATTTTGTTGTTGGTTGGTGGATCTTTGTTCCAGTCTTATGTACTTGCATTTGCCATCATTACTGTTATGGCATCAGGTATTTCTGCACATGCAGGTGTATCACGCCTCATGTATGTTATGGGACGCGATGGTGTCATCAATAAGAAAATTTTTGGTCACATCAGCCCTAAAAACTTCACTCCATCATATAACATCATGATTGTAGGTGCAGTCGCATTAACCGCTGGTTTTATGGATTTAGACTTTGTCATTTCATTAATTAGCTTCGGTGCTTTAACAGCATTTAGCTTTGTGAACTTATCTGTTATCTCACGGTATGCGTTACGCGATGGTCGTACTAAAACAGCGAAAGAAATTATTAATTTCGTTATCGTACCATTACTCGGCTTTATTGCAGTATTTGCATTGTGGCTTGAGGTCGATCAAGCATCGCTTAAATATGGTTTGATTTGGGCGATTGGTGGTATTTTGTATTTAGGTTATAAAACCAAAGGCTTTAAATACCCTGCTCCTCAACATGATGAGTTTAATGATCGTTAAAAATTGATTTTTTAGAAAAGGCGCTTAGGCGCCTTTTTTTATTATGCAAATTGACCAAAATGATCAAACATCAATCAAAATTTCTGATTTAAAAAATAAACTCTACATCCTAATAGGCAGCTTTATTTCAAAATAATGAGACAAATAACACATTTAAACGCAAATACATGAAATTAAATAAAAAATGATTGGCAAAAAATTACATATTTGTCAGGATACTCATTGACCAAAAATTACACGATGTGTATAAAGAGCAAAATATTTGAGTAAAAGCTCTAATAATATTCATTACACAGGGAATGTAATAATGCGTTTGAATACACTTACTGGGGCGATTTTGGTCGCAATGTTTCCAACCGCGGGCGCTTATGCTGCAGCTATGGATCGTTCAGGCCAATCGATGAATGGCTTTTTACAGCCAGGAAACTATGTAGATTTTAGTTATTCAATTTTGGATGCTGATCTTTCAGGAACAATGAGAACTGAACCTTCGGGCCCTGCATCTGCAGGATTAAGAGACCCGAATGGTTGGAATATGCCTACAGCAGATGATATTAACGCAGGTGGGGAAATTGCGGGCTCAAATTTAAGTGATATTGCAGACACGTTCGGATTTGCAAATATTAATTTAAAATTTCAAGTGACTGACAATATTTCATTAGGTTTAATTTATGACCAACCTTTCGGAGCAAAAGCCTCTTATTCAAATTCTGATAAAAAACATTCCAGAGTCAACAGCTCAGGACGATTGCCATTAGGTGACCTTGAATCTGCGACAAAATATGGTGCATTTCACAGTGAGTATGGCAGTACAGAGGCTGAAGTTTCGACAAATAGTTTATCTCTAGTCGTAGGCTTCCAACCTAATGAACACCTTAATTTTTATGCAGGCCCAGTTTATCAAACAGTAAAAGGTGATCTTAGTTTACAAGGAACTGCTTACAGTCTGTTGGGAGGTTATTTATGTAATTCACAGACTAGTGGTGTAGCACTGTGTAGTACTTTTAAGGAAAAAGGTACAGGTTCAAGAGATCTTCTTGGTCGTGATACAAGAAAAGATTATCAAGGCTATAAAGCAAGTATGCCTGAAGAAGGTGCTTTTGGTTGGCTAGCGGGTGCTGCATTTCAAATTCCTGAAATTGCATTAAGAGCTTCATTAACCTACAGATCAAAAATTTCTTATTCAGTTCAAGCTGAAGAAAGTATGCCTGAAGTGATTACAGATACATTACCTATTGTACATCCTGGGTGGCATATTGTAGATAAAATTGGGGCACTTGGTACCGACTACCAATATACAGAAGGTAAAACCTCAGCATCAACTCCACAATCAGTTAACCTAGATTTCCAATCAGGTATCATGGCTGATACATTAGCTTATATCAATTTACGTTGGGTAGATTGGTCTGAGTTCAAAATCCGTCCATACAAATTTGGAGTTTTAACTTCTTCTATTACGGAGGGACAAGGTAAAGGACCTCGTGGTTTCGACTTAATCGCTTATGAAAAAGATCAAATATCTGCAACATTCGGTATTGCAAGAAAATTAAATGAAAAACTCGCATTGACCATTATCGGAGGATGGGACTCTGGTGCAGGTGAATATGTTTCAACTTTAGGTCCATCTGAAGGTTTTTGGAGTGCAGGATTAGGTGGTCAGTACAGCTTTAATAAAAATACATTCATTCAAGCGGGTGCACGATATTTTTGGTTAGGTGATGCAAAAGCTCAATCTGCTAGTTGGTTCGGAACCGATCGCTATGATGCAGATTTTAAAGACAATACAGCTATTGGATATAGCTTTAAAATTGGTTACCGTTTCTAGAGTTTAAAAAGCACGGATTCTTCATCCGTGCTTTTTTAAATTAATCGACAACTAAAACCTAATTTAGTATCAATTTGATTATCTTTGAATCCCAAATACTCAATAAACCTGTTTCGATCATCCACAATTTTCTGTTCATCTATAGACATACGATGGCGATTTTTTTGCGCTAAAGAATATGTTTCATCTACAGAAGCTTGATATATATGACATAATTCAAGCTGTTTCTTACTTTTTAACACCAAATTTTTTCCTGTCCGCTCGAAATCATTTCGTTTTAACGCCGTACTCCAATTTTCCAAATTTTTGAACATTTTTACTTTCATCTGAGCTAATGCTTGATCGATTTCCTGTTGAGTCAATGGATTAATATTATTTAAATCCGCTTGTTCTTTATTTTCATTTTGTGCCATCACTTTAGAGGTCGTCATTCCTGCACAGATGATTACTATAATTCCATAGCTGTATTTTTTAATGTTTTTAATCATACATCCCCGTATCTAATTTATTTCGATAAATTTATGTTCGTATTAGACAACTGATATTTTAAAAAAGCCATTTTAATAATGTAATAGATTGAAATATTAAGGGATTAAGGCATTTTTTTTGCATTATCAATTCACTGATTTAATTATATATTTTTGGTATTGAATTTATGAAAAAAATGTTTCCATTAGGCTGTGCTGGACTAGGCATACAAGCCTCATCATTTGAACATCCAGTATCTCTTAAAGAACCATCAATAATGGAAAAATTCGATCTACTTGCAGAATCGAGCGTGTGGGATTTTATCGATCACATTCCGACTCATCGTGAAATGATTGATGATTACATTAAAGGGAGTCAAAAATACAATATTCCAGTTTATTCAGGTTACGGATGCTATATTTGGGGAGAACATGAAAAAATATTCAAAGAAAATATCGAGCTATCATGTGCCGTAGGCGCCAAATACCACAACATTATGCTTGCAGCAAAAGACAGTAAATTCAACTATCTTAATGATCAACAAGTTGCTGATGCCTATTTATATTTTTATGAGTATGCTCAAAGTAAGGGTATAACCATTACCTTTGAAAATCACGTAGATAATTGGTCTGAAGATTATCGCCGGGTAGAGAAAGTTGCAGCTTTAGTCAATCATCAAGGTATTCCATTTAAAATGGCGATGGACTATAGCCACTGTATTTTCAAAATCGAAAATCCAATCGAATCTTATATCTCTTTTCAACATGACCAAGAAGCGATTAGAAAGCTTGATCCTTTCAACTGCGATAGTTTTGCAGATGATTGGTTAAATCAAAATTTGGTACATTGGGGGCAAATACGTCCTGCGGTTCCAAACGGGCCATTAAATACATGGTCCCAAGAATACAGTCCATGGGAAGGTCACGGTCTTAATCGCCCTGGAAGAGGCATTCAATACCCATTTAGGCAGCCACCAAAAAATGCGTGTCCCCATGATGAATGGCATGCATATAAATTAAGCTGCACCCAAGAGGTCATTCGCAAGATGATTGACCATTATTTGGATCATGAGGATACAAATATTGAAATCATGACCGTGGATAATATTAATTTATGGTCCTATGGTTTGGGTTGGAAATATAATATGTTTGCAGATAGCTGCGACATAGCGCGCTATATTAGACAAATATATGCGGAAAGAGCATCAATTCATTATGCTAAAAAAGGGCTAAGTTCTGAGGACTTTATCAATCAATATCGCTCATAAATCATTAGAATAATTAAAAAAAAGCATTATATAGATAATGCTTTTTTTGTATCGCGAGATTTAAGCTACTGCATTCTCTTCCGCTTTTTTATATGAACGATTATACATTTCTTCTAAATGCTCCCCTACTGTACATGGTGCATATAAAGGTAATTCACCTTCTTTCAATGTTCCTGGAACTGGCTCAATCACAGCGTGATAGTCTGGTTCATAAAAAAATGGAATTGAGTAACGATAAGCACCATTTGAAAAACTATTTTTTACTCGATGTGGATTGGAGTGATATAGACCATTGGTCCATTTTGGAATCATATCACCTAGATTAACTACAAATGTACCTTCAATTGGTGGTGCTGCAACCCACTCTCCGTCAGGCATGCACACTTCTAATCCGCCTATTTGATCTTGTGCCAAAATGGTGACTGACCCCCAATCTGTATGCGCGCCAACGCCATATGTTTCATCATCATCTCTAGGTGTAGGTGGATAACGCAACATACGTAAGGTTCCCATAGGATCTTTACTAGAAGCATCAAAATAGTTCGATGGCAGATTTAACGTTAATGCCAAAAGTTGCATCAGAAAATTTGCCAGTTTATACATTTCATCGATGTACTCCTGACAAATCAATTCACATTGAGGTAATTCTTCAGGCCACTGATTTGGACCATAGTTTTGATATTTAGCGATTGCAAAAGGATGATCTTGAGGATAATTACGACCACAATAAAACCCTTCTTTATAATCTGGCTTGCCGTAAGGGTCTAATTGCTGACCATTTAGTTTATCAAATCCACGGAATCCAAAAAAATTACGTACATCATATTTTTGCTTAACGTCTTCTGGAAGCGCCAATAATTCTTTTGCTAATGCAAACTGTCGCGTCATCATTTCTAAAGGAACTGTATGATTCTTCACATAGAAAAAACCTGAATGCATCGCAGCTTTTCTCAGTTCAGCAACTGCACGTTTAGTCGCCTCACTTTCTGGTTTGTTTATATCTACGCCTGCTAAATCAATTACTGGTATTCCCATTTTTATCCCCTTGTATCAGGTATACATCTTTTACGTTTTCATTATCTTGCTGAAACTTTCGACAATTTAGGATTGACTAAAATTTGTCTTAAAAGCTAAGTCTCAAACTTAAGTTTTTTCTGGTACAACCTCTGCTACTATTTGATTCTGCTTTTGCTTAGCTCGATTAAAAATCAGATTTAGAATAATTCCAGCAAATGTCGCCGTTGTAATGCCGCCGAGATCAAGTCCACCAACCATAATCGAATAGTTCCCTGCGCCCATAATCACAGTCACTGATGCCACAATAATGTTGCCGTTTTGAGTAAAATCGACTTTATTTTCGATCCAGATTTTCGCACCAGCGATTACAATTAAGCCGAAAACAATCATTGAAGTCCCTGTCAAAATTGCGACAGGTAATGTGCTAATGAGTGCTCCAAATTTTGGTGATAATCCCAGAATAATGGCGACAATACCCGCAATTACAAAAACCACTGTAGAGTAAATACGCGTTGCCGCCATGACCCCAATATTCTCTGCATATGTAGTTAATCCAGTTCCTCCTACAGCACCAGACATAGAGGTACATACCCCATCTGCCAAAAATGCTCTCCCCATATAAGGCGTAATATTTTTGCCTGTCATTTCACTTACAACTTTGAAATGCGCAAGATTTTCAGCAATAAGAATAAATGCGATAGGTAGAATCAGCAGAATTGCATTCATTTGAAATTCAGGTTGATATAAAGTTGGTAAACCAAACCATGCCGCATTTGAAACCGAGCTAAAATCGATTGGTTTACCCATTCCCATCATGTTAGCTAAAACAAAATATACAAGATACGAAACTATCAAACCCACCAATAGCAATAATCGTCTCAACATTCCACTTGTAAATACTGCGACACCACCAATACACATTGCGGTCAACAAAGCCATCCATGTATCAAACTCATTACCTGATACGGCTTTAATCGCCCCAGGTGCTAAATTTAATCCAACAATCATAATGATTGCACCAGCAACAACTGGTGGTAAAAGATTCTCCATCCATTGAGAACCCGTTTTCATTACAAGCAAACCCATCAAGGCATAGAAAATGCCACATACCACTATTGCACCTAAGGCAATCCCAATATTTGGATTTAACCCTGAACCGGTATAGCCTGTTACAGCAATCACAGCACCAATAAAAGCAAAACTCCCCCCAAGATAGCTTGGCACTCTCCCACCTGTGATAAGGAAAAATAATATCGTGCCAATACCAGATAACAGGATCGTTAGACTAGGATCAAACCCCATGAGCAGCGGTGCCAACACTGTTGCACCAAACATGGCAAATGTATGTTGAAGTCCAAGTACAATACTTTGTCCTGCAGGCAAGTACTCGTTCATGGCAACGGGAGTTTTTTCAATATCCCCTTGAAAAGGAGTAAATTTGGAAAACCAATTCTCTTTCATCACATACCACCCCATTGGTAATGTGAGCCAATGTCGAACATCTTTAGACATTGGCTGTACAATGATAAATTCATTTCGTTTAAGTACAAATCACAGTTCGTCTATCAAATTTATCGGAACCATATATTCACTTTAACTAAGCAACAAATATACCAATTGGTCGAATTTCTAATATCTCGTTTGGATGACAGCTAGTTTAAGATCAACAAAAATAAAACCTAACACTCTGTTTTATATAAATATTAAATTCATTAACAAATAAAAAATTTGACCATTTTGTATATTTTTTAAACTTTTACTCAAAAAAATTGGATTCCCGAAATATAAAATCAAATCGTATTTAAAATCATTATTTTAATTTTATTCTTAATGAATATTTCATTATATTAGCCAAGTTTTACTAAACTTTTATGCATTAAAAAAGGTCACCTTTCGATGACCTTACTGACTTAAGTTAAATCTTTAAATCCTTGTTGTCGCCATGCTTCATAAACAATCACTGCCGTAGCATTAGATAAATTTAAGCTTCTAGAATTTGGCGCCATGGGCAAACGAATCCAATGTTGCTTTGGGAACATCATACGGACATGTTCAGGTAGTCCACGCGTTTCAGGCCCCATGAGTAAAGCAACTGGCCTATTCAGATTCGAGGTATGTGGTGTTTCGGTACCTTTGGTCGTTAAAGGATAAATCGAATCTTGATCCACACCTTGACTCGCTAGATTTTCCAGACATGCTTCAATATTATCCCATATCTGCATGCGAGCCCATTCATGGTAATCTAATCCAGCACGCTTTAACTTCTTATCATCCAGCTCAAAACCTAGCGGTTTGACCAAATGTAATTGTGCTCCTGTATTTGCACATAAACGGATAATGTTTCCTGTATTTGCAGGAATTTCTGGTTCGTATAAAACAACATGAATCACAATAATTTCTCAACTTTATAGCAGACTTTTACAGTTCGTCTTGCCATTTCAACTGTTCTCTTAATTTCACCACCTCACCAATAATGGTCAAAGTTGGCGCCTGAATTTGATTTTCTAACACTTTCGAAGCGATATCTGCCAAAGTCCCCACAACAACTTTTTGTTCTGGTGTCGTACCTTTAGAAATTAAAGCAACAGGCATGTCTGCTCGTTGACCATGTTGAATAAGCTTTTCACAGATTTTTTCTAATCCAACAAGCCCCATGTACAGTACCAATGTTTGGTGTTCATACACGAGTTCATTCCATGGAAGTTCAGGAGAACCTTCCTTCAAATGTCCAGTCAAGAAGCGAACACTTTGTGCGTAATCACGATGAGTTAAAGGGATACCCGCATATGCTGAACACCCTGATGCTGCGGTAATTCCGGGAACGACCTGAAATGAAATTCCTGCCTCATAGAGTTCTTGAATTTCCTCACCACCTCGCCCAAAAATAAAAGGATCTCCTCCTTTTAAACGGCAGACACGTTTGCCTTCATTCGCATATTTCACGAGTAAAGCATTAATACCTTCTTGTGGAACAGCATGATTTGACCTTGCTTTACCCACATAGATTTTTTCAGCATCCCGGCGGCATAACTCCATAATAGCACCAGAAACTAAACGGTCATAAATCACAACATCTGCTTGTTGCATCAACCTTAAAGCTTTGAGTGTGAGAAGCTCGGGATCACCTGGACCTGCCCCAACTAAATAAACTTCACCTTTGGGTTTGTTCCATTCTATTAAAGACTGATGAATAATTTTTTCTGCTTCAGCCAGATTATTATTAAATACACGCTCTTTGAAAGGTCCAGCATACAGCTCTTCCCAAAAGATACGGCGTTCATCAGGATTTTCAATTTTTTGTTTTACACTTTGTCGCCATTCACCAGAGATTTTAGCTAATGTTCCGATTCCATGCGGGATTACAGTCTCAAGTTGAGTTCTAATCTGTCTGGACAATACTGGGGATGTCCCATTACTCGCAATTGAAATAACAAGTGGAGAGCGATCAACAATTGCAGGGACCATAAATCGGCAATGTGGTGGATCATCAACACTATTCACCAATACATTTAAGTTTTCACATTCTTCAAAAACTTGTTGATTCACTAAAGGCTGATCTGTGGCAGCAATCACTAAACGGTAATCGTTTAATTTTAAATCGTGATCTTCAAAATGAGCTTGAATATATTGACCAGAGCTTTTCTCGACAATTTCTAAAAGTTGCGCCTCAATCTCAGGTGAAATAACCGAAATTTTTGCTCCTGATTTTTGCAGTAACAGTGCTTTGCGATATGCAATATGCCCTCCACCGACAATCAAACAAGGTTGCTGCTGCAATTTTAATGAAATTGGAAAAATATCCACTGAATCGATCCTCATATGCCCACTCTATTTTAGCACCTTCTCCACGACTCAAGCTGCTTAAAAGTAAGCAAGTGGTAGCTTTTTTAACAGATGCATATCGATGAAGGGACCTAAAACGGATAAAACTTGAACTCTATTTGGATAGTCAAAAATCCTGCTGATGCCGATGATAAGTTCAACAGTAAAGGAGATTATCGAGATGGCTGGTTCATATATTGATGTACATTCATCAGCAGGTTCGTTTAAAGCATATCTTTCAGTACCTGAAGCAGGTAAAGGTCCTGGTCTTGTGTTATGTCAGGAAATTTTCGGTGTTAATGAAGTTATGCGTCAAAAGGCAGACTTTTTGGCTGAAGAAGGTTATACCGTTATTGTTCCTGATTTATTTTGGCGTATTCAACCTAATGTAGAACTCGGTTATACCGAAGAAGACTTTCAAAAAGCATATGACTTATATACTCAATTTAATCAAGATCTGGGTATTGAGGATATCAAATCTACAATTGAAACACTCAAATCCCTTGAAACAGTTGATCAAGATGCAGGTACTGGATTGGTCGGATACTGCCTAGGCGGTAAATTGGCATATCTCGCAGCTTGCCGCATTCCAGATTTAAAGTGTTCTGTTTCTTACTACGGTGTAGGAATCGAGCAAAACCTAGAAGAAGCAGTCAACATTCAATCCAAACTGGTTCTTCATTTTGCTGAACAAGATCAATTCTGTGATTCTAACACTCGTGAACAAATCCTACTTGCTCTGCAAAACAACTCAAAAGTCGAAACATATATTTATCCAGATGTCGATCATGCCTTTGCTCGCCCACAGAGTATGCATTATCACAAGCCTAGTGCACTCATGGCACATGAAAGAACCATTACAGCTTTACGCAAAGCAATAGGACCAAATTACGACCTTGCTGCGCTATGGGAAGAGCATGTTCGATTTGAATTTGACACTCGAAATGTTCCAGACACGATGGCAACAATGGTGGCAGAGCCTTATGTCAATCACATTCCAACATTGACAGGTGGCGTCGGCTACAAACAATTAGCTCGCTTCTATCAATACCATTTTGTTCATAACAATCCAAAAGATATGAAACTGACGCCTATTTCACGAACTGTAGGCGCAACTCAAGTCGTTGATGAATTCATTATGAGTTTTACTCATGATGAGGAAATTGATTGGTTAATTCCTGGAATTAAACCGACGGGAAAATATGTAGAGATTCCAATGCTCGGCATTATCAAGTTCCGTGGACCGAAACTATGTCATGAGCATATCTATTGGGATCAGGCAAGTTTACTGGTGCAAATTGGCGTATTAGATCCAACTGGACTACCTGTTGCAGGTGTTGAAACTGCCAAGAAACTTTTAGATGAAACTTTACCCTCAAATGAACTGATGCCAACTTGGCCATCCAGTGAAAATAAACCGATTGGCGAATAAAGGAACTCATTCTGACAATCAGAATTAAGATGAAGGATTATGATCATGTTAAATGAAATGACACCTGTAATACAGTTGGAGCAACGCTCGTTACGCCAACTCTTAGGTCAGTATGCAACTGGGATTACAGTAGTAACTGCATTAGATTCAAATCATAAAAAAATTGGAATGACAGCGAACTCATTTACTTCTGTATCGCTTGATCCACCTTTAATTTTATGGAACATCGCAAAATCTGCGACACATTTCGAAGATTTCAAACAGGCAGAATATTTTGCCATCAATATCTTGAGTGAAGATCAGTATCAAGAGTCTAAGCATTTCTCAAAATCTTCTGATGACAAATTCGAAGGCTTAGATGACGTTGATGAGTATATGGGCATCCCCATTCTAAATAAATCCTTAACCACTTTTGTTTGTCGTCAGTATGAGCTTCATGAAGCTGGGGATCACTACATTATTGTGGGACAAATTGAAGCCTGCCGTAATCAGCTTGGAAATCCATTGGTGTTCCATAACGGGCAATATAAACAAGCAAATCTTCATCAAGCATTTGCTGGTGTATAGCGAATTCACGAAATTTAAGGATTTTTTAAAATGAATCAACATCACTTTTTCAATGATAATCGCTTTCTACTCGGCTCATTTGCTTCTAACTGCTCAGGTGGAATGACCATTTCAACTCTTGAAGATCGATGGAGTGCGAGCTGGGAAAAGAATCTCGAACTTGGAAAAATGCTAGATGAAGCTGGTATCGACTTCATGTTACCGATTGCTCGCTTTACAGGCTATGGCGGTGAAACAGACTTTCAGGGAACAATTTTAGAGACCATGACTTGGGCGGCCGCATTATTGGCTTTAACCAAAGACATTACAGTTTTTGCGACAATTCAGACTGTCCCCAATCATCCAGTTGTAGTTGCCAAGCAGATTGCAACGCTATCTGAGATTAGTCAAGGTCGTATTGGACTCAACATTGTTGCAGGCTGGAATAAACCTGAATATGAAGCACTCGGTCTACATTTACCTGATGATCACGAAACTCGTTATGGTTATGCACAAGACTGGTATGACCTGATTAAAAAAGTATGGACCAGTGAAGAAAAATTTGATTTTGAAAGTAAGTTTTTCAAAACCAAAGGAACTTATGGAAAACCAAAACCACTTGTACATCCGCCTATCTTCAATGCTGCTGGTTCAAAAAATGGACGTGAATTTGCCGTTAATAATGCGGACTTTCTTTTTACACCAGCTTCAGACTTGGGCAGAAGCAAGATTGAAATTGATGAGCTTAAACAAGCAGGTCGCGACGTAAACCGAGAAGTCAATGTGATGACCTTCTCCCATGTCATTTGCAGACCTACACAAGAGGAAGCCAAAGCAGAATGGGATCGTCAATTAAACAATGCTGATACTGTTGCCGTTGACAATCTGATGAGCTTAATGTTTGCACATGCTCAAAGTTTCCCAAAAGAGGTTCAACAATCCATTCGTGATGCAATGAGTGTAGGCCATGGTGGCTTTCCATTAGTCGGTACACCTGAACAAGTCGCGCAAGGTATTTTAGATTTACATGAAGCTGGTTTTAGAGGAACGACTCTTTCATTCCTCGATTATAGCCGCGAATTTCCGTATTTCCGTGATCATGTTTTACCAATTTTGGAAAAGCATAATATTCGTTAATCCACCACTTAAGCCGACCGTTTCACTGTCGGCTTATTTATTTTAAGAGGGAATTTAGCTGTGAATTATATTTTAAAGGGGTTATTCACTGGATCAATCTGCTTTGCATTAGGCACTGCAGTTCAAGCGGCAAATTGGAGTGATACTTCACTGGCTGTCAGTTATGGTCAAGATTTCTCAGAACCATTTAAAGACGGTGATTTTGACAAATATATTTTTAGTCTTGTACACCTAAGCGGCTATAAATATGGCACCAATTTTTTTCAACTCAATATGCATCAATCCTCAGCTGAACCAAATGCAAACAAAGCTTCTGGTCGAGGAGCTCAAGAGGCATATGCAATTTATCGTCATACCTTAGATATCCCAAGTATCACGCAACACAAACCGAATGATTCTAGTTGGTTCAAGACATATGGTTTTACAGTAGGTTTTGACTGGAATACAAAGAATGATGATTATGGTTCAAATCGACAAATGTATGTTGCTGGTCCAAGTGTTACATTAAATACACCAGGCTATCTTAATCTCAGTTTGCTAGGCTATTACGAGAGCAATGATGCTAATGTACTGAGTAAAAAATATACCTATGATCCTTACTTAGCATTTCAAGTGCTTTGGGATTTTCCTATTATGCAATCGAATTGGAATTATCAAGGCATAGGTGTTTGGATGAGTACCAAAGGGAAAGATCCTTTTGGTGAGCCTACCGCCAGTGAAATCTTTGTAGACATGTCTTTAATGTATTCTTTTCTTAAAGATAAATCTGCCAATCAACCAAAATTGAAAGCTGGGATTGCTTATCAATACTGGAAAAATAAATATGGTAATGATGCATCTGGTGTTGCTGGTTCAGGAGCGACCGCGAGTAGCCCTATGTTACGTGTCGCTTACCACTTTTAAATAACATATCAAATTAATCTAATTTAGTACCAAAAGAGTATTTTTATATTCTACTATTTTAGATTAATTTATTTATTTGAGATAAAACAAAAAAAGCAAAATCATGGATTGATTTTTGCATAAGTAATGATAAGCAAGCTAAGGATAGAGGTATTTATGTATAGCCAGCAACACAGGTCTATTTCTACGATTCAATCACATACGCAGAATATTCATGATGCCAACCATTGTCTTGATTTAATCATTGGCCCACATGATTTAGTCGATTTTAATCAATATGAACCATTGGATTTTAGTTTTAATGGATCGCAAATCGGTCGTATGATTATTGGGGATTTAACATATGGTAAAGATGTAATTTTCAAAACGCATACGCATGAAAATATGAACCACTTTTGTATAACGCGCCCTAAAAATGGGCGACCACTATTTAAAAAAGATGGTCAAACTTTTTACGCCTGTTATGATCAAGCATCCATTGTTTCACCTGAAGATAAATTTGAACTAATTATTGACAAAGACTGTGTGCAAACATTCATTTCTTTTTCAAAGACTTTTGTTGAAAAAATACTTTCAGATTTAATCTCTCAGCCAGTTACCGAACCTTTGGTATTTCAAAATGTGATGGATCAAAACAACCCGAAAATTAAAGCATGGTGGGATTTAATTGACAGTATTAAAAATTTCACAAACAATTTTACCAATACTTCATTTTTTCAAGAAATGCGCTCAGATTTTGAATATATTATCGTGAAGTCATTATTATTATCTCAACCCAATAACTATAGTGATTTAATTTATAAAAATACTTTAGATTATCCTGACTTCTTTACTCGCTTGTTAGAATTCATACAAAAAAATATACATCAAAAAATTGAAATTTCAGATTTAGAATATGCATCTGGATTAAGCAAAAAAAAGCTGAATACAATTTTCAAAAAATATTTAAAATGCAGTCCAAATGCTTATATACGCCATTACCGACTTAAATGTATTTATAATGAAATTTCACAGTCTACGCATAAAATTAATATTACTGAAATTGCTTATAAATGGGGTGTTACACATTTAGGTCGTTTTTCACTTGAGTATAAAGATGCATTTGGCGAAAAACCGAGTGAGACCTTAAAAAAAATTATTGAAAGGCAAACAGGCAGTGCTCAACTCATTCATTAAAACACTCAAAAAAAAAAGCTAACTCAATTGAGTTAGCTTTTTTGTGTTTTATCGATTAATCGATAAAACTTTGTCCACCCATATAAGGACGCAAGACTTCAGGAATCTCAATCGAACCATCTTCTCGTTGATAATTTTCCATTACCGCGAGCAAAGTACGACCAACTGCTAAACCTGAACCATTCAAAGTATGAACAAACTCTGTTTTCTTTTGATCAGCACGGTAACGAGCTTTCATACGACGAGCCTGGAAATCCCCCATGTTTGAACACGATGAAATTTCACGATAGGTATTTTGGCTTGGTACCCAAACTTCTAAGTCATAAGTCTTCGTTGCACCAAAGCCCATATCACCACCGCATAAGATGATTTTGCGATATGGCAATCCAAGCGCCTGTAAAATACCCTCAGCATGCCCTGTTAACTCTTCCAATGCTTGCATAGAGTCTTCAGGTTTAACAATTTGAACCATTTCAACTTTGTCAAATTGGTGCTGACGAATCAAACCGCGTGTATCACGACCATAAGAACCAGCTTCACTACGGAAACAAGGTGTATGAGCAGCATATTTTAACGGTAGACGCTCAGGATCAATAATCTCATCACGCACAAAGTTAGTCACAGGTACTTCAGCAGTTGGGATCAAGTAATATTCTTTGTCACCTTGAAGCTTGAACAAATCTTCTTCAAATTTAGGCAACTGACCAGTTCCACGTAATGAATCAGCATTTACTAAATACGGTACATAAGCTTCTGTATAGCCATTTTTCAATGTATGTGTATCTAACATGAACTGCGTTAGTGCACGTTGTAAACGTGCAAGCGGGCCCTTGAGCACACTGAAACGAGTACCTGTTAACTTAGTCGCTGTTTCAAACTCGAGTCCACCCATCCACTCACCAAGATCAGTGTGATCTTTAATTTCAAAGTTGAATTCACGAGGCGTACCCCATTTTAAAATTTCAACGTTGTCATTCTCATCTTTGCCCTCTGGCACTGACTCATGAGGTAGGTTTGGAATAGAAAGTGATTTTGCTTCAATTTCAGCTTGTAGTTCTGTTAACGCAAGCTCAGCGGCTTTAATTTCATCTCCGATCGCGCTCATACGAGCCATGATTTCAGAGGCATCACCACCTGCTTTTTTGATTTGACCAACTTGTTTAGCACCCGAATTACGTTCTGCTTGTAAAGCTTCAGTCTTAGACTGAATTTCTTTACGACGAGCCTCTAAAGATGCCCATTCTTCTACGTTGAGTTGCACGCCACGTTTAGCTAAGGCTAAATTTACAGCCTCTATATTATTTCTAAGTAATTTCGGGTCGATCATGGTTAATCTTTTCAGGGAAAAAAACTGCCTATAGTGTAAGCGCTTCGTTGAAAAAAATACAGTCGAAGCGCTGACAGCTGAAGCTTATTGAATCAAATTAAAATAGAGTCAATTACTCAGCAGCGAGTTTGGGTAGGTTTGGAAGATATTCTGACTGTATCAAACCATTCACACTCACATAAGGTAAAGTGAGTTCAGACATTCCTTCAGCATAGGACGCGAGTTCATACAGCGGATAAACAAAGACGATACCATCAACTCCGTAATAGAAATTGTCACTTAATTCGAGTTTATCTTGTTCAATATTATGATCTGTAAGCCACATACTATTAGCACTATAAAGTGTTTCTAATAGCTTTTTATTTTGACCTTTCACAATTAAATCTTGTAGTGCTATTCTTTTTTTAGTTTTTAAATCGAAATGAACATATTCTTTGTGGTACATCCCATGTGCTGCACCAGCAGGATATACATAGCTCAGATATTCAAAACTCGCTATATTCTGATGTTGACTTAAATAACGTACCACAGTCTGACTCTGACTCAACTTCAGCGGATCCACAGTTCTTGTCTCTGTGTTCTTAGTAGCCGATTGGAATGGTATAGGGTCTGCTTTTTCAATTCTATTTTTAAAATACGTATTAATCCACGGATGATTAGTTTCAACCGTTTGGAATGAATATTCTGTACACCCTGCCTCATCGCATACTTGCTTCTGTTTAGGCTTTAATTCGACGTTCTTCGATTCGATATACCAAGATTCTGATTGTTTTGCTTGCGCAGCAGTCTCATTGCTTTTTTTAGTTTCTGCATCAGATTTAGGCTGACAAGCGCCTAACATGATCATTAATGCACAAATAACACTCAATTTTCCAAACCGATTCATGTGTTTTAGCATATAGCCTCCAATAAAAATGAGTGTTTAACACAGAGACTATAAATTCTAGATGACATGAATTCAGTTGAAATTTGTAGTTAAAAAAAGCAGCGATAAACGCTGCTTTTATATTATTGGTCAATAATGTCTGTGCCTTTAGGCGGTGTAAAGTTAAATGTTGAATCCGGAATACCTGCATTCACTTTCACATTACTAAATTTAACGTGTGTAGTTTGTCCTAATGAATCTTCTAAAATCATTAAGCTTGGCGCTTTATTTGCACCGAAACTAATGGTCAGACTCTGAAAGGCACCATCTTTCTGCTTAGGATATAACGTGTAATAAGTTTTAGCTTTATTTGGCTGTGTTACACGATATGACTGCATAATTTGGTTGGTATTACCAGACAATAATAATGCTGGTGTATTGGCAACTTGCTCATCCATATTTTGACGAATTGCCTGCTGTAGATCTGGGTCATAGATCCAAATCATCTTTCCAGAAGTCACAATTGTTTGTTTTGCTGGTGCTGTAGTTTCCCAATAGAACTTACCTGGACGAGCAACTTTCATCACCCCAGTAAAAGTCTGATTCATATGTTGAGCACTCAAACCTTGTTTTTGTGGTGCTTTACTAGATTTAGTTGCTTTCGTTGTTTGTTCAAAATTTGCCGTTAAACTTTTTATTCCGTTTAATTGACGAACCAAGTTTGCGGTCGCTTGTTGCTCCGAAGCAGCCACTGGCGCTGCGAAAACTTGAGTGCTTGCGACTGGTGCCATCATTGCAGCACTCATTGTAATTGCACCAATCGTTTTACGAAGCATTGTCATGATCCCACCTTTTGTTATTGATCATCATTTGATATGGAGTCATCTTAAACCAAATTTGATCGCTAATAATTGAGAAAATAAGAACTTTTGTATTGTTATTTAGCTAAATTGTTGAAAATACTTCATCATGATGAAGATTCACTTCAGTTCAAAAACTTTCTTTCAGATATAAAAAAACCCACTCAAGAGTGGGTTTTTTGGTTATGCCTGATAAAACTTATACAGTTTCAACAGATACATAACGACGGCCAAATTGACCTTTAACTTCGAATTTGATCACGCCATCAGCGGTAGCAAATAAAGTATGGTCACGACCCATACCAACGTTAGCACCAGCGTGGAACTCTGTACCACGTTGACGAACGATAATGTTACCAGCAGTCACAGCTTGACCACCGAACATTTTAACACCTAACATTTTAGGATTTGAGTCACGACCGTTACGTGTCGAACCACCGGCTTTTTTAGTTGCCATGTCTATTTACTCCTCGTAATTAGCCTGAAATAGCTGTAATTTTCAACTCAGTGAACCATTGACGGTGACCTTGTTGTTTACGATAGTGTTTACGACGACGCATTTTGATGATGCGGATTTTGTCGTGACGACCATGGCTAACTACTTCAGCAGTTACTTTAGCACCAGCAACAACTGGAGCACCAATTTGAATGCTATCACCGTTCACTAACATTAATACGTCATCAAACGTAATAGTAGAACCAGTTTCAGCTTTCAATAATTCAACTTTAAGGGTTTCACCCTCAACAACACGGTGTTGTTTACCACCGCTTTGGATTACTGCGTACATAATGTACTCCAACAGGCCCGTGTCGTCGTGCCGATAAAGGAATATATCGATCTTAAAACGAACGCCACTGGGGGTTATTCAAGGGCAAGGATTTTAAGTGATAATGAAATAAACAACAAGGTCTTTTGTCTAAAAGTTAACTTTCATCCCGAAATATCTATTTCTTACATGAAAATAACAATTTGCTGATTGATTAAACTATATTTATTCACAAAATGAACTACTTCGAATATCAAATAACGTATCAAGTTTTATTGGTATTATGAAGATTAAATCACAAACATGAATAGAAACTGAACAACATTAAGAAAATCATGCATATTCATGTGGCAAAGCGACCAAAACTTTCACTTAAATTGTTACACTAGCTGAGTAACATCTACTGTTTGTATAAGGACTTCATTGTTATGGCCATCGATTTTAAGCAAGACATTCTCGCACCTGTTGCTACAGACTTTGCTGCGATGGACCAACTTATTAATGAAGGAATCAGCTCTAAAGTTGCTTTGGTGATGTCAGTCAGCAAACATGTGGTTGAGGCAGGTGGTAAACGCATGCGTCCTATTATGTGTTTATTGGCTGCTCGCGCTTGCGGTGAAACCAACCTAGAGCATGCCCAAAAGTTAGCTGCAATTATTGAAATGCTGCATACCGCTACACTGGTACATGATGATGTCGTAGATGAGTCTGGGTTACGCCGTGGTCGTCCTACAGCGAATGCAACATGGAATAACCAAACCGCTGTACTTGTTGGAGACTTCCTGATTTCTAGAGCTTTCGATTTGCTCGTAGATTTGAACAATATGGTGTTATTAAAAGACTTCTCAACAGGAACATGTGAAATTGCTGAAGGAGAAGTACTTCAACTGCAATCTCAACATCAACCTGAAACCACTGAAGCGACTTATTTAGATATTATTCACGGCAAAACATCTCGTTTGTTTGAATTGGCGACTGAAGGCGCTGCGATTCTTGCCAATCAACATCAATATCGTGAAGCACTCAGAAAATACGCAGGTCATTTCGGGAATGCATTTCAAATCATAGATGACATACTCGATTACACCTCTGACGCAGAAACACTTGGTAAAAATATTGGCGATGACTTAATGGAAGGTAAGCCAACACTGCCACTGATTGCTGCTCTACAAAAAACTTCTGGAGCAGAGCACGATATTATCCGTCGTAGCATCACTACAGGTGGTACTGAACATTTGGATCAAGTGATTCAGATTGTTCAAAACTCTGGTGCACTAGATTACTGTCGCGAACGTGCTGTTGAAGAAACTACAGCAGCTCGTCAGGCATTGTTACAACTGCCTGAAAGTATTTATCGTCAAGCGCTTGATAATTTGGCGCAATTAGCATTAGATCGAATCCAATAAACTTCAACTAAAAAAATTTGCGTATGCATATAAACTTTAATGATCTTTTTAAACAAATGCAGGAGCAACTTGACCATCATCAAGCTGCTCCAGACGAAAACATACTCATTGAACTCGTTAATCGCATCCGTCCATCAGACAGTTATAACCTAGAAGAAATTAATCAAAAATTTCAGGCGTTGATACAAGCGTTATTAATTACGCCGACTGCTGGCACCACTTTTCAAGCCTATATCGTTCATCTGATCAATCGCTATAAACAAACCACTATTTATGCGGACAGTGGGATTCTTTCTCTAGATGGTTTTTGGAATCAGTTGGGTCAACGAATGGGAGCGCATGTTCTTCCCCTTTTGACCGATGAAACTGATCTAAAAGATTTAGTCTTCCGTGTCTTTCATTTGCGTAGCGATAAATATTGGCTAGAAAATATTGAAGATCAGCAATGGATTCAGTTTTTTCAGATTGTCAATCAAAGTAATGGCAGCTTAGATGCAAAATTTGGCATCAAACGCGACATGATTAAAGCCATTACAGTTTTATCTTACCGTATCAGCGGTATTGGACTTTATCCTGAGTTTATTAATGCACAACCAGAACTGACTGAATATGAGTCACCTTTTTTGGTTCAGAATCGTGAAATCATTGAATTTATTGAGCTATACAAAAAACATTATAGTGAAGCTGATGATCTTACTGAAATGGTCGTACCCGACGCCAACCAGGCTTTGGTGATGATCGAGCAGTGCCGCGATGTCGTTTTGAAGATTCGTCGTGCTACGAAAAGAATTGGGGTGAGTTTAAGTCTCACTTATTTATTGTCTTTGCTTGAGCAATGTTTAGATCGTATTGAACTATTACTGAACTTATTGACTGAAACTGGAAAAGTTCAATACTTAGCACTAGCTGAGTTATGTCAAGATTTAGTTGCGGCTCACTATGAGGAGCGAAGTGTTCGAGAGCTTTTAAAAACAAACAGTGAATTAATCGCATTACAAGTCACTGAAAATGCCAGTAAAACTGGCGAACATTATGTAAGTACCAATAAAGCTGGTTTCTTCAGTATGTACAAATCAGCCGCAGGTGCAGGTGTCATTATCGCTATCATGGCGACCTTGAAGATTCTCACTGCGCGCATCGCCATGGCACCTATCATGCAAGCCTTCGCGTATAGCATGAACTATGCATTAGGTTTCATGTTGATCCATGTACTCCATTTTACGGTTGCAACCAAACAACCTGCTATGACTGCAGCTGCCCTAGCCGCGACAGTTCAACAAAAGAAAGGGTCTCGAACTGCACAAATCGCAGAACTTGCTGCACTGATTATCAATATTATCCGTACGCAGTTTGTCGCTATTCTCGGCAATATTTCCATTGCAATCCCGGTTGCAGCATTGATCACCATGATGTGGCCGTTGATTTTGGGTGAACAATTACTCAATCACAGTAAAGCAACATATTTACTTCATAGTTTAAATCCTTTTACATCCCTCGCAGTACCACATGCAGCTATTGCAGGTGTATGTCTATTTTTATCTGGTTTGATCGCAGGTTACTTCGACAACATGGCAGTGTATCGTAAAGTCGGACCTCGCTTAAAAGCACATCATCGTCTAAAAAACTGGCTAGGTGCTGACAGACTAGAAAAGTTTGCAAACTATATTGAACGTAATTTAGGCGCACTAGCCGGGAATTTCCTGTTCGGAATCATGCTAGGCAGCATGGGGACAATTGGCTTTATTCTTGGTCTGCCTTTAGATATTCGTCATATTGCCTTTGCTTCAGCAAACTTTATGCAGGGCCTATTGAGTATCAATGGCACGCCTGAAATAGGGCTCATTATTGTTTCATTCCTTGGTGTATTATTAATTGGTTTGACCAACTTATTTGTCAGCTTTAGTCTCACTATTATTGTGGCATTACGCGCACGACGTGTTCGTTTTGAACAATGGAAACCTCTGGCAAAATTAGTATTTACTCACTTTGTTACACGACCAATGGACTTTTTCTGGCCCCCAAAACAACCTTTAGAGGTCGAAGATCCAATTTCACCAAAGAAATCTTCTCATTAGATATTTGTGTTATTTTTTGTGCTAAAAATAAGATGCACATTGTAATGAAATTACTATAAATTATGCTTTTACACTGACTTGAAAAAAAGTGTACTGGCGAGTACACTTTGACGCATTCATGCAATAAATGTATGCGACTATAATATAACTCAGGTTATTTTATATGCCTTACTTACTGATTTTAATAGGTTGTTTAGGAATAACGATAAGTAGTATAGGAATCTATATTCCAACGATACAACAGCTCGATCTCACTGCTGTTTCATGGATGAGTCAACACCGCAATCCCCTCATAGATGGAATTGCGGTTTTATTGTCTCATGTTGGCGGTTTACCGATCATGCTGATGTGCGTGGCGATCTGGACCTTACAGCAATGGCGATTAAAACAATATGCTAACTGTCTATTTATCTCACTTGGTCTCGTTGGTGGTGCCTGTCTTGGCTGGTTACTCAAATATGCTTTCGACCGACCTCGTCCAAATGCAATTTATCAAATCGTTGAAACTTATGGAGCCGCATTTCCAAGCGCACATAGTCTCTATGCAGCAGTGATTGCTGGTTTGATGATCATGATCTTTCGAAACCATCATCAAAGTAGAATCATTTTTGTCGCTGCCTGTATATGGTTTGTTGGCATGGGTTTTTCACGGGTTTATCTCGGTGCTCATTACCCGACAGATGTTGTTGCAGGTTGGAGTATTGCGTTGATATGGCTGACTATACTGTGGTTAGTCCTATCACAACGGATAGCAAAGCAAACAATTATTTTTAGAGAAAAATCTAACGAGGTGGAATAATGATGTCGGCAAAGCTTTGGGCCCCTGCCCTCACTGCTTGTGCTCTTGCAACAAGTATTGCACTTGTGGGTTGTAGCAAAGATCCAAAAGATGCAGAGCAAGCCGCTGCACAACAGCAAATGCCGCCAACTGAAGTTGGTGTCATCGTTGCTCAACCACAAAGTGTTGAACAAACTGTCGAGCTTTCGGGTCGAACTTCAGCCTATCAAATTTCTGAAGTACGTCCGCAAGCAAGCGGTGTGATTTTAAAGCGTCTGTTTGCTGAAGGTAGTTTTGTGCGTGAAGGACAACCTCTGTACGAAATTGATGCCAATACCAACCGTGCGAACTTAGACAGTGCAAAAGCAGCCTTAGTTCGTCAAAAAGCCAATCTCAATGCGCTTCAAGTTAAAGCTGACCGTTATCGCCAACTTGTCGGTATCAATGCTGTGTCTAAGCAAGAATTTGATGATCTACAAGCACAAGTTAAATTGGCACAAGCAGATGTTGCAGCTTCAGAAGCAGCGGTGAAAAATGCGCAGATTAACTTAGGTTATTCTACTGTTCGCTCACCAATTTCAGGGCAATCAGGTCGCTCTAGTGTGACTGCAGGTGCATTGGTAACGGCTAATCAACCTGAAGCATTGGTAACAATCCAACAGCTTGATCCAATCTATGTCGATATCAACCAATCAAGTGCTGAGCTTCTTCGTTTACGTCAACAGTTGAGTCAAGGCAGCATCGACCGCAGCAACAATACTAAAGTTCGTTTAAAACTTGAAGATGGCAGCATCTACCCTATTGAAGGTAATCTTGCATTCTCTGATGCAAGTGTAAATCCAGAAACAGGGACAGTTACCCTACGTGCTGTGTTCTCAAATCCGAATCAATTATTATTGCCAGGAATGTTCACTAATGCTCAAATTGTGCAAGGTGTAATTCCTAATGCGATTTTAGTGCCTCAAGCGGCTGTGACCCGTACACCAACAGGTCAAGCGACTGCGATGATCGTGAATGCGAAAGGTGCAGTTGAAGTACGTCCAATTGAGACTGCAGGTGTGCAAGGCAAAGATTGGATTGTGACCAAAGGTCTAAATACAGGTGACAAGGTCATTGTAGATGGTGTGGCGAAAGTTAAACCTGAACAACAAGTTGTAGCTAAACCTTATCAACCTCAAGCTGCAGCACCTCAAGCCGGCAAAGATGGTCAACAAGCAAAGCCAGCAGCTCAATCTGAACAAAAAGCTACTTCAAATGCATAAGGAGTAGACTGAATGGCTCACTTTTTTATCCATCGCCCAATTTTCGCTTGGGTGATTGCATTGGTCATCATGTTGGCGGGTATTTTATCCCTCACCAAGATGCCAATTGCGCAATACCCAACGATTGCACCACCAACGGTATCGATTTCTGCAACATATCCGGGTGCATCTGCTGAAACTGTAGAAAACACAGTAACGCAAATTATTGAACAACAAATGAATGGCTTGGATGGGTTACGTTACATCTCATCTAACAGTGCTGGTAATGGACAAGCTTCCATTACTCTAAACTTTGAACAAGGTATCGATCCTGATATTGCACAGGTACAAGTTCAAAATAAACTTCAATCAGCGACTGCACTTTTGCCTGAAGACGTACAACGTCAAGGTTTAAAAGTTACTAAGTCTGGCGCAAGCTTCTTACAAGTTATTGCGTTTTATTCTGAGTCAGATGCATTAGATGCAAATGACATTAAAGACTATGTAAACTCAAATATCTCTGAACCACTTAGCCGTGTGACTGGTGTGGGTGAAGTGCAAGTATTTGGTGGTTCATATGCTATGCGAATTTGGATGGACCCATCCAAAATGGCCAACCTGCAAGTTACACCGAGTGATATTGCAAATGCATTAAGAACTCAGAATGCGCAAGTGGCGGTAGGTCAGTTAGGTGGTGCACCTTCTGTACAAGGTCAAGTTTTAAATGCGACTGTAACTGCTCAAAGTCTTTTACAAACACCTGAACAATTTTCAAATATTTTCCTTAAGAACTCACCAAATGGTGCACAAGTTCGTTTAGGTGATGTCGCTAAAATTGAATTAGGTGCAGATAATTATGCATTTGACTCTAAATTTAATGGTCAACCTGCAGGTGGTGTAGCGATTCGTTTGGCAACGGGTGCAAACGCATTAGATACAGCCCAAGCGATTGAAGATCGTTTAAAAGAATTACGTCCAAACTACCCAACAGGTATGGTGGACAAACTTGCTTTTGATACAACACCATTTATTGAGCTCTCAATTAAAAGTGTTGTGAAAACCTTAATTGAAGCGATTATCCTCGTATTCTTGGTCATGTTCTTGTTCCTACAAAACTGGCGTGCAACCATTATTCCAACAATGGCTGTTCCAGTGGTTGTATTGGGTACATTTGCCGTGATCAACATATTCGGATTCTCGATCAACACATTAACCATGTTCGCTATGGTTCTCGCCATTGGTCTTCTGGTGGATGATGCGATTGTCGTCGTAGAAAACGTTGAACGTGTGATGGCAGAAGAGCATCTTGAGCCTGTGGAAGCGACTGAAAAGTCGATGGGACAGATCTCTGGTGCATTGATTGGTATTACCTCTGTCTTAACTGCAGTATTCGTACCTATGGCATTCATGGGGGGTACGACAGGTGTAATTTATCGTCAGTTCTCTATCACGCTCGTTACAGCAATGATTCTTTCATTGATTGTTGCATTAACCTTTACCCCTGCATTGTGTGCGACCATGTTGAAAAAACATGATGCCAACAAACCTCAAAGCAATAACATTTTTGCCCGTTTCTTCCGTTGGTTTAACAATGGTTTTGACAAAATTTCGGTGAAATATCAAAACGGCGTAAACCGTTTAACACATGCCAAGCTATTTGCAGGATTGGTCTATGGTGTTGTGATTGCTGTGATGGGCTGGTTATTTGTCAACCTTCCTTCTTCATTCTTACCAGATGAAGACCAAGGTGTGGTGATGACTCTCGTTCAGCTTCCACCGAATGCAACGCTTGAACGAACAGGTAAAACAATTGATCAAATGACAGGCTTCTTCCTCAACAACGAGAAAGAACATGTTGAATCTGTATTTAGTGTTGCTGGTTTCTCGTTCACGGGTATTGGTCAAAATGCGGGTCTTGCCTTCATTAAGTTGAAAGACTGGAAAGACCGTACCTCTCCTGAATCTCAGGTCGGTGCCATTATCCAACGTGGTATGGCACTGAATATGATTGTGAAAGATGCCAGCTATATCATGCCTCTTCAACTTCCAGCAATGCCGGAGTTGGGCGTGAGTGCAGGCTTTAATCTACAGTTAAAAGCAGCTGCAGGTCAAAGTCACGAGCAATTATTAGCAGCACGTAATGCTGTACTCGGCTTAGCTTCTCAAGATCAGCGCTTAACAGGTGTTCGTCCTAATGGACAAGAAGATACGCCTCAATATCGTGTCATCGTCGATCATGCTCAAGCTGGTGCTATGGGAGTCAGCATTGCTGAAATCAATAGTACGATGGGTATGGCATGGGGTGGTACATACATTAATGACTTCATCGATCGTGGTCGTGTGAAAAAAGTGTATGTCCAAGGTGAAGCGAGTTCTCGTATGATGCCTGAAGACTTAGACAAGTGGTATGTCCGCAATAACCAAGGTACGATGGTTCCATTCTCAGCGTTCGCAACAGGCGAATGGACTTATGGTTCACCACGTTTAGAACGTTATAACGGCGTTTCTTCCATGAACATTACAGGTACTCCAGCTCCAGGTGTGAGTTCGGGTGATGCAATGGCCGCGGTTGAAGAAATCATTGCAAAGCTTCCTTCAATGGGCTTACAAGGTTTCGATTACGAATGGACTGGTTTATCTCTCGAAGAACGTGAGTCTGGCGCACAAGCACCATTCCTTTATGCTCTTTCGTTATTGATTGTCTTCCTCTGCTTGGCAGCCTTATATGAAAGTTGGTCTATCCCATTCTCTGTACTCATGGTTGTGCCATTGGGTATTGTTGGTGCACTTGCCTTAACATTCTTGGGAATGATTATTTTGAAAGATCCAAACCTTTCAAATAACATCTACTTCCAAGTGGCGATTATTGCCGTGATTGGTTTGTCCGCGAAGAATGCGATCTTGATTGTAGAATTTGCGAAAGAGCTTCAAGATCAAGGTGAAGAACTCTTCGAAGCAACCTTGCATGCCGCGAAAATGCGTTTGCGTCCAATCATTATGACCACATTGGCTTTCGGTTTTGGTGTTCTTCCTCTAGCTCTCGCTTCTGGCGCAGGTGCAGGAAGTCAACATTCCGTGGGTTATGGTGTACTTGGTGGTGTAATCAGCTCAACACTTTTAGGGATCTTCTTTATTCCAGTGTTCTACGTATGGATCCGAAGTATCTTTAAAACAAAACCAAAACAAAATAAACAGGAGCAAATTTCGTGATGCAAAACGTATGGTCTATTACAGGTCGTAGCATTGCGGTATCTGCAATTGCGCTTGCTTTGACAGCATGTCAAAGCATGCGTGGTCCAGAACCGGTCACTCAAGCCAATATTCCAGGAAGTTATCTTGGCAATGCTTCTGGTCCATCTATTGCGGAGCAAGGTTACAAGGATTTTTTTGTAGATCAACGCTTAATCCAAGTTTTGGATTTAGCCTTGGCAAATAACCGTGATCTTCGTAAAGCGACGCTAAATATCGAATTAGCACGTCAACAATTTCAAATCAGCCAAAACAATCAATTGCCTACGATTGGTGCAAGTGGTGGTGTTTTACGACAAGACACGGTCAATTCGCCAAGCCCAGTAACAACCTATAATGTAGGTTTAGGTTTAACGGCTTATGAAATTGATTTTTGGGGTCGTGTTAGAAGCTTGAAAGACAATGCCCTAGACACTTATCTTTCAACTGCAAGCGCACGTGATGCCACTCAAATTGCCTTGATTAGCCAAACAGCTCAAGCTTGGTTGGCTTACTCATATGCGCAAGCGAATCTTAAGCTCGCTGAACAGACGCTAAAAGCTCAACTTGAATCTTACAATCTCAACAAAAAACGTTTTGATGTGGGAATCGACAGTGAAGTTCCGCTTCGTCAGGCTCAAGTTTCTGTTGAGACGGCACGTGGTGATGTTGCTGAATACAAGACTCAAATTGCACAAGCGGTTAATGCGTTAAACCTCCTTGTAGGTCAACCACTACCTGACAATTTATTGCCTAAAGAGAGAATCACACGTGTGACATCAACCACTGCTTTTGCGGCTGGTTTGCCAAGTGATCTACTCAACAACCGTCCAGATGTTAAAGCGGCTGAATATCAGCTAAGTGCGGCTGGTGCGAATATCGGTGCTGCAAAAGCGCGTTTATTCCCAACCATTAGCCTCACAGGTTCAGCAGGTTATGCATCAACAGACTTAAGTGATTTATTCAAGTCTGGCGCTTTTGTTTGGTCTGTTGGTCCTAGTCTAGATATACCAATCTTTGACTGGGGTACACGTCGTGCCAATATTAAAGTCTCTGAAACACAGCAACAGATCGCATTGTCTGATTATGAAAAATCAATTCAATCTGCGTTCCGTGAAGTGAATGATGCTTTGGCAGTGCGTCAAAATATCGGTGAACGTTTAACTGCACAACGCCGTTTAGTTGATGCGACCAATACAACCTACAAACTCTCAAATGCCCGCTTCCGCGCTGGTATTGACAGTTTCTTAACTGTACTAGATGCGCAACGTACATCGTATAGTGCTGAGCAAGGTTTATTGCTGCTTGAACAAGCGAACCTTAACAACCAAATCGAGCTCTATAAATCACTCGGTGGTGGCTTAAAAACTAATACTACGGATCAAGTGATTTATCAGCCTTCAAGCTCAGATTTAAAATACGACAAGAAGTAATTTTTTGTTTGAATAAAGCTCACTTCGGTGGGCTTTTTTATTGTCCCAAATACTGATATTTTGTCATTAATTATCCTTTTTATAACGACTTCAATCACATGCTGTTAAGTAATTTAGAATCTGTACCTGGTCATCAAATTCAACAACAATTTGACGTGGTATATGGTAGTACCGTCAGAAGTAAACACGTTGGACGTGATTTACTCGCAGGACTTAAGAATATCGTCGGTGGAGAACTTACCGCATACACGGAATTACTTGAAGAGTCTCGTCAAGAAGCAATGAACCGTATGATTGATAAAGCGCGTGGCTTAGGGGCGAATGCGATTGTCGGAATTCGTTTCTCGACTTCCAATATTACCCAAGGTGCTTCCGAATTATTTGTTTATGGCACAGCTGTGTATGTCACACCGAATGCACCTAAAATTCCTGATCCATTCACCTCTTAAGGATTCGTTATGGATGGTATCATTTTTCAGGTGGTTATCTTTCTCATCCTATTTTGTATTGGATTTGGATTTGGTCGCTATAATGAACAAAAGCATCTTAAGCAACTTGATGAACAAGAAGCGCGCTTAGCTTATATCAAGTTAGATAGTCAGCGTTTTAAAACTTCTGAAAACCATGGACAAATGATCAGCAGTAATGTTGTGATTTCGCATGATTATTTTAAGTTTGTACTTGCGCAAATCCAAAATTTCTTTGGTGGACGCTTACGTAGTTATGAAAGTATTGTTGAACGTGCAAGACGTGAAGCTATTGTTAGACTTAAACTTGAAGCTGAAAAAATGGGCGCAACTGAAATCTTAGGGTTAAGACTCAGCACCACAGATTTAGGACTTCAAGGTGGAATGGTTGAAGTATTCGCTTACGGAACTGCTATACAAAAGAGAGACTAAAAGTCTCTCTTTTTCTTTACAGGTATGTAGTAGTCACTAAGCCCTATACTTTATTTGAGGAGTCTTCAAACCCCTTATCGCTCGCATGATCATTGAGATAGAAAACCAGACATAGTTGATAAAATTTTTCTCATCGATACGCGGGTCACGATCATTAAAAATTACTTTACTTTCATTTTTCGGATCATTCGATACAGTATTGCTGGTGATAATCGTGAAATAAAGACGCCTAATTTTTCTTTTGCCCCACCCACGATAATATACTCATCCCCTTTCAATAATGCCTGTACGGTTTGTTTAGCAAATTCCTCTGCTTCTAAACCATTTTCAATAGCCTCATCTTGATAACCTTGGGGCTTTCCTTCACCGTTTAAAGCGTTAAAGGATACATTGGTTTTCACGAATCCCGGGAAAATTACCGAGACACCCACACCATCTTGCGCAACTTCAGCACGTAAGCTATTCGCCCACATATGAATCGCACCTTTGGCTGCCGAATAAGTCGCACGATATTGTGTGCCCAATAACCCAGCTACACTTGAGATAAAGGCAATTCGTCCTGACTTTTGTTGCTGAAAAGTCGGTAAAACCGTTTTGGTTAAAAAAACTTGAGAGAAATAGTCAACTTCCATGATCGCACGTTCAGTTTGCATGGTCGTGTCTTTAATTAATGCACGTTGTGATAGACCTGCATTATTGATTAACCAATCAATACGTCCCTTTTGTTGGAGAACTTGTTCATAAGCATGACGAACTTGTGATTCATCTGTGATATCCGCTTTAATGGAAATATGTCGTTCTGGGTGTGCCAAAGACTGTCTTACCGTTTCCAGCTCTTCAAAACGACGAGCCGTCAATATAACCTGTGCCCCTAAGCTGGCACATTCAGCAGCCAACGCTTTACCAAGACCCGATGATGCACCTGTAATCCACACCACTTTCTGATCAAGCTGTTCCAACTTTGCCATTCCCTTTATCCTTATGGTTTAAGCATTTAATTTTGCTTTTTGCTGTCCTTCATTATCAAGAAAAACCAAAAAATGGTCAAAGTACTTCACGATACTTTGTGCATCATGAATTTTGCTTAAATTTTCAAATCGCTTATACCCTAATCCTGTGGTCAAACTGATCACACCATTTAAGGTTTTATCCACCACCATATTAAATTTCAGCATTTTTTTAGGTTCACGAATTAAGCTCGTAACGCCTTGATCAACCACTTTAGTGAAGGCTTTTAAGCCGGGAGCAACATATTGATTTTGACCTTCACGCATACGTTCTGCACAGCCCAGTAACTCATTCACAATAACTTTTTCAACTGGGTATGAAATATAGTATTTTCCATCTTGTTCATACATCAAACTTTGTACATGATTCACCATAGGCGTTAAGCGATCATTACCAAAAAAAGATACTGACCAAGGCATGTATTTCAAGATTGCATCTTGCACTTGTTTCAATACTTTTGCTGAGTCTTGATCCTTTGCATTAGAATCTTTGACCAGTGTGCCAAAGGCTTGATCAATAATCTCACAAGCAATTTTGGACAGATTATCTCCAAGAATTTTAGCTTGCGCTTCACGATCTCCTGCATTGAGTTTTTGGTGAATGGTTTGATATTGCTGATAAGTTTCAGGTTGTAAGCGCAAAGAAATAGTATAGGTCATGCGATTGTTATCCTTTATTGTCAGGCCGATTCCGCGAGTTGACGCTGGCTTTAGTGTTATTCAAAATCAATTACTGTTCGATTGTGTGGGATTTGAAATGAGAATGCATTTGCTTAACGTGCCTCTCCATGCATTTTTTTTGCTACAATAGATGCAATTTTTTATCTACTTTTGATCTGTTCGAACTATGACTGATTCAGCGCAAAATATTGCTACAACCTACGATCCGACCGAGATCGAGAAAAAATGGTACCAAACTTGGGAAGAACGCGGTTACTTTAAGCCGTCTGAAAAAGGCGAGTCTTTCTGTATCATGATTCCGCCACCAAACGTCACTGGTAGCTTGCACATGGGTCATGGTTTTAACAATGCCATCATGGATGCTTTGACACGTCATAAACGTATGTCTGGCTTCAACACGCTTTGGCAACCGGGTACTGACCACGCAGGTATTGCAACGCAAATGGTTGTAGAGCGTCAGTTAGGTGCACAAGGCGTAAGCCGTCATGACTTGGGGCGTGATAAATTCATCGAAAAAGTATGGGAATGGAAAGAACAATCTGGCGGTAATATTACCCGTCAAATTCGTCGTTTAGGTTCTTCTGTTGATTGGTCACGTGAACGCTTTACCATGGATGAAGGTTTATCAAACGCTGTTAAAGAAGTGTTTGTAAAACTTCACGAAGATGGTTTGATCTACCGTGGTAAACGCCTTGTAAACTGGGATCCTAAATTACAAACTGCCCTTTCTGACCTTGAAGTTGAGTCTGATAAAGAAGAACAAGGTTCATTGTGGCACTTCAAATACTTCTTTGAAGATAAGTCACTTCGCACGCACGATGGTAAAGATCATATCGTTGTGGCAACGACTCGTCCTGAAACATTATTAGGTGATACAGCGGTTGCTGTTGCGCTTGATGATGAACGCTATGCAGCTTTAGTTGGTAAGAACATTATCCTACCGATTACAGGTCGTGCTGTTCCAATCGTTAAAGATGAATATGTTGACAAAGAATTCGGTACAGGCTGTGTAAAAATCACCCCTGCACATGACTTCAATGACTATGAAGTAGGTAAACGTTGCGAATTGCCAATCATCAACATCTTCAACAAAAATGCTGAAGTGTTGGCTGAGTTTGAATACATTGCGAAAGCCGGCGAGCAAATTTCTAAAACCATCCCTGCACCTGCGGACTATGTTGGTTTAGAGCGTTTTGAAGCACGTAAAAAATTAGTAGAACAAGCTGAAAGCGAAGGTTGGTTAGACCAAATTCAACCGTACACGTTGAAACCACCTCGTGGAGACCGTTCAGGTGTAATCGTTGAGCCGTTATTGACGGATCAATGGTATGTGAAGATTGCACCGCTTGCGAAACCTGCAATTGAAGCAGTTCAAGATGGCCGTATCAAGTTCGTACCTGAGCAATACAGCAACATGTACATGGCTTGGATGAACAACATTCAAGATTGGTGTATCTCTCGTCAATTGTGGTGGGGTCACCGTATCCCTGCTTGGTACGATGCGGAAGGTAATGTGTACGTGGGTCGTAACGAAGAAGAAGTTCGTGCGAAAAACGGTATTGCGCCTGAAGTTGAATTGAACCAAGACGAAGATGTATTGGATACATGGTTCTCATCTGGTCTTTGGACATTCTCAACTTTAGGTTGGACTGGCGACGAAGCGAAAGATAAAGAAAACTATTTCTTAAATACCTTCCACCCGACTGATGTGTTGGTAACAGGTTTCGACATCATCTTCTTCTGGGTTGCCCGCATGATCATGATGACCATGCACTTCATGAAAAATGAAGATGGCACACCACAAGTACCGTTTAAAACCGTATATGTACACGGTTTGGTACGTGATGGCGAAGGTCAGAAGATGTCTAAATCTAAAGGTAACGTCCTTGACCCATTAGATTTGATTGACGGTGTTGATTTAGAAACTTTAGTACAAAAACGTACAACAGGTTTGATGAACCCGAAACAAGCAGCGAAGATTGAAAAATCGACGCGTAAAGAATTCCCTGAAGGTATTCAATCTTACGGTACTGATGCGGTTCGTTTCACGTTCTGTGCGCTTGCCAACACGGGTCGTGACATTAAGTTCGACATGAAACGTGTTGAAGGTTACCGTAACTTTGCGAACAAAATCTGGAACGCAACCCGTTTCGTAATGATGAACTGCGAAGAGCAAGTGATTGGTCAAGACGTGCGTCAAGACCTTTGGGAATTGCCTGAACAGTGGATCGTCAGCCGTCTACAAAAAGCGGAACAAGCGGTGCAAACTGCATTCGCGACGTATCGTTTAGACTTGGCTGCACAAGCGATTTATGAGTTCATTTGGAATGAATACTGTGACTGGTATGTTGAATTAACTAAGCCTGTTCTGAATGACGAAAATGTATCGGTTGAGCGTAAAGCTGAAGTACGTCGTGTTCTTCTTTCTGTAATGGAAGCGTCTTTACGTTTGGCTCATCCATTGATGCCTTACTTAACAGAAGAAATTTGGCAAACACTTGCGCCGAAGTTAAACATTTCTGGCGAAACAATTATGCTTGCACAGTACCCAGTTGCTGACCAAGCGTTGATCAATGACCAAGCTGAAGCAGATATGCAATGGCTACAAGGTTTGATTGGTGCTGTACGTAACATCCGTGGTGAGATGGGTCTAGGTAATGCTCGCTTGTTGCCTGTTCTACTTCAGAACACCACTGAAGCTGAAAAAGCGCAAATCGCACGTATTGAACCATTGTTCAAAGCATTGGCAAAAGTTGAAAGCATTACTTTCCTTGCAGATGCTGAACAACCACCATTGTCATCTTCAAGTGTTGTAGGTCATGTGTCTGTATTCGTTCCTATGAAGGGTTTAATTGATCCTAAAGCGGAATTGGGTCGTTTACAAAAAGACTTAGACAAGGTTCAAAAACAGCATGACCAAATTGCAACTAAACTTGCAAATGAAGGTTTTGTGGCGAAAGCACCTGCTGCTGTGGTTGAAGGTGAGAAAGTGAAACTTGCTGAGTTTGCTGATCAGTTAGCGAAAATTAAAGCGAATATGGAGCAAATTGCGGCGCTGTAAGGTGTCGTTAGTTTGATCTAATTTGTAGTATAAAGGGCTGATTATTCAGCCCTTTATTTTATTTAAAAAATGCATCAAACTGAATAATAAATTGACTAACCTGAGATTCCGATGTTTCATCCTTTATCCACATTTTACATAGTTCTGTGAATAAATAGTCAAAATCATAACCTAAAATATTGGCTATATTTCTGAATATCTCGTGATGATCAGCTCCAGTTACTAACTGATAAGCCTTGTCAAAACTTCCTATAGAAATATGCAGGTATTCATCGATGCTTTCTAAATCACATGCATCAATATATTCCATTATAATTTGCTCAGGTGCCATTTCAGTTGGCAAAAATATAGATTTAGTACCAGCCTCTAATAATCTTGGAACTTTTTTTCTTGCATCCCCATCAAATACGCCTATAAATTGAAAATTATTCAGAGCCTTAGGCATTTCATTAAGATGGCTCACTATATGACTGTCATCACCTGAACAATGAAAATAAAAATTTTCCACAGCATTTAAATGCGACTGATTAATTAATTGTTTAAGAAATAATTCAGCCGCCTTATCTTCAAAAAATAAGATTCCTTTCTTTGGAATTGATAAACCCAAAGTTTGTAAAATTTCTAAATTTTTCAGCTCAATAAATTTGTATTCATTTTTTCTTGGAGAGTAAATAAGCTGTTTTAAACTCGTAGCAGGAATTTTTTTTAAAATATGTTCTGAATGTGTACTAATGATACAATTCAAGTTTTTATCAACTATATATTTAACTAAAATATTGATCAATCGACTCTGAACTAAAGGAGATATAAAACTCTCAGGTTCTTCAATAATTAGTAAAATATTTTTACTATCTTTAGAAATATAATCCAACATCCAAAAAAGATAGAGCATTGAAAGCTCACCTAACCCCATAGATCTACTATCATATTGAAGCCCATCACGTTCAACAATAAAAATTGGAAAAATTGGAAAGTTTGGATATTCATCCTCTATATTAAAAACAGAAATTTTTTTATATAAATTATTCGTAATATAGTTAATTTCATCCAGTTTATCAGATGAATAATCCAAACTATTAACTCCTTCAAAAATTTCATTAAAATTTTGTTGTGTCCTGATAAGACTAACTAAGTCAGGAATTAAATAGCATGGATCAAAAATAAAACTTAATATATCTTCGCTTTGATCTTCAGCACCTTGATAGGAAAATTTATAATTTTTTTCAAGATCATTGATTTTATATTTTAAAAAAATATCATTTTTATCAAGTAGATTATCAAAATTAGCTCTATTAGTTTCACCTTCCGAGTTTAACGCATTAAAAATATTTCTTAAAAAATTAGTTTTTCCTACGCCATTTTTCCCAATAATAACATTTAAGCTACCATTAAAACTTAGATCTAAATTATGAAAAATATTTGCACTATTTACACTAATATTATTAATTTTAAGAGGAAAATTTTTCTTGTACAATGTTCTCCAATAGTCAGAAAACCTCGCATCTCTTAAATGGGAACTCATAGCAACTCTCCCCAATTAAGCTTAGATACTAAATTTTCAAAATCTCTTTCATTCACTGAATTATTATTTTCAGCAATATTTTTTTCTAATAGCTTTATATAATCAACTAAATCCGCATCAAATTCCTCATAAAATGTAATACAAAATATCGCCCATAGAGATAAATCTCGTAAGATTACAGACATTGTATCTGCAACACGAGCACTACTTCTATCAATATATACAGAATAAATTAAGGATTCTAATTGGCTATTACATCCAATGCTATCCTTATTACTTTCGAATTTTTCAAAAAAATTTATTAGAGTGTCTACATCGCCATAATGTTCATCATATTTATATATAAATAACAACCAACTTAAGTTGAAGCTTTATTTAATTTTATATTTATCTTTGATTTATTTATAATTTCACAAAAAATTATTAATATTTTTTTAACCAATATAATTAAATCTTGTTCAAATGCTTTTCCATCTCTAAAACGAGTTGTTACGACATTTGCTGTAATTTTTTTCTTTAACGTTTTATATTCTAGAGTGATAAGAAACTTAGATACTATATCATCATAGGCCATCCTAGAGTTTGAGAACCCGATATTATGTGTATTTAGCTCCAAATCGTTTACCATGAAGCTTGATAGTTCTTTAACTTGTTGTCTAGTGTCACCAAAAAATGCATTTCGCTGTTCTGCAGAAGTTAAATTAGTAGGTTGATTAAGTCTATAGAACAATTCACCTGGCTCTTCTATTTTATAATCTGTTAGAGTAAGAATACGAATAGTAAAATCAAGGAAACTTTCTTTGATAGCATTAGGTAAATCTTTCCATTTAAACCCATTCAAATCAAAAATTTTAGAATCAAAAGGTGCCTGTTCTCCATTAATACAGAACTCTTCATTAATAAAATCTCTAATAGCAACTAATCTCTGCTGTCCATCTAGAACCTCTTGATTTTCTCCATTTTTAGGCTGAACAACATGTATTGGAGGTATATGCCATCCTCTTAAAATACTATCAATTAATCGCTGTTTTTTCGCTAAACTCCATACTTCCCCTCTTTGAAAATCAGGTTGTAAATCTAATCTCCCATTTGAAATTTTTCTATATATAGTTGCTATATCTGGATCAGAAGGTGTTATTTGCATAGCTAAAACTCTTAAATTAAATTCTTTATTATTTGATTTTAATAAATAATTTATCTTTTAGCATCTCATTTCTAATCCTTCTTTAAAGAAATAGAATCCTAATTTTTTTCATTTAACACATTTAAAACACCCCATGCCCCAACAACATCTCTAACCCACTCTCTTTCCCCATAAAACTCAGCCTTTGCTTTTCAGCTTTTAGCTGTTGCTTCACCGCAGACACATCCGCATCAATCTGCTTATACAACTGCTCAATATTCAGTTGCCCTTTTGACTTATTCACCGCAATTTTGGCTTTGTCTGACCATACAAGCGAATCAATCAAGGCTTGAATCTGTTCTTTTAAGGCTTGGCTTTGTGCTTCTAAAGCCTGCTGATAAAACTTCACTTGCTCCGAACTTAACCCCCTGTTTGAACCATTCTTACTTTGCTCAACCTCAAGCTGAAGTTTAAGTAAAAAGAACAAATCTTCTTGTTCATAGGCTTCATTGGCACGTTGTAACAGTTCGGTCTTTTCTGCTTTTTTCGATTCATCAGGCTCACGGTCAGGGTGAATAATAGACGCGATTTTTAAATACACGGTTTTGAGTGATTGATTAATCATTTTTTCAGCCTGCGCTTGTTTTTCTTGCTGGCGTTTTAACTTGGCTTGTTCACGTACTTGTTGGAATTGATCACTATTCCAATCATCAAAGTCATCTTGCTTCACGTCATGTTCAAGTACATCTAAAGACTGTTCTGCTTTCTTTTTTGTTTTTTTCTGAGCATATACCTTTGCCTGTGCAAAATAGGCATACAGCTGATCGACTTCATTGAGCTGCTTTTGATTTAGCAAATGTGTGTCTTTCAGTAATTGCGCAAGATTTTGAATTTTATCTTCCACCACTGTGCAATCTGACTTGCTTAGACCATATAAACTTAGGCTATTCCATAGGGTCTGCATTTGTTCATACAAAATGCTGTAAAGCTCTCGATATGCTGGCATCAAAGCCTTTTGACTATAAGCACGAATTTCATCTTTGGCATTTTGCCATGCACGTAATAACTGCTTTTGCTGCTCAATTTCATCAATTAAACGATTCAGTTTATGATGCTGCGGTGAAACTTCAAGTACCGTTTGGGGCGTGGTTTTAAGATCAAAAGACATAAACAAATCAAAAGCAGAAAAAACTATTTTAGCCTTTAATTAGCTACTCCTCCTATAAAGTGCAAAAAAAAAGCAGACCGACGTCTGCCCAAAAAGCACATGCTTTACATCTTAATTTTCCGCAATAATTCGACCATTTAAAGGTTGAACTGGACGATTATTCGGATGTCCCAATAACTTGGCAAAGTCCTCAATCTGCTTGGCTGAGGCTGTTTGAATCTCTTTTAAAATTAGCCAGCGAACACCCTCAGAACATGGTGGCGTAGTGAGTGAACCACTAAAACGATAATAATTCAAATTCTTTGGCAATAAATGATTAACAGACTGGGGCTGTTTTAACACAACAGTTTGCCCTTTTAGCTTCGGTAATGAATTCCATATTCTTGCCAATTGCGGATTCTCTGCACCTTGTGCATACATCATCCCCACGACAGCCAGCTCTCCTTTGGCATTGGCATGTACAAAATGGATTTCTAGCGGATATTGTTTGCCATGGATTTTATTTTCACTTGGGGTATGCAAATGAAACTGCTTGAGTTGAAAACGATCACCATCCAGCATCAACTCTCCGCCTTCTTTAAAGTCGACTTGAACCGTATGACCATTGTTATGAATACGTTGAATCAAAGTTTGATAGCTAAACTGCAATGGTTTCAAATCCGCTTTTACAGAACGCTCAATGTTAATTGGTGACTGATTATGACCAGAACAGGCTGCAAAATTGGGACTCAGTGTGTTCCATTGTTCAGGGTGGTGATAATCCCAATCTGCACCTGCCCATACACTTGAAGAAAGAATAGAAAGTGAAAATACTTGAAAAAAACTTCTCATCATTAAACCTTAATACGCGAACCGTTCATTAATTTATGTGATTTTTACCATTATTATTTTGATCTATTTGATATTCTCATAGATCAAATGATCTCCACATCTTGATCATGACTGAATCAAAAATGGAAAACAGTTATAGAAACTATGAGCAGTTGGAACAATGACGATATTGATCAAAATGATTTTATGAAGAGTTAATGCTTATTTTTTAAGATATTTTTTATTGTAAATTTACTGTATTTTTTATTAAAACTTTACTTAACGGTATAAAAAAGCTTCTTCAAGCCTAGCAGATATAAATATCCCATGAGTACTTGAAGAAACTGTCATAAAAAATGATTAAAGAGACGAACGATTTTATTTTATAAAATTATTCACGATTAGATCTTTTACCTCATCTCCTCGACCAGCTAAAACCGCCTTCATCGCATACAATGAAGTCGCCTTCACTTGCTCAAATTTTGGTTCTGGTGGCATCACCAACTCTACAGGGTTGGTATGAATATCGATTAGTGCAGGACCATCATGAGCTAAAAATTTCTGAATAGCTGCTTCCAAACCATGACCATCTTTTTGAGTCATGCCATAAATCCCGATCGCTTCAGCCACTTTGCCAAAATCAGGGTTCGCTAACTTGGTAAAATTATCCAGTAAGCCATCAACTTTTTGTTCAAGCTCTACAAAATTGAGCGAATGGTTATTAAAGACAACAATTTTGATCGGCAACTTTTCCTGTACGATGGTCATGAGATCACCCAACAGCATACTCAGACCACCATCACCACATAGCGCAATCACCTGACGTTCAGGAAAGGCTTTTTTAATGCCGAGTGCTTGAGGCATCGAGTTTGCCATCGTACCGTGCAGTAAACTACATAGCAATTTACGCTTACCATTGGTATCGATGTGACGAAGCATCCATAGCTTCGATGAGCCTGCATCTCCAGTAAAAAATGCATCATCATCTGCATATTTGTTGAGGAGCGCCACCACATATTGCGGGTGGATCAAACCATCTTTACCTATACGCTCTTCTTTCAAACGAGCTGCATCTGCAACTTTCTTTAAATCTAAGCACTCTTGAATAAAGTGTTGGTTCTGCTTGTTTTCAACTAAAGGGATTAAAGCACGCAGCGTTGGTGCAATATGTCCAACAGCACCAAAATCTATAGGATAGCGACGACCTAAATGAGTAGCATCGACATCGATTTGAATAATCTTCGCGTGTTTAGGATAAAACTGTGGCCACGCAAAGTCCGTTCCAAGCAGTAACAATACCTCACTATGATTAATCGCATGTAAGGCTGCTTTATTGCCATACATACCATTCATCCCCATATTATGAGGATTATCATATTCAATAAAATGTTTTGCACGTGAGGTATGCACAACGGGTGCATTTAATTTTTTCGAAAGTTCAACCACTTCATCGTGAGCATGCTGAGCTCCAATACCCGCATAAATCGTGACTTTTTGATGAGCATTGATGAAGTTTTTAATCTGATCAAGTTCAGCAGGATTAGGCGTAGTTTCAGGCTGCGGATGATGTACCCTGAAATCCAATGATTCCTGAATATATTGACTGCTGATATTGGTTGGCATAATGACCACCGCTACGCCACGTTTATTCAATGCTGCCTGACAGGCCAATGTCATCACATGTCTGACTTGACTGGCTGCTTTGATCTCCTCGCAATATACAGAACAACTTTTATAAATTTCTTTAAAGTCGACATATTGGGGAAAATCTAAATAGCCTGCTTGTTCGGTTGAAAGTTGGCTTGCGATCAAAACCACAGGCGCACCATTACGGTGTGATTCGTACAGACCATTAATAAAATGCAAGCTTCCAGGACCACATGAGCCAGCACATACTGTTAAATTGCCACTCATCAATGAATCTGCACCTGCTGCAAATGCACCTACTTCTTCATGGCGAACATTGATCCATTGAATAGAACTACGCGATAAAGAATCGGTAAAGTGATTAAGCGTATCTCCAACAATGCCGTAACAGTGCTTTACGCCGACTTGTTCCAACACTTCAATCATAATGTCTGAGACTTTTTTACTTTTCATGTTATTCCTAGTTTTAGTTTTTAGAGCATTATCGTTATATTATGGTCAATACATCAAATAAATGCGACAAAATACACATTTTATATAAATTATAATATTAATTTTTTAATAATAGGACAATCAACCATTGAGAAATACGGAATGAGTAGATGTCAGTAACAGCTATTTATAGCTCGTATGTTTTGGATTCAAAGAAGTGAATGTTCAATCAAAAATGCTAACCCGGAAGCTTTTGACATATCCATTAAACGCTGCTTTTCCAATTTGAGTTGTTGTTTTAACGATGAAACATCTTGGTCAATCTGTTGATAGAGCTTTTCAATATTTAAAGCACCTTGAGTTTTTTGTACTTCAATTTTTGCCTTGTTTGACCACACTAAGCTATTAATCAATATCTGGATTTGCTTTTCTAAAGTTAAACTCTGTGCTTGCAATACTTGTTGATAGTACTTCAATTGATCTTGATGAATAGCTTTCTGTATACCGACTTGAAGTTGCTCGACTTCAAGTTGTAACTTCAATAGCGTGAATAAGTCCTCTTGTTCATAAGCTTCATTAACACGTTGTAATAATGCCGTCTTTGCAGCCTTTTTGGATTCATCCGGTTCACGGTCTGGATGAATGATAGATGCAGTTTTGAGATATACTGTTTTCAGGGATTGATTCACTAACTTTTCTGCTTCGGCTTGTTTATCTTGCTGCCGTTTAAGTTTGGCTTGCTGCCTTGCTTGTTGATACTGCGCTTTGTCCCATAACGAATCGTCATCAATCGTTGAATCATTTTGTTCACCATGAGCATCTGGTGCTTGACTAGATTCGAAGTTGTTCTTTTTATCTTGCTTATTTCGTGGTTGAGCAAACACCTGTTCGAAATAAATATGGAATTTTTCAACTGTCTCATGTTGAGTTTCATTGAGCATATTTGATTTGCTCAACATTTGGGTCAAGTTAAAACACTTCTCTTCCACAACCTTTTGAGACGACTTATTTAAATCAATTTGACTTAGGCTATTCCATAGACTTTGTAATTGCTGAAACAGCACTTGATAAACATCACGATAGACAGGAATAAGTTTCTTCTGCGTGTAGGCACGAATTTCTTCTTGGGCGTGTTGCCATGCGGATAATTGTAATTTTTGCTGTTCAATCTGATCAATCAAAACCCGTAGCTTATGATCTTGAACAAGTTGTGCAGAAGAACTGGATTGAATTTCGAATGAAGTCACGTCAGGTGTTTAGTCCAATGAGAGAATACTGAGTTTAACAAAATGTGGATGCTTTATTTTAAGCATCGATCACAGTTTGATTTCGACCATTGGCTTTTGCTTGATAAAGATGTCGATCTGCTCGTTTAAGAATGGCATAAGCATCAGCATCGTTGAGATCAGTCACACTGACACCAATACTGACGGTCAAAGTTTTCTCTGCCAAAATAACAGCTTGTTCCACCAATGTACGAATTTTCTCTGCCAAAACTTGCGCACCCATCAGATGTGTTGCAGGCAATAAAATTACAAATTCTTCACCACCATAACGTGCCACAAAATCGGTTTCACGCGTTGCTTGATCAAGGATTTTTGCTACTTGTTGTAACACTTGATCCCCTTGATCATGACCATATTGATCGTTGACTTGCTTAAAATAATCGACATCCAATATAAGTGCTGCATAGCCAATTTGATTTCTTTTATGTTGACCAAATAAGTATTCAAGTTGTTCGTTTAAAGCACGGCGATTGTGTAAACCTGTTAATGCGTCATGTCGTGACAATCGAATCAACTCAAGATTAGCCAATTCAAGTGCTCGAGTGCGCTCTTGAACCTTACGCTCTAGAGATTGGTTTGCCTCAAGCAATTGTTGTTTCTGTTCCAATAAGGTTTGCGTCATGCTTTGTAGAGAATGTGATAAGCCTTGGATTTCACGGATGCTGCTTTGACTATGAAATGCCGTATGCACGTCTCCCTGTTCGACCGCATAAGCCGATTTAGCTAAAGCCTCAATGGGTCTGCTCAATTTATTGGCAAGTTGATAAATCACATAAAAGATAAACAGCGAGACGAATAAACCAATCAGGAAGATTTTGAACTGCAAATCACGCATATCTGCCAAAGCAATCGCCAAAGGTTGACGAATTACCACATGCCAACCAATATCACTTTTAGCCTCGGACTTCACCGCAATATTTGCGGTTAAGAAATCCTGCCCTTCATTCCAATCATCAATATAATAAAGTGCATCGTTGACTTTAAGTTGAGGTGGCTTGACTCGTCCAATACTTTTAAATGGATACAGCAGTTCACCCTGTTTGTTTAAGATAAAGACTTCTATGCCACGCTGAGATGCTGTTTGAGATAATGCTTTATTGAGAATATGACGTGCCCACTCCCAATCTGCATGTGCAGCTAACACTCCTTTTAATTTTTGAGTATTTGGATCATAGATTGGTGTTGCGAAATCAATAAAACGCATCGGCTCATGAGGATTTAAAGCTTGAATTTTTTTTGCCAATAACACAGCTTCATGCACATCACCTAAGTATGTACCCTGTAAACCTGCCTTAAACCATGGCCGTGAAGAAACGTTTTCACCTTCAAGAATACCATCCGCAGCAATTTGAACATCACCGTTTAAATCTGTTACCCCCATCCAAGCATAATAGACATACGCATTTTTGACTTGTTCCAAGCGTGTACGAACACGTGGATCATCTAGACTTGCTTCTGAAAAGAATGGAGATTGGCTGAGCAGCACCATTTCGCGCTCGCGTTCGGCAAGAGAAGCTGCCAAGGCATTACTGATATTTTTTGCTGCGACATGTAGGGTCTGTCCACTGGCTTTAGCCAAGTGCTGAGATGCGATATTTCCAATATACAGCGATACGCATATCCCAAGGATAATGGTTAATCCAGCAAATATGAACAGAACGCGATTACGGAATGAATCCAAAATACACCTTAACTCTTGGTTAAACACCGAAACATGCAACCATAAGAATATAACAGAATATTACAAATACATAACAAACATTTCGGATCATTGTAATGAATAAAAAATGCCAACCTTATCTCATATATTCAAAATCCTGATTACATTAACAACTGTAATTCCACTCCCTATCTTTTAAACAACATGATTTAATATTCAAGTCACGCACCACATCTACATAAAGTCATAATAATTCGACAATAATTCTGTATTTCTTTTTTTTGGCGCTTGATAGCTTAAGTAGAATCACCTAGAAAATTGAGGAACAAATGGATTTTGCTTCTATCTTTTTTTACGACACCACATGGGTATTTGTTTTCGAAATTTTAATCCGATGTGTGGTGATGTATTTACTCATCATTCTTTTTCTTCGTTTGACTGGCAAGCGAGGGGTTAGACAACTCTCCATCTTTGAAGTTGCCATTATTCTTTGTCTTGGATCAATTGCTGGAGATCCAATGTTTACGGAGGATTTACCCTTAATTCAAGCCGTAGTCGTCATGAGTGTGATCATCTTGCTTTACCGCACCACAACGTGGTTAATGATGAAATATCAGCCTTTCGAAGACTTAGTCGAAGGTAAATCCTGTTACATCGTAAAAGATGGCATGCTCGTCCTTGAAGCATTCAAGCGAGGTAATATGTCGCATGATGAGTTCTTTTCGGAAATGCGTCGTCAATCCGTTGAGCATTTAGGTCAAATTCGAGTCGGCCTATTAGAGTCCGATGGGAATTTCAGTATTTTGTTTTATCCCGATGAGCAAGTTAAATATGGCTTACCAATTTTTCCAGATCAAGCTCAATCAATATACAAGGTAAAACCTAGCGTAATATATGCGTGTACACATTGTGGATTCTGCACTGAACTTCAACAACCACTTCAAGATTGTCCGCGCTGTTCTTGCCAAGATTGGACGCAAGCAATGAACAGTCTAAGAATTGGTTAGCAGATGAATAATCTAAAGTCTGTTGGGACGAAGCAGATTATTCATCCTCAGCGCTGACTCAATCGAACATAGGTGGTTGAGATTAATCCAAGACTTTCACCACAATTTTACCAATGTGATCACCTGCATCCATTGCTAAATGAGCCGCTTGAATCTCATTAAAATTAAAAGTTTTATAGATCATCGGTAGACATTCACCTTTTGCCCATAACGGCGCAACATGTGTCTTTAAATCTTGAGCGATTTTAGCTTTTTCTGCTGTGGTACGTGCACGCATGGTTGAGCCAGTAATGGTTAAACGCTTCATCATGATTTGACCTAATTTTACGCCGTCGGCTTTAGCTCCTCCAAGAAATGCGATATAAACCAAACGTCCATCACGACGTAGTATATTCAAGTTTTGAGCTAAATAAGGCGCTCCAACCATATCTAAGACAATATCTACGCCATTTTCTTCAGTCGCTTGCTGAATAACCTGTTCAAAGTCTTCCGTTTTATAATTAATTGCATGCGTCAAATCTTGAATTGCTTTTACTTTCTCATCTGAGCCAACAGTCGCAAAAGTTTTTAAGCCAAATGCGTTACACAACATCAATGCCGTTGTTCCAATCCCACTGGTTCCGCCATGAATTAAAGCCGTTTCCCCCGCTTTAGCTTTGCCCAGTTGAAAAATATTCGCCCAAACGGTAAAAAATGTTTCTGGAATTGCAGCAGCTTGAATATGACTCACCCCTGCAGGAATATTAATCAGCTGAGATTCAGGCACCACACAGTATTCGGCATAACCACCACCATTGGTGAGTCCACACACTTGATCCCCCACCTGATAGGCGTTTACCTCAGCCCCTACTGCAACGACTTCCCCTGATACCTCTAACCCAGGTACAGGTGTGACCCCTTTAGGCATTGGATATAAACCTTGGCGCTGTAAAATATCAGGACGGTTAATGCCGAAAGCATGTACTTTCACCAAGACTTCATTGTCTTTAGGTTGCGGAATATCAACCGTTTCATAAGCCAACTTCTCAACGCCGCCTGGTTCAGTAATGATCACGTGTTGCATGCTTTGTGCCATAATCAAATCCTTTATTTACAATACTTTTCATTCATTTCAATCAATTTCATCATAGTTGATCGCATTGATAAAGTCCTGTATTACTTATGTATAAGGATGAAAACAAATCATTATTTTGTGGGGGAAAATAATATGCGTTACTTGCTGCAATTTATTTTGCCATGCAGTTTTGCTGCCTTGGTCATCATCTGTTGGACTTTTTTGTTAAGTTTTCCATGGGATTCAGCAGTAATTGCGATGATCTACTTCCAAATTGGGCTGGTGTTGTTATTGCTATACATTGAATACGATGCGAGCAAAGTGGATGGTGCAGCAGGTTGGACTTTTTTATTTTTCTGTTTTTTTGAAATGATATTGTTCGTCGCTTTGGGGATCATTCGTGTCATTATTGGTGGATGGCAAGTTTTAACTCTTTTATATTGAACCTTGCCTCAGACACGAATATTAAAATAACTTAATAATACAAACAAAGCTTCGTATTTTTCTGATTTACAAAGGAATTGTAACCTTAATTTCGTAGATTTTAAGGTCGTCATGGATCGTACACTCGAGAATTTTAAAATGAAAAAGCAGACTCTAGTTGTCACACTATCGCTCATGCTCGGTTTAGCAGGATGCTCTGGGGAAGATCAAGCTAAATCAACCTTACCAAATACTCCTGAGCCAACCATACCAATTCAGCCTGAAGATCCAGAACCATCTCTACCACCGGATCTCGAACCTGAAACACCGATCAATGTTCCACAACCAAAAACATATTTAAATCTGGATTTTACTGAAATTTATTCAATACCTTCTGATTGGAATATCCTGCCTTCAAATCCAGGTAGCATTCAATTTAAAGAAGGTGCCTTACTGATTGATGGTCGCAAAGACTTAATCAAACCCACCACGATCATGTTAAGTTCGGATTTTCAAAAGCTTCGCAACTATAAAATTGAGTTAGAATTTGAATACCTTGAGCGTAATAACGGTACTCGTTGGGGAAGTATTATTTATAGAGCTTCAGATGTGTTTGCTCAACCTGAATATACACCATACTACCAGTTTGCTATTCGTGCAGATGCATCTGCTTATAATGGTCTAGAACTCGCACTTAGACGCTCAAATAACACATGGAATGTCATCAATACATCCAAATTCGAATCAAACATTGCTTTAAATACACCTTATAAGGCTACAGTCGTTGTTCATGATCAACGTGTTCGTCATTACTTGAATGATCAATTGGTTTTTGATGGTGAATTACCCACCAACCTAAACCAAGGTGCCATTGGACTTTCAGCAGCAGGATTGCTGATGAAGGTCAACACAATACGGGTGATTGAACAACTTGATGCTCTCCCTACTCAAGATCGGATCACAGATGTCATTGATCACAAATATCCAGTTGCAATGGCGCCCGCTTTAGCACAACCAGCCGACTCATCAACAAATGATAACGTTCATACCGCCACTTATATTGCGTACCAACTTGATGAACAATTATTTTTAAAAGATTTCGACAATAAGACCTCGATGCATCTCAGAAGTCTTCTTTCTGATCAAACCAAAAGAACACTTCCTCTTCTGCATATCGACTCTGAAAACACACTGGCTGAATTAAGATCTTTGTCTTCAGATTATGATTTTAGTGATGTCACGCTAGTCTCTGATGATCCATATCTATTAAGAAAAGCGCGTGTGGAGATTCCAGAAATCCGTACAGCATTGGATTGGTCTGAAAAGTTCAATTTGATTTCAGATCAAAATAGTGTTGTGAAAATTGCACAGGCAACCAATACATCACTTTCTAAAATTGTGATTTTACCAGCCCATTTGGTTCAATCTCATCTGGTTGCACACTTGCAACGTTTATTGATCACACCTTGGGCAGGTTTTACCCACAATACTTCTGGACAGCCCAGCCCTAAGCTTGATGCCTATCAAGCTGCTGAGATATTAACGACAGGAGTGAATGGCATTTATACGCATCAGCCTGAATTATTTCATTCCATCATGCGCTCAATGGCGCCCAACACCCTACTTCGTAAACCGCTTATTACAGGTCATCGAGGAATCCCGTCTCAAGTTGATGAAAATACGCTTGAAGGTATTCTTAAGGCGATAGAAGTTGGTGCTGATGCCGTGGAATATGATGTCTATCTGACGAAAGATGACCATGTCGTTTTAATGCATGATAAATCGGTTTTACGCACAACAGGTATCGCAAAAAATATTGAGAACATGACGCTCGAAGAGGTTCGTAAACTAAAAACGACCGGGCAGCGACTTGCCGTACCGACGATGGATGAAGTATTGGCTGCAGTAGTTGAAAAATACCCACATGTCACCAATTTTATCGAGATTAAGAGTGCAAAACCCGAAATAATTTCAAAAATTAAAGATTTACTTGATAAACATGATGCATATGGTCAAGTGATTGTCATAAGTTTTGATGGGCAACAAATTCTTCAAATGAAGAACACTCTAAAAGGTGTATCAACGGGTTTATTGGTATATCCACCAAAGGAACAAACTACTTTTCTAAACGTTCGAAGAATTTTGGAAACAACACGACAATTTTCTTCAACATTTAATCCGAATTATAGTGGTTTGAATCAGGACGTCATGTATCTGGCAAGTTTACGTGGTGTAACCTTCTGGCCTTGGACGTTCCGTTTAATAAAAAATGATTTCTATCGTATGTACATTCAAGGTACACATGGGTTGACCACGGATTATGCACAAGATGCATCAAATTTTGTGGTCAAAATTGAAACTCCACGACAAATATCAGCAACTGTTGGTCAACCTTTACAAATCACTGGGCAAAAATTAACGCAATTGGGTCAATCAAGTTACCAAAGCTTCAATACGATGCTCGTACTACCAGGCTCTGCAAAATATAGTCTAAATGGTCAATCTGTGAGTTTCAGTGAACGTGGTACTGCCTATGTCATGCCAAGCTACCAATACACCATAGCACCCAATTTCACCTATACGATCTATGCAAAACCCGTGACTGTGACCATTCAATAAGAAATCCACATTGATATTTGGAGACCAATTCAGTTCGCTGAGTTGGTTTTTTTCCAAAAATCGCATTTTCTCTCATCTTTTCATAAGATTTCAACTGGACTTTTAATGATGTTCACCGCTTAAACACGACAGTATTTAAAACTGATGAATTTCATAAATATTTAATATGTAATATTTTTTTTACTTTATGACAAATCCATAGAATTGTCATTTTACGTACTTAGATTGTGTCTCGCTTAGGGACATACTTTTCGAGTACTTTTTAATGATGAAATTTACAACACTGACGTCAGCAATATTATTAACATTAAGCTTAACAGCTTGCTCCGATGATGATCAAAAAAATGCTGTATCAAATCCAGATCAAACAGAAAATCCTAATCCATCTCCAGAACCTGAAACACCAGAAATTGAAGTTCCTGTACCCAAAATACTTTTTGAAGAAAATTTCAATGCTTTAACTGCTATTCCAAACAATTGGACTCAACTTCGTAGCAATCCAGGGAATATTGAAGTTAAAGATGGAGCACTATTCATCAATGGTACGGCGCACGATACTCAAATGACGACCATTATGTTGCCAAATGAACTACAGCAACATCGTAATTATCGTATTGATATGGATTTTGCGTTCTTAGAAAAGAACAATGGTGGTCGTTGGGGTAGCGTGATTTATCGTGCCGCTGATCAATATGCTGATCCAGCTTTTACTCCATACTATCAATTCGCATTTCGTGTTGATGCAACCGCTGCAAGTGGTCTTGAACTTTCTATGCGTCAACCTAACAACACATGGAATGTTTTACAGAAATCTGCATATAAAGAGAATTTTGAGTTAAATAAAACCTACAAAGCAACAGTCATCGTACATGGCCAACGCGTACGCCATTATATTAATGATGAACTCGTACTCGATAGCACGCTACCTTACAATTTAAATCAGGGTGGCATTGGCATTTCTACAGCTGGCGCTTTGATGCGTGTAGATTCAATTAAAGTGACTGAGCAACTTGAAGCCCTACCAGAGTCTAATCGAGTTACAGATCTAATCGATCAGCAATTGCCAGTCTCTATGGCACCAGCACTCGCTCAGCCTGCTGGCGCAACTACACTGAACTCAGCTCCATTAGCAACTCATGTTGCCTACCAACTGGATGAGCAACTCAATCTTCTTAACCAAGATCAAAAGAAAATTACTCATTTAAAAGATTATTTAAATGATTCAACACGACATCATATTCCGCTATTAACGATCAATTCAGAAAAAACTATTCGTAATCTGAAAACGTTGACAGAAAACTATGATCTCGCTGATATCACCTTGGTGTCGGATCAGCCTGAACTCTTACGTAAAGCTCGTGTTGAAATCCCTGTATTGCGTACAGCACTCGACTATTCAAAACAATCTGGTTTAACCAATAGTAAATCAGATATTGTAAAAATTGCGCATAATACCAATTCTTCTTTATCAAAAATTGTCATTTTACCGCCGCACTTAGTGCAATCAGAAGTCGTATCTCATCTACAACGCTTATTAATTACACCTTGGGCAAGCACACTTCATCCAGATCAAAAAGATGGCATTGATGCATTCAAAGCAGCTGATATTTTAAGCACTGGGATTAATGGGATCTATACACAACAGCCAGATGTTTTCCAAAACATTATGAAGCAGATGGCACCGAATACCCTGTTAAGAAAACCCCTCATCACAGGCCATCGTGGCATTCCAGCTTTAGAGGATGAAAATACTTTAGAAGGAACAATTAAAGCTATTGAGGTGGGTGCTGACGCAGTTGAATATGATGTCTATCTATCGAAAGATGGTCATGTTTTCCTAATGCATGATGGAACATTAACTCGTACCACAGGTGATAATAGAAATACTGAAGATCTCACCTTAGCTGAAATTCGTCAGTTACGTACGATTCCCAATGGTCGCCCAGTTCCAACCATGGATGAGGTTTTGGCTGCAGTCAAAAAATACCCCCATGTGACCAATTTCATCGAAATTAAAAGTGCTAAGCCTGAAATTGTAGCGAAGATTAAAGAGCTTTTAGATAAGCATAATGCCTATGATCAATCGATTGTTATTAGTTTTAATGGTGATCAAATCTTACAGATGAAAAATACCTTACCGGGTGTTTCTACAGGCTTCTTAACGAGTACGCCGAACGCACAAAGCAATATTGTAAACACACGTCGAATATTAGACGCGACTCAAAAATATTCTTCTACATTTAACCCGTCTTTTGCAGGATTAAGCAAAGAGTTAATGTCAATGGCGAGCTTACGTGGCGTAACTTTCTGGCCTTGGACATTCCGTACCAATAAAGATGATTTTAATCGTATGTATGTACAAGGAACACATGGCTTAACCACCGATTATGCTCATGAATCTTCTGATTTAGTCGTCAAGATCAATACTCCAGGTCAAATTACTGCGAAAGTGGGACAGCCTGTTGTTTTTAGTGGAGAAAAAGTTACTCAAATAGGTAAGGCTTCAGCACAAAACTTTAATTCAATGATTGTTCTGCCTGGTTCTGCCAAATATAGTAAAAATGGTCAGTCGATTACGTTTAGTGAAAAAGGCAAAGCCTATGTCATGCCGAGCTATCAATACACGATTGCTCCGAATTATAGCTACACCCTGTACGGTAAACCCGTGACAGTCACGATTCAGTAAGAAACTTTAAATTTACATGCCCAATTGTTAAGTTTAAAGCTTCAATTGGGCATTTCTTATTTTTTTAAATTTTGAATCACTTCGGGTAAAAAAGAACGGTGAAATCCATCATAGGCTTGATTATTCTCAGCCGGACTTAATGGAAATATACGTGTGCCTTGAGAAGCTGCGCCATCAATCCGTATCGTGACACCCGATATAAATTTAGACGCTTCAGACAATAAATAGACGATCGCTGACGACACCTCAGCTTCTGTTCCCATGCGTTGCAAAGGAACTTTCTCCGCCATACTTGGAATCACTTTTTCAGCCATTTCACCAGTATATGTATCCATACCTGATGACAAAATCCATCCAGGTGCTACGGCATTCACACGAACTCCAGATTTGCCCCATTCGACAGCAGCTGTCTTGGTCAGATTATCAACCCCTGCACGGGCTGCCCCTGAATGTCCCATATTCGGCATACCTCCCCACATATCAGCAGTCATGTTGACAATACTTCCACCATGCTTATTCATCCACTGATTGTAAGCTTCGCGCATAAGATAGAATGTAGCGTGTAGATTGTTTCGAATGACAGCATCAAATCCATTGGCTGAGATTTTTTCTAAATGCGCTGGAAATTGTCCGCCTGCATTATTCACCAAGCCATCAATTCGTCCGAATTTTTTAGTTACTTCGCTAATCATGGCTTTCACTTGTGCTTCATCACGATTATCACAAGCGATGCCATAGGCTCTACCACCATCTTCCATGATTTCAGCAACAACTTTATCGAGTTTTTCTTGGGTACGCCCTGTAATAATCACTTGTGCATCCAATGATGCAAGCTCATGAGCTGTACAACGTCCAATACCAGAACCACCTCCTGTCACAATGATGACCTGATTCTGAAATAAGTTTTCCTTGAATACTGAGTTATATGTCATGCCAATCCTTAGGTTGTAATTTTTATCGACTTGCAAAATTATCCCGATTTTTTAACAGTTGCAAGATCATAGAATTTTATAATTGTTGTTTTAAATGCTAATCAAACCTTTCATTCAAGGGCTATGGTATCGTTTTTACAAAACGCATTAAGATTTTTCTTACCACAGGTAAAAATATTAAGATCAATGGAAATGCGATTAACCAAGACATTGCCCACGTCTTTATCCAGACCGCCCAGATCCCATCAAAAAATCCACGATTCATTACAATATTAATTAAAGAAATTGAACCACTCATCAAACATGACAAAATTAACGGCATCAGCCAATTGAGATGTTTGGGGTGAAATTTTGGGAGTGCTTTATTCATTGTAGCGCCTAATCATTTCATCTCATTTAATTTAGCACCAATGCAATCACTATTCCTATATTTTTCAAGTTTCAAGCACACAAAACTAATCCAATATCGTTAAAATTTTGAACCTTGAGGCATGATTTAATAATTTTTCTTAGTAAATGTATATTAAATAGAATGGATTAGTTTCCATCTTAATCAAGACTCATGAGCAATAAAAAAATATTTAACTTTAAACGATGATTTTATTTTTTAGCTTTTCTACTCTACGAAAATGTTTTAAGTTTTTAGTCCAATTTTACCGTTAATCTCAATTCTTTAGATTCGAAGCATTTTTTTTGCAGTTTTTGCATAGCTTCTCTAGGCATAGGCGCTGTCATCATTTGTTGGTATTCTAAACAAGCTTTACTAGGGTGTTTTTGTTGTATCGGAACATTAACACATGCCGTTAAGAGCATCAAAAGCAAATACGCTACTATTTTCATCATATCTCGAATTTATCGTTAATGTTCATTCTATCTTAGCTCATTAGGGCTAGTGTGGTCGTTATTGAATTTTAAATAAAAAAACCCGCCATCAGGCGGGCTTTTTTAAATCAGTCAATCTTAAAGACGAACCAATTCCACAATCTTCTCAGCCAATTCTTCAGCAGCTTCTACTTCAAAACTTGCATCCGTACCTGTTGCAGTATCAGTAATGACCACCACTCCAGTTTCACGTAATAATGCAACTTGCTCAGCAGTTAAACCAGCTTTAGCTATCGCGACAACACCTTGTTGGATCAATAAGCTTTCTAATACTTGTGCATTCACAATTGCAGCATTTGATACAGTTACCGCAGCAGGTTTTTGACCCAAACGCGCCGCACGTGCTTCTGATGTTACAGGCTCATTATGTGCAGTCCACTCAACTGCCTCTTCAACCATACCTGCACCAACTGTAACGTTGCTTAAGCGGTCAATAAAGATAAATGAACCTGTGTAACGGCTATCTTGATAACGGTCAAATACTACTGGTGCATCAAATTCAATCGTTACATTCGCAATCGCATTCAGCTCTAAGTTTTCAACTTGAACTTTTTCAAGCGTATTTACGTTTGTACGGAAGTTAATTGCTGTTACCTTAGCAGGAACAGTTTGCGTACCAATCTTCACGTTATATAACTTACCAATCGCAAGCGGTTGGTCAGCCATCCATACAACAGTCGCTTGAACAGAACGAGAAATTGCCGGTACTTCTTGGTCTGCACGTACAAGTACGTTACCACGAGAAATATCAATCTCGTCGTTTAACGTTAATGTCACTGCTTGACCGGCAACTGCACGTTCTAAGTTACCATCAAAAGTAACGATTTCTTTAACTGTAGATGATTTACCTGATGGCAACGCAGTAATCGTATCTCCAACGTTGATATCACCTAGGGCGATCGTACCGCAGAAACCACGGAAATCGAGGTTAGGACGGTTCACATACTGTACAGGGAAGCGGAAGTCAGCTTTAGCTGAAGTACGATTAATCTCTACAGATTCAAGCGTACCCATCAAAGTTTCGCCTGTGTACCAAGGTGTATTTGGTGATTTGTTTACAACGTTATCACCATTTAACGCAGAAATCGGCGTAAAGATGATGTTAGATGGTTTACGATCGCCAAGTTGTGCAACAAAGCCTGCGTATTCTGTTTGAATTTCATTGAAACGAGTTTCAGAGAATTCAACCAAGTCCATTTTGTTGATCGCAACAATAATGTTCTTAATACCAAGTAAGCTTGCAATATACGTATGACGACGTGTTTGCGTCTGAACACCGTAACGCGCATCAATTAAAATGATCGCAAGATCACACGTAGACGCACCTGTAGCCATGTTACGTGTGTATTGTTCATGCCCCGGAGTGTCGGCAATAATAAACTTACGTTTTTCTGTAGAGAAATAACGGTAAGCTACATCAATCGTAATACCTTGCTCACGCTCTGCTTGTAAACCATCTACAAGTAGCGCTAAGTCAGGTGCATCCCCTGTTGTACCGACTTTTTTAGAGTCACGTGTAACGGCTTGCAATTGATCTTCATAAATCAATTTTGAATCGTAAAGTAAACGACCAATTAAAGTTGATTTACCATCATCTACGTTACCGCAAGTCAAAAAGCGTAATAAGTCTTTATTTTCGTGTTGTTTTAAATAACCCAAGATATCTTGGCTAATCAAATCTGATTGATGAGACATGGCTCATAGCTCCACAAATATGTTGAAATCGGTGTATTTGAATCCCCCTCGTCCCCCCTTTGAAAAAGGAGGATGACTCCTCTCTTTTACAAAGAGAGGAGCAGCACTGCTGCGGCAGAGAGATTCTAGAAGTAACCTTCTTGCTTTTTCTTTTCCATCGAGCCCGCTTCATCATGGTCAATCATTCGACCTTGGCGCTCAGAACTCGTTGCAAGCAACATTTCTTGGATAATTTCTGGCAAGGTGTTAGCAGTCGACTCCACCGCACCTGTCAATGGGTAACACCCCAAAGTACGGAAACGAACCGATTTCATTTGTGGAACTTCACCTTCTTTTAAAGGCATACGCTCATCATCCACCATAATTAATGTACCACTACGCTCAACAACAGGTCGTTCTGCCGCTAAATACAATGGAACAAGTGGAATACTTTCTAAGTAAATATATTGCCAAATATCAAGCTCAGTCCAGTTCGACAATGGGAACACACGGATACTTTCGCCTTTATTCACTTTACCATTGTAAAGATTCCAAAGTTCTGGACGTTGGTTTTTAGGATCCCAACGATGTTTATCATCACGGAATGAATACACACGTTCTTTGGCACGTGATTTTTCTTCATCACGGCGAGCACCACCAAATGCAGCATCGAACTTGTATTTATCTAATGCCTGTTTTAAACCCTGAGTTTTCATGATATCAGTATATTTCGAACTACCATGATCAAATGGGTTAATCCCAGCATCCTTACCTTCTTTATTTTGGTGGACGATAAGATCGAAACCGTGTTGCTTAGCCATATTGTCGCGGAAAGCAATCATGTCCTTAAATTTCCAACCTGTATCTACATGTAACAGTGGAAAAGGGAGTTTTGCAGGATAGAATGCTTTAAGCGCTAAATGCAGCATAACTGCCGAGTCCTTACCAATCGAATAAAGCATGACTGGATTTTCGAATTCTGCAGCAACTTCGCGAATGATATGAATACTCTCAGCTTCAAGCTGTTTAAGATGAGTAAGTCTTTCCTCATTTAATGACATGGACAACACCAGCTAGAATATGTGTACTTATGACACTTTTGAAAATTTATATTCATTATAGTGATTTAGACAACGGAGCTTTATCTCGTTTTTTTATATTAATATACTCAAATAGAATATAAGCAAAGAGACAATCTAATTATGATAACAATTACAGGCCTTTCTAATATAAAATACCAAGAATGGTTAGCCCTTTGGTCAGCTTACCTTGAATTCTACAAGACCGAATTGAATCCTCAACAAGCGGCTCTGACTTTCAAACGATTATCTGATGCGTCGCAAACCGATATGTTTGGCTACGCCATTATAAAAAATCAAAATGTCGTCGGAATTGTACATCTCATTTCTCACGCAAGCACTTGGACTAAACTCCCTTATTGTTATCTCCAAGATTTGTTTATTGATGCAAATTACAGGAATCAGGGCTTAGCCAGGAAATTAATAGAATTTAGCTATGATGAATGTAAAAATAATTATGATAGAGTGTACTGGCTAACCCATAAAAGCAATGATAACGCTAGACTTTTGTATAATCGTGTTGCAACCGAGACAGGATTCATTCAATATAAAAAATCTCTAAATTAGTTATTTTTATCTCCCATGCTTAGCCTTGAATCTCTTAAACAACATTTAGAGCGAGCTCAAATTGCTGGTCATATTTATCAGCATCATCAAATTCTAGTGTTACAAGAACCGTTTACTGAAAATGGTTCTGCTTTAAATATTTTTGTTCAGCACGAGTTAACTGCTGATCAAATTGGCTTACAGTTTGCTGTTGAACATACTGATCAAAAACTAAAGTTTTTGATTGGCGTTACACATAGCAATCAAGATCATAGAAGTGAAATTAGTATTGGTCATTTAAAAGGCAATCAAAAAGCTTTTAATTTGTGCTACGCCTTTTACAATTATCCAAAACATTTTTTTGTAGTTGAAACAGATTTATATGCGAACGCTGAGCAATTTAAAGACTGCTTAGAAAAGCAATTATTCATTCAGCCTGAGCTTAGTTTTTTAGACACAGCCACTAAAGTAAATCCAATGGGACAGAATTACCCATGGATGAAGGATTATATCGCGCAACTTAGCTTAGAAATGAAAGTTCGGATACAAACAAGTCTCATGTAAAAAAAGCCACCTTTTTAGGTGGCTTTTTCAAATACTAATCTAAGAATATTAACGTCCCAGTTTTTTGACATCTAAAGGTATTTCAATACCAACAGAAGCACCTGCATCATTACCATGACGATCTGAATCTGCAATCCAACCATTAATCTTTAATGGCAAATTCGGCTTCACAAAATGCGTCCAATTTAAATCTAATGCTTGGATATCATCTTCCTCAGAAAATGCAGCATTGGTATCTCGATTTGATTGATTTACTTTTGCAAATAATACGCGACCTGAAAGTCTATTCATGGCATCAAAACGAATATTTCCACCCAAAGAAATCATCTCACCATCTCCTCCAATCGCATGTGCAAGAGGATAGCCATGTTGATAATATCCATCTGTATAAACACTGTGATTATAAGATATTCCTTGGGCCTTCCCATTTGTAGTGGTGTCTACCCACTCAGCATAAACCTGATAAGGCATTTTTTTTAAAGATGAAGAATAATCCACCCCAGCCTGATACATTTTCTTAGCAGGTAAGCCACCTGCTTCATCTTCCCCCACGTATTGAGCATAGACGCCGATTGGCTGGTTCAATAAATAGCTTAGATTCAAACGCGCATCAAATCCAGCAATCTGGTTAGATGGATTAACAGTATCCCCGTAAACATTATCTTTACCAATCCAAGCATCCCAGAGAGTTCCTAAATCCTCAGGGCGACCTTCACCACCCCATTGAATAATGCGTGATGCACCGAACTCTAAATAAGGTAGTGGTTGTGCGGTCAAACGTAAACCAATAATTTTAGCATCAGGAACTGCTTTATAATCATCTAACTGGCCGCCAAAAGCTTGGTATTGCCAAGGCCCGATCCATGATAGCCATTTATGATCAAAAGCAGACTGTTCAGCACGCTGTAGAGTGAAACCATATACTGGTCGACTTGCATCTCCACGTATCAAACTACCATCGTGTCCAGGTCCCCAGTAGGTTGGAATCTGACCAGCAATGAGCCATTGATTCCAAAGTTTACCCGCAAGATATGAGCCTTCTAGGTTAACGTCTTGCCCATTGTCTATCTGAGTGTCTTTTTCACCTCTAACTTTGAGCTTCGCATCCCAATTTTGCCCCCCAAGATTTAACTCTGCACCAAGCGCATATTGTGCTTTTTGATGATCGGCAAAAGATTGTGGGATTTTCTTTTGATCACTCTCCGCGAAAGCATCCACTTTTAATGTTTCATTTTGCTGCTTAATCGCTCTTTCGACTTCCTGAATAACCTTTTGTTGTTCAATGGAGTTAATTTTAGCATTGTTGAGGGCACGTTGGACTTCATCACCACTTAGCGGCCATGTCGAGGTGCTTATTTGAATCACACCTTGTTGATTCAGCCAATTTAAATCATCTCTCAGGTTTTCATCGTTGAGGAGAATACCATTGGCAAACACCAGTGGACTAGAAAATAGTAAGCTCGATGATAGGATTTTTATAAGTCTATTCGGGTTCATCACAAATCAATTTAGGATTATATCTTATTGATTATTTGAATTTTTAATTTATAAATCCATTAACTTTACATTAAGTATTTAATTAGATACATTTAATAACATTGTATAAATATTTTGATAAACATACAGCTGGTTAAACAGATTAGCCTTAATGAGAATTTTCTATATTTTTTATCACCTTAATCAAATATTTTGTGATTAAAACCTCAAAATAAACTCACACTAAAAAACATTTAAATTTAATTTTATGTTAAGAAAAATTAAAAAAGCCCTTCAAAGAAGGGCTTTTTTAATTTCACTATTACGCATTTTTGTGACGCATATGTGGGAATAAGATCACATCGCGAATACTTGGCGCATTGGCAAATAGCATTACCAGACGATCAATACCAATCCCTTCACCTGCTGTAGGAGGTAAACCATATTCAAGCGCCTCAACGAAGTCGGCATCATAGTGCATTGCTTCATCATCACCCGCATCTTTTTCAGCTACCTGTGCTTGGAAACGCTCAGCCTGGTCAATTGGGTCATTTAACTCTGAGAAGCCATTTGCAAGCTCACGACCACCAATAAAGAATTCAAAACGGTCAGTAATGTGCGGGTTGTCATCGTTACGACGTGCCAATGGAGAGGTTTCCGCAGGATATTCAGTAATGAAGGTCGGTTGACGAAGTTTCGTTTCAACAGTTTCCTCAAATACAATCGTTTGAAGCTTACCTAGACCAAAACCTGGCTTCACTTGCTCTTTAAGTTCATTCTTAACAAACTCAGCTAAGAACTCGCGATCATTTACATTTTCAGGTGTAAATTGTGGGTTATGTTCAAGAATTGCATCAAACATTGAGATTTTCTTGAATGGACCCTTGAAGCTATACACTTCTTCGCCATAAGGTACATCTGTCGAACCTAAGATATCAATTGCTAGTTTTTCTAGCATTTGCTCTGTCAGTTCCATCAAGTCTTTGTAGTCTGCATAAGCTTGGTAGAATTCGATCATGGTGAATTCTGGGTTGTGACGTGTAGACACACCTTCATTACGGAAGTTACGGTTAATCTCAAACACACGTTCAAAACCACCTACAACCAAACGCTTTAAGTAAAGTTCTGGTGCAATACGTAAGAATAATGGCATGTCTAAGGCATTGTGATGCGTTTCAAATGGACGCGCAGAAGCACCACCTGGAATCACATGCATCATTGGCGTTTCAACTTCCATATAACGTTTTTCAGTCAAGAAGTTACGAATACCAGCAACTACTTTTGCTCGAATTTCAAAAGTCTTACGCGTTTCTTCGTTAACGATCAGATCAAGATAACGTTTACGGTATTTAACTTCTGTATCTGTTAGACCGTGGAACTTATCTGGAAGAGGACGGAGTGATTTAGTGAGGAGTTCAAAATGTTCAATATGCACATAAAGATCACCTTTGCCAGAACGTCCAATGTAACCTTCAACGGCAATAATATCACCTAGATCAAGACCTTTAATGGTGTCTAAAGTCTCTGCAGATAATTCTTTACGTGCAACATAAAGCTGAATACGGCCGGTCATGTCTTGGATCACCATGAACGAACCGCGGTTCAACATCACCCGCCCCGCAACTTTGACATAAACTTTTTCACTGTCTTCAATTTCTTCTTTTGATTTATCAGCAAACTGATCCTGAAGGTCTTGTGCATAATGTTCACGCTTAAACGTGTTTGGCCAAGGGCTAGTGCCCTGCTCTTGAGCCTTATCTTGAATCTGTTTTAACTTGGCATGACGCTGTGCGATTAAATCGTTTTCGGAAATGGCTTGTTCAGAAGTCGATTGAGCGTTTTGTTGCGTCATCTCTGCCTCGTAATTTTATTTAAAAAAGAAGTTGCATAGCATAGCAGAATTCAAAGTACTTGAGCATTAGAAAAAATAATCAGCCATTTGAAAAACGCTTAATTTCATCCACTAAAGTCTAGGTCTGAACATTTCTTAGACCAAAAGCTAAGTTGTACTTTGAATACAGCACTCTACAATCATCCTATAAATTGTGGAAAAGTATACTTTCAACAATCATAAAAAATAGAATGGATTTAATGATGACTTATGAACACTCAAGAGCCTAAAGTATTGTTTATGCATGGATTAGATTCTTCAAGAGAATCTACCAAGTTTCAGGCAATTCTTTCTAAAAATAAATATTGCATTAATGTTGATTATCGAAATTTAAAATACGCTGCTGTTGAACGTTTTTATATCGATATGATCGAGAAAATTAAACCAGACATTTTAGTAGGACATAGTCTAGGTGGTTACTGGGCATTAAAGATGTCAAATCGATTTCAACTTCCTGCTGTGATTGCAAATCCGAGCCTAATGCCATCTTTCGATCCAGATTATCCAGCGATTACAATTGAGGAGCTTCAATCCAAAACCTCATCTCAAATCGCTTATATCGAACTTGGTGATGAACTGATTGATATGCATAGTACCTCTGACTTATTAGAGCCATACATGTACGTTGAAAGTATTATTGGTGGCCGTCATCAACTGGAAAACCCTGATCGCCTGAATTACCTGATCGGATTAGTCAGCCACTCAAATCATCAATCACATTAAAAAAGCCTTGTGAATCACAAGGCTTTTCGACTTAAATTTGAGGTTTTGATTTATCGTCCAAAACTGACCAAATATTCATTCCTAAATCCGCGTGTAAGTCTGGTAAATCAAGGAAAATACTCGCCCCTAAAACAGTGTGCTGACATTTATCCATCAATTGCTTAACTGCTTTTAATGTACCACCTGTGGCCAATACATCATCAACAATAATCACTTTTTGAGCCTGTACATCCGCAGACATTTCTAAACGGTCCATGCCATACTCAAGGCTATAGCCCACACCAATTACTGGTGGTGGTAATTTTCCAGCTTTACGAACCAACAACAACCCCTTACCAGTACGTTGCGCCAACAAACTCGCCAAAACAAACCCACGTGCTTCAACCGCAACGAAACTCTCTACCTCTGCCAATTGCTCCGCAGGAATACTTTCGATTAAGGCGTCAGTTAAAGGTGCAATGCTCTGCATGAACAAAGGAGTTAAATCAAAGAAACAAATTCCTGGTTTTGGAAAATCTTGGACCGTACGAATGTGTGACCACAATGATGTAGACATAGGAGATAAAAATTAGACAAAAGAATGCGTGAATTTTAACGAATTATTGACAAAAAATATAGCAAACATGAGCTAAGAAAAAATACCAACCAATATAACTTATTGATTTTTAATAACCCATTTTTTAATTAAATAACAAGTATAAAACACAAACAGTATAAATTTTATATGAATAGCTGGTAAATCAATACGCGACAAAAGTCTGACAATTTTTTTTAAATCATAATACATATAATTTTGGCAAATATTTCAAAGATTTAATGCTCAGTCCTATCATGCATTAGCATAATTAGCATGCGTTTTGTCCTAATCTGCCATTCAGCTTCTCTTTTAGTCAGCTAAACTCCGTTATTTACTTTACTTTCCACCTCGAACTGCGTAAAAATTTGCTTGAATATGAACGATAAAAATTCATATCACTCGAGTCTAGGTGTGAGAAAGATTTTGGCTGACACCAATAAATGGAATTGTCAGTATTTTTTGGAGAATCAAATGAAAAAATATCAATGCATCGTTTGTGGATGGATTTATGACGAAGCAGAAGGCTGGCCACAAGATGGCATTGCTGCAGGCACTAAATGGGAAGATATTCCAGATGATTGGACTTGCCCAGATTGCGGCGTATCAAAAGCAGATTTTGAAATGATTGAAATCTAATACAGATTTCCTTTAAAGACCATTTTGATATGGTCTTTTTTCTTATTTACTAAAAAAATTATCAGTATTGGAGAGTACTATGCAACCGATCATCATTGTTGGCTCTGGCATGGCAGGTTACACATTAGCGCGAGAGTTTCGCAAACTGAATGCTGAACAAGCACTTGTTATGATTTGCTCAGATGATGCGGTGAACTATGCAAAACCAACTTTATCTAATGCACTTGTAGGTAAAAAAGCGCCAGAGCAAATTGCCTTAGGTGATGCTGAGAAAATGTCTGCGCAATTGAATATGCAAATTATTCATCATGCGACTGTAACTTCAATTTCTGCAGATCAACATCAATTGACCTACACAAAAGATGGACAAGCTGAAAACCTTATATACAGCAAATTAATATTAGCTGTAGGTGCTAACCCTATTCGTTTAGCCATTTCAGGTGATGGCGCTGATGATATTCATGTAGTTAACTCACTGATTGATTATCGTGAATTTCGCTCTAAGCTCGACCTTAAACAAGACAAGCGTGTTGTCATTTTAGGTGCAGGCCTCATTGGGTGTGAGTTTGCCAACGATTTACAGAACACTGGTCATCAAGCGACTGTGATTGATCTTGCCCCACAACCTTTGGGTCGCCTTCTACCAGAACACGTTGCACATGCTTTCCAGCAAAATCTTGAAGAAACAGGTATTCAGTTTGCATTAAGTACCACCGTAGATCGGGTAAGTAAAAACTCAGACGAAAGCTATACCGTAACGCTTGCAAATGGACAGAGCTTTACAGCTGACGTTGTTCTTTCTGCTGTTGGCCTGCAACCCAATACATCAGTTGCACAAGAAGCAGGAATCCATACCAGCCGTGGGATTGTGACTAACACTTTAATGGAAACCAATAAAACCGATATTTATGCATTAGGTGATTGTGCAGAAGTAAATGGTTTACTGCTTCCGTATGTCATGCCAATTATGCAACAAGCACGTGCTTTAGCTAAAACATTGTCTGGTGAAAATACACAAGTTCATTATCCAGCGATGCCAGTTGCAGTGAAAACTCCTGCTGCACCACTGACTGTATTACCTGTACCTCAAGGTGTAGAGGCAACTTGGGAAACTGAAGAGCTCGATGACGGAATGATTGCTAAAGCACTTGACCAAGAATCAACGCTTCGTGGATTTGTGCTACTTGGACCAACAGCAGCGAAGCAACGTTTAACATTGACCAAACTGGTCCCAGATTTAATTCCAGCTGCCGTTTAATTATTCAAAGATTTAGGGTATTTTCAAATGAAAGTACCCTTTTAGTTTGGACACAATAAAAATGAATAACGCACTAGAATATCAAGTTTCACCTTATGCTCCATTCATGCAAGAAAGTAAAGTGAGTCTAGGCAATGGGATCGACCTTCATATTGAAGTTGGAGGCAAGGCTGAACATCCTACGATTATTCTCATCATGGGACTGGGTGCGCAGATGCTTTTTTGGCCAGATTTTTTTTGCAAATCTTTAATAGACCAAGGTTTCAGAGTCATTCGTTTCGATAACCGAGATATTGGCCTCTCAACAAAAATTAAGCACAAGGGACCTCGCCTCAATACATTTAAACTTATGGGTCGATTTGCTTTTGGTCTAGGAAATCAAGGCTCTCCTTACAATTTATATGATATGGCTGAAGATGTAGCGTTACTCATTGAACGATTAGGTCTTGAAAAAGCGCATATTATTGGTGCATCAATGGGGGGAATGATCGCTCAGATATTGGCAGCAAAATATCCAGAAAAAGTGGATAAACTAGGATTATTATTTACCAGTAATAATCAGCCATTTCTTCCGCCGCCATTTCCAAAACAATTATTTAGTCTTATTGGTCGCCCTGCATCGAATGATGAAGATGGTATTGTAAATCATAGTATTAAAGTCATTCAGACGATTGGTTCACCTGGTTACGTCAATCAATTGGAAGTTATTCAAAACGCGCGTAAATTATATAAGCGTAGTTATCATCCAGCGGGTGTACTTCAACAGTTTTTAGCAATATTATGTACAGGCTCATTAGTTTCTATCGATAAGCAAATTCAAAAGCCAACACTGGTTGTACATGGCTCAAAGGATCGTCTACTCCCTTTTAGCCACGGCAAGGCAGTATCAAAAGCAATATCAGGCGCAAAGTTTGAATTAATCGAAGGAATGGGGCATGATATTCCTGCGCATTTCATCCCACAACTGAGTGGTTTGTTTGCAAAACATTTTAAATGATAAACACTAGGACACTATGGCTGCATTACCATCCCTAAGACAGCTGTCATATCTCGTGACTCTGTCTGAGACGTTGCATTTTACAGAAGCAGCACGTCGCTCATTCGTTACTCAGTCTACGCTTTCTGGCGGGATTATGGAGCTCGAGCGTTTATTGGGTGGCGTTCTCGTTGAACGTGATCGCCAAAATGTACGTTTAACCCCTCTCGGTGAGCAAGTGGTTGCACGAGCACGTGTCCTTCTTGCTGATGCTCAAGATCTCATGCGACTGAGCCGTGAGATGAGCGAACCACTTACTGGTGATCTTCATTTAGGAATTATTCCAACGATTGCACCATTTATTTTGTCGCAATTGTTAGAAGAAGTTCATAAAGAGCTGCCTAAAATTCAACTACATCTTCATGAAGCACAGAGTGAACATTTGGTTGAAAAGCTAGAACATGGCAATTTAGACATGATCATGTTAGCGCTCCCATTCGACACACGTGGCTTAAAAGTCGCTGAAGTTGCGAAAGAGAGTTTGTACTTAGTTGCAAACAAAGCTGACCACAAAACGGCGCAAGCTAAATCTCTAGAAGACCTTGATTTGACACACCTCATGTTGCTTGAAGAAGGTCATTGCTTAAGAGACCATACTTTAAGTGTATGCCCTATCGGTGAACGCAAGAATGATCATCGCCTTAAAGCGAGCTCATTACCAACCTTGGTTGAAATGGTGAGTTCTAATCTGGGCTTTACATTACTACCTCAGATTGCGGTAAATACACATATGCTGAAAAATAATGATCAATTGGTGATCCGACCAATTGAGAATGCCCCTTCACGCATTCTGTCATTAGTGACGCGTAAAAGTACGCCATTGCAAAGCGAATTTGATGTCCTTTTACAAATTCTACAGCGCATTACTGCTGATATTTGCTAATAAGTCATCACAAAAAAGGAGCCATTTGGCTCCTTTTTTTATAAAAATCATTTAAGATTTAAAGAGTTCAAGCAATTTATGTTGCGCATTATGAGGAGTCTCACCTTCATCGCATTGCGCACGTGACCAAGTTCCATCACCATTTAACAACCAAGCTTGTTGATTATCTTTCATATAATTCAATAAACCATGTTGATAAATGTGCTTTCTCAAAGTTGGATCCTCAACAGGGAAACAAACTTCAACACGATTAAATAAATTACGATCCATCCAGTCTGCGCTTGAACAATACAGTCGTGGTTGCCCTGCATTTCCAAAATAATACACACGTGTGTGCTCTAAGAATCGTCCAACGATAGAGCGCACACGGATATTCTCAGAAAGCCCTGGCAAACCTGGTCTTAAACAACAAATTGAACGTATGATTAAATCAATCTGCACACCAGCTTGTGATGCTTCATAAAGTTTATTAATCAGTTGCACTTCAGTCAGCGCATTCACTTTCACAATAATCTGAGCTGGCTTACCCGCTTTGGCGTGAGCAATCTCTTCATCAATATAACTAATTAACTGTGTATGCAACGTAAATGGCGCATGAAGTAATTTCTTCAATTTTGCCATTTTGCCCATTCCAGTCAACTCTTGGAATATACGATGCACATCTTCACAAAGCTCTTTGTCCGTTGTCATCAATCCGTAATCGGTATAGATCCGGGCATTGGTTGCATGATAATTCCCTGTACCTAAGTGCACATAACGAACCAATTTATTATTTTCACGGCGCACAACGAGAATCATTTTTGCATGTGTTTTATAGCCTACGATGCCATAAACCACCACAGCACCAGCCTCTTGCAAAACATTTGCTACCGCAATATTTGACTCTTCATCGAATCGCGCTCGAAGTTCAATGACAGCTGTGACTTCTTTACCATTACGTGCAGCTTCAGCCAACACTTGAACAATCTCAGAATCAGGCCCACTTCGATATAATGTTTGCTTAATCGCTAAAACTTGTGGATCTCGTGCTGCCTCACGTAATAAATTAATAACTGGAGCAAATGATTCGAATGGATGATGTAAAAGAATGTCCTGTTTCTTCATCGCAGAAAAAACATTTTCAGACTTCTTTAATACTTTAGGAATGACCGGCGTATGTGAGTCATATCTCAAATGCGGACGTTTAAAATTAGACACTAAACGTGCCAAGTTCACAGGTCCATCAACTTTATATAATTGTTCTTCATGCAAGTCGAATTCGTTGAGAAGGTAATCATAAATATGTTTTGGGCAATTTTCTGTCACTTCTAAACGGACAGCACGTCCAAATCGACGAGAGTTTAACTCCCCTTTTAATGCTTTTGCCAAATCTTCGACATCTTCATTAAGGGCTAAATCCGCATTTCGCGTCACACGGAATTGATAGCAACCTGTCGCAGTCATTCCTGGGAATAAATCAGAGACATGCTCATGAATAATCGCTGACAGCATCACGTGGTGTTCTTTACCATCGGTTAACTCGTCAGGTAAACGAACCACACGTGGTAAAGAACGTGGCGCAGGGACAACGGCTAAATCAATCTGTCGTCCAAAAGCATCTTTGCCTTCTAGCGTGACGATAAAGTTGAGTGATTTGTTGACTAAACGCGGGAATGGATGTGCTGGATCTAAACTAATTGGAGTAAGTACTGGCGCAACTTGTTCCTGAAAATATTTTTTAATCCATTGGGATTGAGCAGGTGTCAACTCTCCACGACGTAAGAAGCAGATATCTTCTTCACGTAATTTTGGAAAAATTTCATCATTCAAAATACGATATTGACGCTCTATTGCAGCATGCGCAGTCTGTGAAATTTTCTCAAGAACTTGCTTTGGTGTTAACCCATCTGGACTACGGCTTTCATTACCGAGCTCCAATTGCTCCATAACACCCGCAACACGAATTTCAAAGAATTCGTCCATATTTCTTGAAAAAATCAATAAGAAATTCATTCGCTCAAGCAATGGATGCAATGGATCAACCGCTTGTTCTAAAACACGAAGATGAAAATCTAAAATTGAAAGTTCACGATTGATATATCGTTCATTATAAGTATATTCAGTTGGAGTATTTGTCATCGCGGTATTCATACCACAAAACCTGCATGCTAAAGATCTGTCTTAAGTATGCTTCAAATTTATGACAATTTCATAAAAAATGCACATGATCACTGTGCATTTTTGATCTCACGAAAGTTTTTTAGACAATTACATTTCACGGAATTCTTGAAGCATTCATGTAACGCAAAATAATTCGCTGTTTATTTTTGAGTTTACGATCTTGACGGTGGTGTTGATAATAACGCGGATTCGGCAAGATCGCTGCCAAAAATGCGGCTTGCTCACGTGTTAGACTGCTTGCCGATTTTCCAAAATAATGACGTGCTGCAGCTTCCACACCAAAAATATGATCTCCAAATTCAATGGAGTTCATGTATACCTCAAGAATGCGTTGTTTTGACCACATACGCTCCATCATGACAGTAGCGACCGCCTCTTGTCCTTTACGTAAAAAAGAACGCTTATTAAATAAAAATAGATTTTTGGATAATTGTTGGGAAATGGTAGATCCACCCGCAACCACTTGTTCTTTTTCTTTATTTCTTTCCAAAGCATGTTTTATGCCGTCAAAATCAAAGCCATGATGTTGCATAAATTTAGCATCTTCAGCTGCAATAATCGCACGTTTCAGATGATCACTGATATTCTCATAATCACGCCATTGATGCTGAATAGGCTTCGAACTGTCGGTCCAGTATGTCCAACGCATGAGCATCGTTGTATCAACAGCATTGGTTCTCCACCATGCAAGACTTGAAAAAATCCATAGTTGAATTACAAGGATGATACTGACAATGACCAATAAAGTTCGAACAATAAATGCTTTCATGTCAGTGTGTTGCTCCTTTTGTTAGCGTAGTACATGCTTGACCTTAATCCATATCATTATCACAGAATACAATGACATGACTGAAATGCAACCACCCCAATTTCAAAGCCAATCACGTCTACCCTTAAGTCAGATTACGTTTTTAATCATTACACTAAATGTTGTACTTTTTATCTGGCAAATCTTTAGCGGGGTGGATATATCAAACCCAGCAACAATAGATGCTTTGCGCTGGGGTGCTGATTATGCACCGCTGACTTATTTAGAGGAACCCCTCCGAATCTTCAGCAGTACATTTTTTCATTTTGGTCTTATTCATTTAATGCTCAATATGTGGGCATTGTATATCTTTGGCAATGTCGCTGAGAAAACACTTGGACACGTTTATTTTTTAGGCTTGTATCTATTAGCAGGCATTATGGGAAGCTTGATCAGTGGACTGATTGATATTCGGAATAGTTACGAGTTATTGGAGCATGTCAACCATGATTTATTTCCACGTGTATCCGCAGGTGCATCAGGTGCCGTTATGGGTTTAGGTGGTGCTTTAACGCTCTTATCTCTTTTTCCCCCTTTACCACAACAACAATTTCTCTTTGATCGTAAATCGCTGCTGATCATCTTGGCATTAAATATTGGTATGGGATTCATGATCCCTGGAATAAATAATGCAGCGCATATTGGTGGAATGTTGATGGGTGCAGTCATGGCTTTATGTTGGTACATCGGTCAACGATTTAGACTAGGCTTCACCACTACCATCGTGGTACTTCCTCTAGGCATCTTCTTATGTTGGCTCATGTATCAATATAACTTAGGCTTAGTGAGCGGAATACAACCCATTTGGGCTGAAATGTTGCAGCAAATGAAAATGCAATTGGCGTATTAATTCCAATTGCATTTTTTAGACCTCATAAATTTTATGATTGATTGAGTTCGCGCAAGCTTTTTAATGGAGGAATCTCAGTTAAGTAGCTTAAACGATAACGACCAATCAGCGCACATAAAATCATCATGCTCATGGGTAGAATCACCCAGATTTCCCAATGCGGTTGTATAGCGAGATCCATTTTATAACTGGCGATCGCACTGATGACCTCAGCAAAAAAACACGATACTAAGCCAGCCATAAAGCCGCTAAATCCAATTTCTAAACTCAGCATATTTTTCAAATTGGATTTTGAGCTGCCAAATGATCTTAAAATCGCGACTTCTCGCTTTCGCTCATCCAGCAATAAATTAATGCAAGCAATCAACACCAAAAAACCTGAAACACTGACGAGAAGCGCAAGAATGGTAATAATTTGAACTAGAACAGATACTAAATTCTTAATTTCATCTAAAATTAAGGAAACATCGATAAATACAGTATTTGAGAACTGCTGAATCAGATTGACCAACTTGGATTTTTCATCTTGAGGTACAAAAAAACTTCCTAAATAACTTCCAGCATTTTCATCCATCGTATTCGGTGCAAAAATGAAGAAAAAATTTGGACTGAAGCTTTCCCACTCGACTGTTCTTAAATTTACAACATTGGCTTGAAGTTCGCCTTCTGGCAAGCTAAAACTGAGTTGATCACCCACTTTTATCCCTAACTCTTCAGCAAGATTTGCTTCAACAGAAACATCTCCCACCTGCTGCAATTGTGGCTGCCCACTGACAATGACATTATCTTCTGGATAGCCTTGAGCTTGAGTCAAATTCAACTCTCGTCTGAGTGAGTTATTTTGCGCTCTTAATGATTCCGAAAATGGCTGACCATTATGTTTAATTAGGCGTCCGCGGATATTCGGATACAAGGGTGTACTTGGCCAACCTTCTTTTTCGATCTGAGCTTTAAATTGCTCAACTTCAAATGGAGGAAGACCATAAATAAATTGATTTGGCGTACCTTCAGGTAACTGTTGCTGCCAACGATCTAATAGATCCGTCCTTAATACTACAAGAACTGTAATCAGGCTCAGACCTAATGCAAGTGCAGTAATTTGAAATGCTGTTTGATTAGGTACACGTACATAGGCTGACCATCTATTTTTCAAAGATTTGATCATCTTTAATAGCAACCAAACTATGCTGAACATACTTGCACACAATGCGAGGATCGTACCGATAACGAGCAATGAGAGCTGTATATTTTGAGTGAGCAAAATACAAAATAAAATAAGACTTACAGCTCCCGCTCCCAATAAGGTCAAGAGAGAACGCGTAGATTTAACATCCTCACGGATAACACGAATTGGAGGCGTATTTAAGAGCTGCATCAAACTTGGGACAATAAATCCAAACATCACAATGACACTGGTGAATATTGCAATCGGCAAAGGACCCAAAACCAAATCAAACAAGCTAAATTGGATGTCTAAATGCGGAATTAGTTGCAACATAAACTGCAATAAAATATAGCCTAGACCAATCCCTAACCCAGTACCGATGAACATCGCAATTGCGACGGCAATCATAAGCAATGCAATATAGTTCTTAAGAATTTGGAACTTTGCAGCCCCCATACATCTCATTAAAGCAACATGATCTTGATTTTGTTGAACGTACCGTTGACTGGTCAACGCAATTGCAATACCGCACAGTAAAATTGTAAGAATGTTTGCAAGCTGTAAAAAAGTATCTAGATTTTCAATTGGACGCATCAAGCGGGTATTCGCCTCATCCGCAGTTCTCAAGCGAATTGAGCTTTGGGTTTCCATTGCTTGCTGATCATCTGCATTTGGTTCAATCATTTTTTTAGGATAGAGCTGATCAAAATAAGCCGTAAACTCATTAAGTCTATTTGGCTCACCAGACATAAGCAGACGATATTCGATACGACTTCCAGGCTGAATCGCATTGGTTGCCGCAACATCAGATTGTGAAATGATCACTGTAGGTGAAAAGGCTGAAAATCCGAGTTCTTGGTTAGAATCCTTTTCAATGACTCCTGTGACTGTAAAACTCGCATCTGCGATTTGAACCCTCTCCCCTATTTTGACATTTAATAAATCTAAAGCACGTTGACTCAGCCATACCTCTTCTGACCGAATAGCAGTCTGATCAGGTTGAATAATGAGTTCACCACGTAGCGGAAAATTGGACTCAATCGCTTTGACATTCACCATGACAAATTGTTCATCAGTATGTGCCATTGAACCAAAAACCGTCACTTGGGACTGTTGTAGATTGAGTTGGTTCGCCTTCTGTTTAAATTTTTCATTGAGCGGATATTGATCACTCAACACTAGATCAGCAGCTTGAAGCTTAGCAGCCTGCAATGAAACAGCTTGTTGAATCTGATCATTACTGAACTTTAAAGCGGTTGTCGCACTAATCGCGAGACTCAATGCAAAAATGAGCAAATAAATCCCTGTGCTAGCAAAACTTTGCTTCAACAAAGGTTTGAATAGCGCACTCATACACGCGCTCCAGAAGCTGAAGCGCCTTGCACTTTTTCTAATTGACCATCGATCAATTCATAATGCGTCTCACATTTTTGTGCTAGCTTTTGATCATGGGTGACTAAAACCAATGTAGTGCCCAGCTCCCGATTCAAATCAAATAAAAGCTGTTCAATCTCCTGGGCTGTCGTCCCATCTAAATTTCCCGTTGGTTCATCCGCAAATACAATTTTGGGCTCAGCAATTAAAGCGCGTGCAATTGCTACGCGTTGTTGTTCTCCCCCAGACAGTACTTTAGGTGTTTGAGTACTTTGACGATCTAAACCCACTTTGTTCAACCAATAAAGGGCTTGTTGTTCTGCTTTGGCATAATCAAAATTCTTTTGAATTCTCAGCGGTAACATGACATTTTCAAGCGCAGATAAAGAAGGTAAAAGCTGAAAGGATTGAAATACAAAACCAATATTTTCAAGTCTAATTTGAGCGCGTTGCTCTTCGCTTAATTGCTCAACTGCTATACCATTAATCGACAATGTTCCTGAACTTGGCTGATCTAATGTCGCCAGAATTCCCAAGAGTGTAGATTTTCCAGAACCCGATCTGCCTGTGATTGCGACTTGCTCGCCAGGATAAATTTGTAGATTTAGTTTCTCAAAAATCGTCAACTTTTTTTGTTGGATCTGTATCGTTTGTGTCAATTGCTGTGCAGAAATTAACGCTTGTGGCATGATTGAAGAAGTTGAGTCATTACGAACCATAGAAAGCCTTTATGCAAATCAGTCAAAGTTTAAATATTGTTACGTTGAGAAAAACTGCCTTTTTATTTATCTGCAGTTGTCTGTTTCTTTTACCGATCAATAGCTTTGCAAAAACTATCCTTATTCTTGGTGATAGTTTAAGTGCTGGTTACGGCGTACCCACCGAGAAAGGTTGGGTCAATCTTTTGCAAAAACGTCTTGATCAACAGTATCCGAAACAACATCGAGTGGTCAATGCAAGTGTCAGTGGTGAAACAAGCAGTGGTGCATTAGCACGTTTGCCCAAATTGCTACAAACACACAAACCAGATATTGTCGTAATTGAATTGGGAGGTAATGACGGTTTACGAGGTCAACCTCCAAAAATGATTCAACAAAACCTAACTCGATTAGTTCAATTGAGCCAAAAATCTAATGCCAAAGTACTCATATTTGGCATGAAGATTCCTCCAAACTATGGCTCAGCGTATAGCAAAGCCTTTGAAAATAATTATAAAGTTGTGAGCCAGCAATTTAATGTGAAGTTGCTCCCTTTTTTTCTAGAAGGTGTTGCTGGAAATAATAAACTCATGCAAAAAGATCTGATTCATCCTAATGAACAAGCTCAACCTAAACTCTTAAATAATGCATATTCTTATATTAAAGGCGCTCTATAAAGTTATAGACATATAGATCCATAAATCCCAATCAATAAAAAAGCCAGCTTAAGCTGGCTTTTTTAAAATGCTGATATTAGAAGTCAAAGAATGTAACTTCACCTGTTTCAAGTGAGTATTCTGCACCTACAACTTTTAATTTACCTTGTGCAATCAAGTTTTCCAACACCGCAGAACCATGGCGCAACTGGTTAACTGAAGCAAAAACATTTGAGCGAACCGCGTGTACTGAAAGCTTTTTCAAATCATCTTTTAACTCAGTTTGCATTAAAATTTCGACTGATGGACGTACGCGATTGACAATAGACATCAAATTAACAGATGGCGGTTGTTGAGGATTACGTAATGCTTCAATCGTTGAGTCGATTGCGCCGCAATGTGTATGACCTAATACAATCACTAAAGGACAATTAAAACTTTCGGCTGCAAACTCCACACTTCCAACTTGAGATGGAGCTACGATATTGCCTGCTACACGAATAACAAATAAATCACCTAAGCCCTGATCAAAAACCATTTCAGCTGGAACACGTGAATCAGAACATCCTAATACAATCGCAAATGGCTCTTGAGTTTCAGCCATCTGAGCACGCTCTTGATGCGTCAATAATCGCTGATGCTTGGTTTGACCTTCAACAAAACGTTGATTACCAATTTTTAAACGTTCTAAAGCTTCTTGTGCAGTTAGCATCTTGTATCCATGGTTTATCAAGGTTTGAGGTAATTTTAATACTGTGCTTTTTGATTGTCACTGACAAAATTTAAACTCTGTTACAATTTTTGTTAATTGCTAAAAATATCTTCAATTTCTTCAAATCTGATGATTATGATCATTCCTTACTAAACACTTTAGCAGCTGATTCAGCGCTTAAATTTATGTTTATGAAGTAAAACTTATTTAAATCGAGAACCAATTATCACAAAAATAGGATTTATTTTTTTACTTTTAACTACTACTTTATAAAAGTCACTTGATTATAATGTCGCCCTGTTTTAAGGGATTTCACCTGCATGTTTGTTCATCTTCCTTTACCCATATTAAAGCATCAACATTTATTTTCCATTTTACTCGCGTTAATGCTCAGCCTCGGTATCTCATCTACCCGAGCAGATACTGTTGAATTTATCGACTATCAAAAAGTTTTAAATGAAGAACGTGCTTGGGCAGGACTATCCAATAAAACGATTCGCGTCGGAGATGTTGTGTGGTCTTATAGCGAAGGTGGTCCTGCTGATCGACCTGCCTTATTGCTCATTCATGGTATAGGCATGAATCGAGACAGTTGGAATCATGTCGCTCGGAATCTCACACAGCAATATCGCGTCATTATCGTTGACTTGCCTGGAAGTGGACAAACGCTAACACCGAAGGGATTTGACTTATCACTTCCTCATCTGACTGAACAGTTACGTCGTTTTGCAGAAGCATTACGCATTGAAAACCAGCTTAATCTAGCGGGTCACTCTGTCGGTGGATCAATCGGACTGATGTATGCTGCTAAATATCCTCAAGAAATGAAAAGTTTATTTCTGATCAGTGCCGGTGGATTATTCAGAAGTAACAAAACATTCTTCCTCAATAACCCAATTTATTTAAAGCAGCTTTTAATCTCACAACCTGGAGACTTGAATTATGTTTCTAGGAGAGTTATGCATAAAGCTCCCTTCGTACCCAGTTTAATCAAGAAACAACAAGAGCAAGCACTTATTCAACGCGCGGCGGATACATCTGAGTTGATTCATCAGCTTGTTAAACTCAATCAACAGTACACCGTTGAATCATTTGCTCAATTGTTAAAAAATATTGAGGTTGAAACATTGATTTTGTGGGGAAAACAAGATCAGATAGTAAATGTTGAAGTTGCACATGAATTAGGGACCGCCTTAAAAAAAGCACATCCCCCTATTCTATTAGATCAAATTGGTCATACACCTATCGTAGAAACACCTGATCTTGTGGTGCAACATTACTTAAGTTTTTTAAATAAGATGAATACCGTTAAAACGTCATCGTCAAATTAAGGATATTGAGAATTTTCATGGAAAAAAATCCTAAAATCGAACAGTTGATTGAGGCACATTTGGCATTTCTTGATCATGAATTTTCTCAAGATGACACCATTGAAAATGAATTTTTATATTTTTATCAATGGTTTCGAAAACAACCTTTAAAGCAAATTTGGTCTTTCGAGGCGATTAGTGCACTGCTTCAAAAACAAATTCTAAATACACCTACAACTGATTCTCTCGTTCAACAGATTGCGGAGCATATTCGATTTGCGTTGGTTCATCCGCTTAATGAAACGACTCAAATCGAAGATATTATCTCGGTTCACACCATTGATCGAATTGCACTTTATATTTCATCTAAAAGTGCTCACCGCCAAGCCCTGATTAAACGTATCGTGAACAATCCCGCATTTTCGAGTATGCTCACCGAGTTAATCCATCATTCTATTCAGGATTATATTGATAATTCAGTGATGAATAAAAAAGTACCCGGTGTCGGCCGCTTTATGAAAATGGGGAAATCAGTTCTTGAAAGTGTCACCGATTCCAATCTTGATGATACGGTCAAACATTATCTTCAAAAAAATATTATCAAGATCAGTCAAATTAGCGAACAAGTCATTAACCAACACTTTGATGACAATAAGCTATATCATTTCCAAGCCAATCTTTGGCACAAAATAAAGCAAGTCCCACTCTCTGCTGTTAAAAACTATTTTGAGATCAATGATCTACCAAATACTGTGGCAATGGGACATGATATTTGGGATCACCTCCGTCAAACTGAATATCTAAAGCAACAAGTACACGATGGTATTTACACGTGGTATTGTCATAATCAAGACCGCTCTTTCGATCTGATCTTGCAAGATATCAATATCAACGAAAGCCTTGTTCAAAATGAATTAAGTGCTCTGCTCTGCCCCGTAATTAAGCATATGATTTCTAGTGAACACCTTAAACAACGTGCACGTGTATATCTTGAAAAATTCTACTATTCTGAACCAGCACTAAGTATTCTCACATCTTAATTAGAAAACCGCTCCTTAGAGCGGTTTATTAGAAATATGTCGTCGGTATTTGAATCTCAATTTGATGCTCACTCAGCCATGAATTGAGACGTTCTATTTTACGTAGGTCCTTTGATTCTCTATGCTCGCTTATAGGATAGATATAATGGCAATTCATCAATAAAAATATACTCTCAACAAGTAGTTTTAAATTTTGCTGAAAACAAGGAAGGTGATGTAACTGTTGAAAAGTTTTAGAACCAGTTCTTAAACTTTCAATAATGGCACTGATCACCTCCTTCGGAGCTTGAATTGGGCCAATTGATGTTTTTAAATTAATATTATCCAATCGCTGATTGTTAAGAATAAGATCTAATCTAATCTTATGTAAAATTCCTAAATGGTCTTCAAAACGGTAATTCACTGATTTTTTTTGAAACAAATCCATACGTTGCTTTGAATCCCGAGCAATATCTTTTAGATACTCTTTTGTATTCGAAATATTCACATCTGATATCAACTGTTGCAAGTCGATTGGAATGCTAAGCGAATCTAAGTTTTCAGTTGGAACTGCACTCCCAATATATGATAGATCAGCTTCGATCTTTAAAATCTCATGTACATCTACACTATAAAGGGGTTGCCAATAATCAGTTAAAAGTTCGTGAGCGAGATAATTGGTATCATTTTTTAATGTATTCACAATTCCTTGTATTTTGTCATATCCAATAAAAGCGCCTCTCCGATTTAATTCACTCACTAGTGCTGTAGACAATTCAATACTTTGAGCAGATTGCTGAGACGTATTTTTATCAACCAAGTTAAAGATTTTTTGAATAGGCTGTAAAGTAGCGGATCCAGGAAAGCACATATAGTGTAAATAGAATAGTCCTTGGTCCTTTAAAGATTTATCTAGAATCTGCCTAATAAAATATTGATTGTGTTCAGAAACCCAAGAATACACTCCATGACAGACAATGAAATCAAACACTTCATTATTATTTTTGTTAAATTCTTCAAAGTCTATATTTAAGAATCTTATATTGCTTAACTGTAAGAATTGAGCAAGCTCTGTAGCTCGTTGTATGTGTTTGTCATTAAAATCCACTCCGACAAACTCAGCGTACGGATTTGCAATTGCTGCCACAATCAAGTTAAGACCACAACCACAACCTAACTCTAAATATCGAAAATTTTGAGATATATCTGGCGCTATATAACCTTGAAATTGGCTGATTGTACTCAACCAAATTGGCTGCATCTCTGGATAAAAAAACATAGGATAGATAGTGTCAACCACATAGCCATCGACGCGCTTCATTATTTTCCTTCTAAACTCGACTATTCAAAGCTTGGAGTGAGATTCTCGCTCTCACTCCAAGCACAAGACATTAAAACTTATAATTCAAGGCAAAGCTGTAACGTCGACCATCAAGCACCCAATCATTTCCATCTTTCAGTACATTTTTGTTTGCAACATTATATACACCAGTAGATAGCTGGAATTGGTCACTATACTTATACACAGCTCCAACATCTACAAATGTATAAGCTGGTGTTTTATCTCCATCGGTATCACCCACTGTTTTGCCACGATAATTCAATTGAGTCCATAAATACAATTGATCATTAAAGTCCCAATCTAAGCCTGCATTAAACATATGTTTAGGCAAATTATTCAATGGTTTACCTTCATACTGTCCAGATTTTTGCTCACTATCTGTGAATGTATAAGAGTGTCTATATTTTAAGTAATCTGTAATGTTGTAATCTGTGGTCAGTTCAAGCCCTCTAATTTCGGCCTTATCAATGTTATAGTTGAGTGTATAACCATTTGCGTTATATGGCAGATTAGGGTTGGACTGATAGAAAGCACTGCTATTAACGAAATCATTAATTTCAGATTGAGTGTAAGGCGGCTCACCGTCATTTTTTGGGGGAAGTCGACTACCATCTAAACGACCAGATCGAGTAATTTTATCGTTAAAGTCAGTTTGATAGACCATAAGACTTGCAGATAAACCCAATTCAGGATGAGTGAATGCAAAACCTGTTTCATACGTTAAACTGGTTTCTGGCTTTAAATTTGGGTTTGGCATAATTGCCCCGCCCATTGAGTTCAGCATGTAATCTGGAGAAGAATTACGTAAGCTCGGCGCTTTATAGCCTGAAATTACACCTCCTTTTAAAGTCACGTTGTCTGTAGCTTTATAAACTGCATATGCCTTTGGACTGAAATTATCACCAAAAAACTCATTTTCATCGAAACGACCACTTAAGGTTAGTGCTAACTTATCACTGACATTCCAAGTATCTTCTGCAAAAATAGACCATTGATATCGATCCATTTTAGTGACTTTACCAGCCATCGCTGCATTTTGGTTACTTGTACCATCCTCAAGATTTTCTTTTAAATATCGCCCGCCAATGGTCAGACTATGATCTTCGAAAAAGTACGTTCCTTGGGTATTGGCTGTGATAGTCTCAAATAAAATCCCCCCTGGATTTTGAACTTTACCCACAGTACGCCCTGTAATTGCATTATTTTTATCTTTATCATATTGCAAGTAAGAAGTGAGTTTTAGATTGTCGTACTCACCATCATGAGTAAGGCTAAAATTATTTTTTTCTAATTCTGAGTAAGTCCCTGTATTCGGTACGACATCTGAACGATAGATTAGCTCACCATCATCATTACGATTATTCGTATTATATGCTGGATAATAATTTCCATTAGATAGAACGAAATCTTTACCATCAATATCAACTTTAGGACCCGTTACTGAAACATACTGGGTATAACTTTTACCTGGGTTGTGTGTACGCTCTTGTTGAGTTCTTACATATTCAGCAGTGAGTGTGTTTTTTTCATCTGGTGTAAAAACAAACTTTGTACCTAGATTTGTTTTTTGAAAATCTGGTTCACTCTCACCTGTTTCGGCTGTATTTTTTTGTAATGAACTTTCTTCAATCGTTTGAAGACCAGCTGTAACTTGAACCGAAAGAAGCTTATCAATTAATGGTGCATTTACATACAAGCTGGTATTGGTTGCGTCGTTGTTAACGTCATTCGATTTACCAGCTTTGATATATTCTGTTCGAATACTTGCAGTCAAACGATCTTGATGCTTTTTAGTAATGATGTTAATTACACCACCCATTGCATCAGAACCATATAGAGAGGATGACGGGCCTCGAATCACTTCAATACGTTCAATCGATTCTATTGGCGGTAAGAAGTTTACTGATGCTCCTTGAACCCCCCCATTTGTTGTTAAAAGACTACCATCATTCATTGGACGTCCATCTACTAAAAATAGGGTATAAGCTGATCCCATACCCCGAATGGAGATCGTCTGGTTCGTTCCACCGCCTTGTACAAATACACCTGGAACATTTTTCAATGCATCAGTTACATCACTATAAGATTTTTTTTCTAATTCTTCGGCAGTAATCACTGAAATAGTAGCAGCAGCATCCGCTATATTTTGCTCATAACCACTCGCTGAAGTTACGACAATTGTTTTTAACTTAGTTGTATCTTGTTTTGCATTAGTATCTTGACCAATTTGCTCTTGTGCAAAACTTGAAACCGACATGGTGGTTAAGACAGCAAACGCTAACTTAGATTTTAAAAATGTCTTTTGCATTGTGTAATTACCAAAGAATGTGTGGAGAGATCTTGTTCGAATTGTGTCGCATTGTAACAAATGATAATCACTTTGCAATAGATTATGATAACTATTCTCATTTATAGTTTTGTTTTTTACATTTCAATTTTATTGATATTACTCATTTTGTTCAGTTTTCATAAAAAAAAGCCCCCTTTTAATGGGAGCTTTTCAAATCAACTTTTGTAAATTTAAAGGCAACTTATTTCATATAAGCGCCTTCTGATTGGCTGTGGTCTGTCTGGTCCACAACACGTTGTAACTCTGGGATATGCTGTTTTAGCGTAACTTCAACACCTTGTTTAAGTGTCACATCAATTGCTGAACACCCTTGACAGCCACCACCAAATTTCAAGACCGCTGTTAAACCATGCTCAGCATCTTCAACCACTTCAACCAATTCACAGCTTCCACCATGCCCTGCTAAACCAGGGTTAATTTCTGACTGTAATACATAGGTTATACGTTCTTCAATCGATGCATCTGGACCTACACGTGGCACTTTCGAGTTAGGTGCACGGAAAGTCAACTGACCACCAAAGCGATCTTTGTTGTAATCAATCACTGCATCCAATAAGTATGGGATTGATGGTGTATCAATATATGCAGCAAATTTTGGATATTCTTGTTTATAGTCGGTTGGAACGACTTCATCTGGTGCACTATACGCCATGCAGCATTCAGCACGTGGTGTACCCGGATGTTCTACGAAAACACGTACCGCGATACCAGGAGTATTTTGCTTCTCTAAAAGTTCAAACAAATACTCTTGCGCAGTTGGTGTAATTAATAAATTTGGAATTTCTTCAGCAACTGCAGTGCTGGTGTTCTCAGTCGACATAACAATTTTTCCTCAAGCTGAAGACTCTATTTTAACTGAAGATCGGGGATAATATTTAAAATTCAACTAAATTTGTCAGAATTATTATATTAATAACAATTAAATTTAAAAAAATGGCATGATGAATAGAATTAAAGCAATTTATTCAATCTTATCCATATGCTTGATTTACCTTTTAATCATACTGTCACCATCGTTTTAATTACGGTTGCCATTTCACTGGTTGCATTTTCCAATCAAAATATTATGAATCGTTTGATTTTTTGGCCTCCAGCCATGCAGAAAGGTCAATACGATCGATTTATCACGCATGGTTTTATACATGCAGATGGAACACATCTACTGTTCAATATGATCACACTCTTTTTCTTTGGAAGTGTAATTGAGAGTTTTTATCGACAATACTTATATGAACTCGGATTTGTTCTGTTCTATTTAGGCGGTTTAATCGCGGCAATTATTCCAAGCTATTTAAAACATAAAAATGATCACCGCTGGGCAAGTCTAGGTGCCTCTGGAGCAGTATCAGCAGTCTTGTTTGCTTATATTTTATTTCAACCATGGAAACTGATATTTGTCTTCTTTATTCCAGTTCCAGCCATTATTTTTGCCGTGCTTTATGTTGCTTATAGTATTTGGTCAGGTAAACGTGGAAACAGTAACATCAACCACAGTGCACATTTATGGGGCGCAGCCTACGGTGTCGTGGTTACGATATTGATTGAACCTCAAATTATTCCACATTTCTTCAGCAAGTTGCTTCAACTACCGCTCTAATTCTTTGATCATTGCGGGGGCTTAAAACACTCCGCATAAATACCCTTCAATTCAAAGTAGATACTAGTAAGAAGATAAAAACACAAATTCAACAATGATAATGATTATCATTTATATATTCGTGTTAAGCTTTTATCAAACCTCGAGGTATTGATATGACTTACATTAAACTTCCATTGGCACTCATTCTTTCATTCAGCGCCTTTGTTTCATATGCTCAACCTGTTCAATTCACTTATCAAGATCAAACTATTCAACTTCAAAATACGCCACAGAAGCTGGCTGTTTACGAACTATCCGCGTTGGATACACTGAATACTTTAGGTATTCAAGCATCAATCGTACCCGAAACTACTTTTGTTGGTGCTTTGAAAAAATTTAATGACAAACAATATGTAAAAGCTGGATCTTTATTTGAACCCAACCAAACCTTATTAAAAGAACAAAAGCCAGATCTCATCATTGTCGGCGGGCGTTCTGCTGCAAAATTAAATGAGGTCAAAAAAATTGCACCTGCAATCAACCTCTGGCCTGATACTCAAAACTTCAATCAAGACCTGAAAAATCGCACACTTTTTTTAGCAAAAATGTTTAATAAGGAACAACTCGCACAATCTAAATTAGATCATGTCTATGCCCTTCAAGCACAACTTAAACAACTCACTAAAGGCAAATCCGGCCTGATGCTTTTTGCCATCGGTAATAATTTTATACCGCATGCAAAGAATGAAAGATTTGGATTTACCTATGATATTTCTGGCTTAAAGTCAGTGGTGCCGCCTGCAGCACCTCAAGCCTCAAGTGCTCGACCTGCTCCAAACTCACCAGAAGCTCTTGCTACCGCGCAACGCAATTTAGAGCGTCTAGCACAAGCAATAAAACAAAATCCTGATTTCATCATTGTGTTAGACCGTGGTGCTGTAAACACGCAAAACTATGCTGCGAAACAACATATTCAATCACATCCATTACTCAAGAATAGTCAGGCAGTCAAAGAGAATCGTGTCATCTTTGTTGATGCCGATGCCTGGTATTTAACGGGCGCTGGCTTAGATAACACTGCATTTATGTTAGAAGAATTGATCAATGGTATAAAAAATACTAAATAATTGATTTTATTTATAAAGGAAGTCTTCGGCTTCCTTTTTTTAGAAATATCTCGTAATAATTCAATCAATATCTGGTAATTAATGCCACCTAGATCATTAATTTTGTCAGGATAATGTAGGCATCCGCGAATTTATTCATTTTTTTTTGAGATTTTTTGCATGTCTAATCAACCTGATGGTTTACAATTTTCCTCTAACACGTCCTCTAAACCCAGCAGTTCAAAATCAGGCCAACGCATCGTCAGTGCGGCATTACAACAGATTCAGCCAGAATACGCTGATGCAGTTATCAATGAAAAGAATTGGCGCAAATCCTATCCGATTCATTTTAAACGGTTGGTAGAATGTGGGCTCTCATCACCTGAAGCTGCGCTGCGCATCGCTCAAGATGGACTTCAACAAGCTTATGAAGAGTTTAGTTTTCAACGTGATCAACATACACACGCATTGAATGAAGTGATGAATCTTAAATCAAAAGATTTAAATACCTACACACTTCAAGGAAATTCTACTGCTGAGCCACAATGGTTTGTACCTTATCAGGGTAAAAATTTAGAAGGTCAAGCCCTACTCGACCAAATTCAACTTTGGTTAGACCGAGGTATTATAGAAGCATCACATGCTCAGGCACTACAAGCGTGTGTGCAGCATCCAGAGTGGTTTGACCTTTCGGATCGAACAATGGTGCTGTTTGGTGCAGCTTCTGAAGCAGGACCTTTACCTTGGCTGGCGAAATGGAAAGCCAATATCGTGGCGCTTGATTTAAATCATGAGCGAGTATGGACAAAGATTTTGAATACTGTTCTGCAAGGCAATGCGACCTTATACGCTCCAAGTGTCGAATCAATAGATTCATCTGCATCTATACGTGAAGCTGCAGAGCGTTTAGGCGTTAACTTATTAACAGATACCCCTGAGATTGCACATTGGCTCACCCAGTTTGATCAAGACTTAGATCTTGCCGCGATTGCGTATTTAGATGGCGAAAAGCACGTTCGTGTTTCTATGGCGATGGACGCCATTATGCAACATGTCAGCCAACAAAAATCCAATACCAGTTTAATGTATATGTGTACGCCCACTGACGTCTACGCTGTACCACAGGAAGTTATTCAAGGTGGATTAGATAAGTTTAAATCACGCTCTAAACTTGAAAATATTCTGTCCAAGAGTATTTCGACTGTCTCTCGTGATTATTTTTTCAAACAAAATGAAGAACGCTTATTCCAATGTCATGATAAACAGTATGGGATCTGCGACTGTCTTGTGGTTGAACAAGGTCCAAATTATGCGTTGGCAAAAAGGATTCAACAATGGCGCGCTACGTTAGCACGGTCACAAGGTCAACGTGTCAGCATTAATATTGCTCCATCGACCACTACACATTCGGTAACCAAAAACCCATTATTAAAAGCTGCTTTCAATGGTGCCAATTTGTTTGATGTTGAAGCATTTGAACCCGCGACGACCAATGCGATTATGGCTGCGTTGTGGATTCATGATTTGAGAAACCCACAGTCGGTTGCCAATCCTGACATCGCCCTCAATCATCCATTAGACTTAATCATGCATGGTGCTAATCATGGTGGATTATGGCGTGTAGCATATCTCGCACGCACCGCCCTACCATTTGCCGCATTATATGGTTTTGCTGAGGAAAAACTCCCCTTGAAAAAACTTTGGTCTAAATTCCAAAAATAAGCGTCATAAACAATTGATCATAAAAAAAGCGCTGATTGTTCAGCGCTTTTTTAGTCTTTAAGTATTGATTTCAATCAGGTGAACTGAAGGAACAACCAGAATAAACCACCTGACAAACAGATTGTTGCTGGCAGTGTGAAAATCCACGCTGATAAGATTGTGCGAACCATTTGGAAGTTTAAGCCCGACTTATTCGCAACCATCGTACCTGCTACAGCAGAGTTTAAAACGTGTGTTGTTGACACTGGCATACCAAAGCCATCAGCAGCAGCAATCGTTGACATTGCAACTAGCTCTGCAGACATCCCCTGACCATAAGTCATGTGTTGTTTACCAATACGCTCACCAACGGTAACAACAATACGTTTCCAGCCTACCATCGTCCCTAGACCTAATGCCAATGCAGTCGCAACTTTCACCCATGTTGGAATGTATTGAAGGAATGAATCTAAGTTATCACGGTAGTTGTCCACTGTTTTTTCTTGCGCTTCAGTCATGGCAGGTAAAGCTTCTGCTTTATCTAAACGCTTGAATGCAGTCGTGCTGAGGTACATATCATTACGGAATTCAGCCACTTGATCTTCAGGAACATCTTTAATGGATGTGTAGCTTCCTACTTTTTCACCTAAATGATCCGTCAAGCTTGCCAAAGCTGGCACAACTTCAGGTGTGATTTCTTTGGTTTGGATATATGACGTGATAATTTGACGTGCTTTTTCATCTGGAATATCTTGGTGATTTGGATAAATCAAATCAGCAGTTTCAGCAGATAACTGACCAAACGTTTGGATATGTTGTTGATCTAGACTCTTGTTTAAAGAGTATGCCAATGGCACGATCCCGATCAGAATCAACATAATCAGACCCATACCTTTTTGACCATCATTTGAGCCGTGTGCAAAACTTACACCGGTACACGTGAAAATCAAAATGGCACGAATAAGTGGCGGCGGCGGTTTATTCCCTTCTGGTGGTTGGAATAATTCCACTTGTTTCTTAAAGATTTTTTTAACCAATAAGAACAATACAGCCGCAAATGCAAAACCGATTAATGGTGAGAATAAAAGTGCTTTACCCACTTTCATCACCTGTTCCATGTCTACACCTGACGCACCATTACCTGCGTTTAAGATGTAGTTCATGATGCCCACACCTAAAATCGAACCGATCAGTGTATGAGAGCTAGAAGCAGGGATACCGAGGAACCATGTTCCTAAGTTCCATACGATTGCGGCAATCAACATGGCAAAGACCATGGCAAAACCAGCACCTGAACCGACGTTCATAATCAATTCAACAGGCAATAGCGCGATAATACCGTAGGCAACTGCACCACTTGCGACCATTACGCCAAGGAAGTTACAGAAGCCTGCCCACATTACAGCGACAGGTGCAGATAAAGCGTTGGTATAAATGACCGTTGCCACAGCATTGGCCGTGTCATGGAAACCGTTAACGAACTCGAAACCCAATGCGATAAACAATGCCGTGGCCAACATGATCACAGCATAAAGATTTAAAGCAGGCACATGAGATAAATCAGCAGCCAACTGAAAACCAATGTAAATCAAGGTTGAAACAATCAGTGTAAGGAACACTGGCATAAAGAATTTCGGCGTTGGCACGTGAACATTCGTCGACTGCATAGGCGTTGACGATTGTGCTGAATCTGAAACTGGAGTTTGATTAGAATTCATGCAAGCAGAGAAAGAGGATAAATATCCCCTCTATTGTTCAATTTAATTATTACAATTATATGACAAAGAGCTGTCATATAAGTCATCCAAATGACACTTATTTAAGAAAATTAAACTTTAAAAACTAATAATATTCAAAATTTAACAATAATAATCAGATAGTTAATACAAAAACCTCGTCTTTAATCTTTATTTCAATCGGTAATTAAATAGATGAAATAAAGATGACATCACTGTCACATTTGTTACAACGGCAGTTATTATTACATTAGATTATGACAACATGATGAAATATAGACAGTTTCAGTTTTGATAGGTTGATCATCGTAGTTGATGGATGAAATTCATCCTTAATTTTTTGGGAATAGGTTCATAAATTTTTATTTATCAGAAAAGTGGACGTAACTCTGCTAAAATATTGCACCATTATTTGTGCAGATTTTTGTGAGAGTCATTTGATGTCTACCCTCGCCACCTTAAAAGCGCTTCTTGCCAAACGTATCCTGATTATTGATGGTGCAATGGGTACCATGATCCAACGCCACAAATTGGAAGAAGCTGATTACCGTGGTGAACGTTTTGAGGATTGGGCCTACGACCTTAAGGGTAATAACGACTTATTGGTTCTAACTCAGCCACAGATTATTCAAGGCATTCATGAAGCTTATCTTGAAGCTGGTGCAGATATTATTGAAACCAACTCGTTCAATGGAACGCGTGTTTCAATGTCTGACTACCATATGGAAGATTTGGTTCCTGAGATTAACCGTGAAGCAGCTCGAATTGCCAAAGAAGCATGTAAAAAATACTCAACACCTGAAAAGCCACGTTTTGTCGCAGGCGTATTAGGACCAACGTCACGTACCACTTCAATTTCACCAAATGTAAATGATCCGGCATTCCGTAACATCACCTTTGATGAGTTAAAAGTTAACTACATTGAAGCGACTAAGGCATTGATTGAAGGTGGTGCAGACATCATCTTGATTGAAACGGTCTTCGATACCCTAAATGCCAAAGCTGCGATCTTTGCAGTGAAAGAAGTGTTTAAAGAAATTGGTTACGAACTGCCAATTATGATTTCGGGCACCATTACCGATGCATCTGGGCGTACACTCACAGGTCAAACCGCAGAAGCGTTCTGGAACTCAATGCGCCATGCAGAGCCTTTATCGATTGGCTTTAACTGTGCACTGGGTGCAGATGCGATGCGTCCACACGTCAAAACCGTGTCTGACGTTGCGGATACTTTTGTTTCAGCGCATCCAAACGCAGGCTTACCAAATGCCTTCGGTGGTTATGATGAAACTCCTGAAGAAACTGCAGCATTTATTAAAGAATTTGCTGAAAGTGGCTTAATTAACATTACGGGTGGTTGTTGTGGTACGACGCCGGATCATATTCGTGCGATTGCGCAAGCGGTTGAAGGTATTGCACCGCGTCAAATCCCTGAAATTGAACCTGCATGTCGTTTGAGTGGTTTAGAGCCATTCAACATCACCAAAGATTCATTATTCGTCAACGTCGGTGAACGTACCAACGTGACAGGTTCTAAAAAATTCCTTCGTTTAATTAAAGAAGGTAACTTCACCGAAGCTTTAGATGTGGCACGTCAACAAGTTGAAGCCGGTGCGCAAATCATCGACATCAACATGGATGAAGGGATGCTGGATTCGCAAGAAGCGATGGTGCATTTCCTGAATCTGATCGCGTCTGAGCCTGATATTTCACGTGTGCCAATCATGCTCGATTCTTCGAAATGGGAAATCATCGAAGCAGGTTTAAAATGCGTACAAGGTAAAGCGGTTGTAAACTCAATTTCCTTAAAAGAAGGTTATGACGAGTTTGTCGAACGTGCTCGCCTCTGCCGTCAGTACGGTGCGGCAGTCATTGTCATGGCGTTTGATGAAAATGGTCAAGCGGATACAGCTGAACGTAAAAAGGAAATCTGTAAGCGCTCTTACGATGTCTTAGTCAACGAAGTGGGTTTCCCATCTGAAGATATTATTTTTGACCCGAACGTGTTTGCGGTCGCAACAGGTATTGAAGAACACAATAACTACGGTGTGGACTTCATTGAAGCAACCGGTTGGATTAAACAAAACCTGCCAAATGCGATGGTGTCAGGCGGGATCTCAAACGTATCGTTCTCATTCCGTGGTAATGAGCCTGTTCGTGAAGCGATCCATGCGGTGTTCTTGTATCACGGCATTCAACAAGGCTTAACCATGGGTATCGTAAACGCAGGTCAGCTTGCAATTTATGATGATATCGATGCTGAGCTAAAAGAAGCTGTTGAAGATGTGGTACTGAACCGTAACCAAGGCGCAAGCGGTCAAGAAGCGACTGAAAAATTACTCGCTGTTGCGGAAAAATATCGTGGTCAAGCGGGTGCGCAAAAGGCTGAAGAAAACCTTGAATGGCGCAATGAACCTGTTGAAAAACGTCTTGAATACGCGTTAGTTAAAGGTATTACGACTTATATCGATGAAGATACTGAAGAAGCACGTTTAAAATCAGCTCGTCCACTTGATGTGATCGAAGGTCCACTCATGGCAGGGATGAACGTGGTGGGTGACCTGTTCGGTGCCGGCAAAATGTTCTTACCACAAGTGGTGAAATCTGCACGTGTGATGAAACAAGCCGTGGCTTGGTTGAACCCATTTATTGAAGCAGAAAAAACCCAAGGCGAAGCCAAAGGTAAAATCTTGCTTGCTACTGTTAAAGGCGACGTACACGACATCGGTAAAAACATCGTGGGTGTGGTACTTGGCTGTAACGGTTATGACATCGTTGACCTTGGCGTGATGGTACCGTGTGAGAAAATTCTACAAACTGCGATTGATGAGAAAGTTGATATCATCGGTTTGTCAGGTTTGATTACACCATCACTCGATGAAATGGTCTTTGTTGCGAAAGAAATGCAACGTAAAGGCTTTAACATTCCACTCATGATTGGTGGTGCAACAACATCGAAAGCGCATACTGCCGTGAAAATTGCGCCGCAATATCACAATGATGGCGTGTACTACACTGCTGATGCCTCTCGTGCAGTCGGTGTTGCAACGCAACTTTTATCTGCTGATATGAAGCCGCAATTGGCAGCGGATTATGCAGCGGATTATGAAAAAATCCGTACACGTCTAGCGAATAAGCAACCGAAAGCTGCAAAACTGTCTTATGCTGAATCCGTTGAAAATGGTTTCAAAATTGACTTTGACAAGCATGCACCTGTAAAACCAAACTTTATTGGTTCTGAAACATTCACCAACTATCCTTTAGAAACTTTGGTGGAATACTTCGACTGGACACCATTCTTTATTTCTTGGAGTTTGGCGGGTAAATACCCGAAAATCCTTGAAGATGAAGTTGTGGGTGAAGCTGCACGTGATTTGTTTGAACAAGCACAAGCGATGCTCAAAGACATCATCGAAAATAAACGTTTCGATGCGCGCGCTACTTTCAGTCTTTACCCTGCCAACCGTGTTGCAGCAGACACTGTTGCGGTAACTGATGAAAATGGCAATGTGACGCATACCTTTGAGCATATTCGTCAGCAGTCTGACAAAGTGACAGGCAAAGCGAATTTCTCACTGGCTGACTTTGTAGCGCCGAAAGACGTGGCGCAAGATTATTTGGGTGGTTTCACTGTATCGATCTTTGGTGCGGAAGAACTTTCGCAAGAATACAAAGCCAAAGGTGATGACTATAACGCGATTATGGTTCAAGCCTTGGGTGACCGTTTTGCAGAAGCATTTGCTGAACACTTACACCAACGTATTCGTAAAGAGTTCTGGGGCTACCAAGCCGATGAACAGCTTTCGAATGATGAATTGATCAAAGAGAAGTATGTGGGTATTCGTCCTGCACCGGGCTACCCTGCTTGTCCTGAACATTCTGAAAAAGTGCCGTTGTTTGATTGGTTAGGTACGACTGATAAGATCGGAACTTACTTAACCAGTAGCTTTGCAATGTGGCCACCTTCATCAGTGAGCGGTTTCTACTATGCAAACCCTAAAACTGAATACTTTAACGTGGGTAAAATCTCTGGCGATCAGTTGGAAGATTATGCGAAGCGTAAAGGTTGGACCTTGGATGAGGCGAAACGTTGGTTAGCACCGAATTTGGATGATTCTATCGTGTAAGAATCCTCTAGTTTAGAGAATAAAAAATCCCCTCACTTGAGGGGATTTTTTATATTTAAAGTTTTAAGTCAATTAAATAATTAAACATTAATAATACCTAGTTCAACGAAAACTGTGCGTAACTTATCAATATACTCACTCATTTCCATACGCGATACTTCATATTTTGCCTGCACATTTTCACAGAGTTCAACAGCTTTTTGCTGTAAATCAAGCGTAGGAATTGGAATAAATTTAGCTTTTAAATATTTAAAATGACGTTCATATTTACGACGATTATCAATATCCACCACATGTAAAATGAAATAGAAATATTTTAAATTAAGTTCTTCTGGATCGACCTGTAATAACTGCGTACCATCAGCGCCACGTGCAAAATCAAAGTCAATATATTTAAAACTGCACGTATGATCACCAAAAATCACAGCTGGCTGATGAATGAGCGTACTTTCATCATTGGTATATCCCGATGTTAATTTATCCTTTTCTTGAGTCACAACTGGATACAAACCTTCAGCCAAAATTTGATTCGCAGGAATTTGTTTAACTTTTGATGGAGCTTCTTTGTTTTTCAACAATACATCGCCCACCAAGCGCATTGGATGCGATGAACTTAACTGAATCACTTCCTGCTGATTCATATTCAAGCTCTTAGTACGAATAAAGTCTTTACTATTAAAATCTAACATGTCGTGTAAATTACGATATGATAAATAATTTTGTAATTCTTCGGGAATATCGAGTTGTTTCCCTTCAAAACTTTGACGAATGAAATAACTGATTTTTTGCTGATTATCACGGTCTAAAGGATCAAATAATGGCGTTTGAATATTATTAACCGAATCACCTCCGCTATATTTAATCCCTTCTGTACCACGACGCCCCACCCATTCATAACCTAAAAATTTCTTATAATCTTTATGCTCATCTGGGCCTTTTACCACCAAGACAGGCTGTGCCATGCCATCTGCTGATTGTTGTTGTGACAAAATAAAGTAATACACACGCTCCTGCTCTTTACTGCGCACATATTTCATGAATGCAGCTTGCTCATCTGCCTCAGACTTGGCTTTTGACGCAGGCATTTCCTTCTGATATTGCTGGAACAGCGGATGATTCAACAATTCTGGATGATATTGATTCAGTAATACTGATTCATAGAGTGCCAGGTCAATGTCAATCAATGCACAATAATCAGCAATATAATGTAGATCTTGATAGAGACTGCCAGACTGATGCTTCTCATATTCCCAATTACTAAAGAAATTTTCTATACGATATTGATAATGCTGCGCAGGCTCAGGCAACGGTGTTTTACGTTTTAAGAACAGAATGACGGTTTCCTGCCCCGTTTGCCCAAAGGTTCCTCGACGTAATTCTACGATGCTAATAAAGTCAAAATACTTTAATAAAATTTCGCGTGTACCACGACTTAAACCATCTTTAGTTAAGACTGTATCAGGTACAATCACCCCCATCACGCCATTTTTATTCAATAGATGTTTGGCACGTTCTAAAAAGAAGCACTGAATACTATCCGTATTGATTTTTGCATCTTGACTTAAAATAAATTGTTCACGATCAGACCCATCTAACATGGACAAAAAGCCTTCCACAGCGAAAGGTGGGTTAGCAATCAATACATCAAAGCTTTCATTTTGAATATCAGGCTGTTGTATCAGCGCATCGCCATCAATAATCTGAATATCATTATGGCCATACATAAAAGAAGCAACTTTAGATACTTTGGCTAGACGATCTTCTTTTTCAATCCCGTAAGTTTGCGCATAATAGGCTTGAGGATGATCGATGCCTTTGATGGACTTCACCAATTTCGCAGCTTGAGCAGCATACTCATTTAAGAAATGTCCCGAACCACATGCATAATCAATAACTTTTAATGGCTCAGGGCGTTTAAGCATCGATTCCAACGGCAATGCATTAACAATAAATTTACAAATTGGGATTGGGGTAAAAAATTGCCCTTCACTTTGTTTAATGCCGTTATCAAGGAAGTACTCAAACATATCACCTAAGAATTGATTTTCTTCGGTAGATGTCAAACGTAAACCTTGCCACATTTGAATGATTTCAATCAGAATTTTGGCATTTTTTTCAAATTTTTCTTTGTTGGAAACTTTAATAAACTCGAAATCTAAGCCTTTATAAAATTTAAGTTGTTGGAAAAGTTCTTTAATACGTTGCTCGGTGGCATTCGGTTTTTGTTTAATCCAAACAAATGCTTCATCGATATCTTGTTGAGCCACATAAATAATGTCTTGCTTTAAAAAATCATGCATGCCAATTTTATAAAGCTTTTGCAGACGATCGACCAAATCAAAATAACTGTCATATGCCATGCCTTTCCAATAGAAATGCAAATCTTCTGGATTTTGGGTTTCATCAACAATTTTACATAAAAACAAATTCACTAAGACTTCAAAGGCATTTTCACGGCGTGACACATTATGTTTCCTCAAAATAGTACGAAACTCGTGATACTTACCTTTAATGTTCATGCTATTAATTGGCTGCGTATCAATCGCTAAGGTATATTTGTCTTTACCAATTTGATACGCCTGAATATTATCTTCAAAAATACCTTTTTCAGTCGCTTCAAGTTGATAAGTATCTTTCCAGACTTTAAAACGCTCTTTAACGTTTTTAGCATTGCTGTAATTCAATGAATCAGGCGAATTTTTTAAAATAATTGGATTATCTTTAACTGAAATAATGCGCTGTTGGTCATCAATTTTTTGGTCTGCTTCATTCCATTGCGATGCATATAAACACACAAATTCAACGGATTTTTCTTGCTCGACATAACTAAAAAGCTGCCCACCATCTTCAAGCGTATCTTTCCAAGCTTTATTAAATTCACGATCAAAGGTTTTACATTCAATGATCAAAAATGGTTGATTTTGATGATTTTTGACCAAAATATCCGCACGCCCACCACTTGCACCGTGTCCTAGTTTCCATTTTGGTTCAAGCTCAATATGTTCAGGTTTATAACCTTTTTCCAGTAAACGATGTACACATTCAAACACCACAAAATTTTCATTGCTCGAAAAATTACAAGTTTGACGTTCATTAATTTTTAAGCCCGAATTTTCAGGATAAATAATTTCTTTTTTATCAAAATCAATTTTTAATGAATAATCACTATCTACAAATTTTTTACTAAAAACTTCTTTTTCTTGTTCAAAATTTAAATAGATTAATACATCTTTTAAATGGTTTAAATTCATGTAACACAACCAAAATTCATAGACTTAACTAATTCTAATTCTAGCATCAATTACTCAACGCATTTTTTAAAAATAAATCCTTGTAGCCATGCACTTCATACAAAGCCCAAAATGCACTCACTTACATTTTAAATCTGTAAGCAAAGGTACTCAGCGTTATCATATTTCACTATCATATCTGCTTGTAAATACACTTAGGTTTCCTAATGAAAAAACTAATGAACGGTGCTGAAAACCTCGTTGTGGAAATGTGCAAAGGCTTTTTCCTTGCCCATCCAGAACTTTAATTCACCGAGTCACACAAAATCATTTCAATAGAAAACAAAAACATAATAACGTAGCGCTCATCAGTGGCGGTGGTAGCGGTTACGAACCTGCACATGCAGGCTTTGTCGGTAAAGGTATGTTAGACGCAGCCGTATGCGGAGACGTATTTGCATCTCCATCGCAAATTCAGGTCTATAAAGCATTACAACATGTCGCAACTGACAAGGGCGTGTTAATGATCATCAAAAACTATTCTGGCGATATGATGAATTTCCAGAATGGTGCAGTCTTAGCCATGGAAGATGGCATCAAAGTCGACTTTGTGAAAGTTGCAGATGATATTGCGGTTAAAGATAGTTTATATACAGTCGGTCGCCGTGGTGTCGCAGGCACAATCTTTGTTCATAAGATTGCAGGCGCAGCAGCATCTAAAGGCTTAGAATTAGGTGAAGTTAAAACAGTCGCTCAAAAAGCGGCTGACAATGTCATCAGTTTAGGTTTTGCCTATAGCTCATGTACTGTTCCTGCTAAAGGCACACCAACCTTCACCCTTGCCGATGATGAAATGGAATACGGCGTGGGTATTCATGGTGAACCGGGCATCCGTCGTGAAAAAATCTTGCCAGCGAAAGAACTGGCACAACGTATGGTCGATGACCTGTTTTTAGATCGTCCAGACATGAAAGAAGTTGCAGTATTGATCAATGGCTTTGGTTCTACCCCAATGCAAGAACTGTATCTGTTTAATCATGATGTATGTGAACACCTTGCACATAAGGGCATCAAAATTTACCGCACCTTTGTCGGCAACTATATGACCAGTATCGACATGAATGGCGCATCCATTTCATTACTTGAATTGGGTGATGAACTCAAAACATACTTAGATGCAGAAGCCAACACCCCTGCCTTTAAACTTGATGGTTCACCTGCTTTAGCCATTGAGTTTGCGACAAAAGATACGGCTACCCAACATCAAGGCAATAGCGAAGTTGAAACTGCAGCAGAACATGCTGAAATTCAAAATGAGCAATTCACCATTAAAAATATGCGCTATGTGGTCGATGTCATGGCAGCATGTATCATCAAAAATGAAGTGCCATTCTGTGAACTTGATGCGCATGCCGGTGATGGTGACTTTGGTATGAGCGTAGCCAAAGGCTTTAAACAACTCAAGAAAGAATGGCAAAGCTTGATCCAAGCACAGCAGATGGATGAATTCTTGCTCAATAGCTCCCTGATCATCATGGAACATTGTGGCGGTGCATCAGGTCCCATCTGGGGTTCTGCATTCCGTGCCGCAAGTAAAGCCATTCAAGGTAAAACCACGTTAAGCGTGGCGGATTTTGCCGATATGCTGCAAGCCGCAGTAAAAGGTATTCAAACCACAGGCGAACGTTCATTTGGACGTGGCGCTGTTGTCGGTGATAAAACGTTGATCGATGCTTTAGTGCCATGCGCAGATTCATGGTCAAACAACACCGACAAAAGCTTTAAGGAAAACTTTATCTCAGGTGCTCAAGCTGCTGTTCAAGGCGCAGAATCGACCAAAGAGATTGTTGCACGTATGGGTCGTGCAGGTACTGTCGGGGATCGTAGCTTAGGCTATCCTGATGCAGGTGCATATGGTTTAGGTGTGATTTTTACCGATATTGCCGATCATCTAAAATAACATCTAAACATGACATGAATGATTGATCTGTTCTACAAAAAAGCCCTGATGATTCAGGGCTTTTTTTGCTTTTTATTTTTTAAAACTTGATAATAATGCGCTGGTAATCGCCTGATTATGTGATGCCACACGAGACTTCTTCGCTTTCGCTGACTGGTCAGCTACACGTTGAATTTTGACTGCTTTTAATTTACCTTGATTTTCAACAACCTGAAATTTGACTCGGTCATTACGTTTTGGCTCACCTTCATCTGCAGGAAAGTCAGAAATGTGGAAAAAAATATCCTCACCTGCACCACCAATAAAACCAAAACCTTTATCGGCATGATAAATTTTAATTTTGCCTTGCTGGACTTCAGACTTCATAACATTCCCAAAAAAACGGTATACAATTTTCAATATTATACACGCATCTTAAAGTGCATCATCTTTGCTGATCACTTTAAATAATCATGCAAGTGCTGTTGGACAATGACGCGTTTGTGTCCTTTACTTTGTTGTTCCGATAACAATGATTCCGCATCTAAGACCACTACTCTGTGACCATCATCCTGTAGACGTTTCACACCTTCAAATAACATTCGAGCACCGACATCATGGATTAAGGTCAGATGTGTAAGATCAAGCACTACTTTATTTTTACCTACAGGCTCATTCTGTAATTCACGCAAGAACATTTCAGTCTCTGTAAATTGCAAGACACCACGTAGCTCATACACCACCATGCCATCATCATACTCACGGCGACTTTGGATAATGGTTTGTGCTGAAGGGGTTCCCTCCATTAAATGTAATCCCATATCACTTGATAGACGTTCAAAGATTTCCACACCTCGAACACTGTTGCCATGGCTGTCTAATTTAGGCGAAAAAACCGCAATTCCAACCTGACCTGGTAAGACACCAATGATCCCCCCTGCCACACCACTTTTGGCAGGAATACCAACGGTGGTCAACCAATCTCCAGCTGCATCGTACATACCACACGTCATCATGACGCTAAGTACCTGACGACATACCTGACGATCTAAAATACATTTCCCCGTAACAGGATCTTTTCCACCATTCGCTAATACACTGCCCATTCGCGCTAAATCTTTCACGGTGACTTTAATCGCACACTGTTGAATATAACCATGAACAATATGCTCTGGGTCTTCTTCTAGCACGCCGACGGTACGCAACATATATCCAATCGAAAGATTACGAAATGCTGTTTTCAGCTCAGATTGATAGACTTGCTCATCAAAGGTTAATTCACGCCCACACAGTGCACTCAAGAAACGTCGTAAATGTTCTGCACGTGAAACAGTCTTTTTATGAGGTAATAAAGAATGTGTCGTAATCGCACCCGAGTTAATCATTGGGTTCTTGGGAATCGATCGTTCTTTTTCTAATGAGATTTGATTAAATGCTTCCCCCGAAGGCTCAACACCAACTTTTTCTAATACCTGAGCCAAACCATGTTCTTGAATCGCTAACGCATAAGCAAATGGTTTAGACATTGATTGAATCGTGAACTCAACTTCATCATCCCCTGAGGAATAAATCGTACCATCAATGGTTGAAAGTGCTAAAGCGATACGATTTGGATTGGCAGCTGCCAGTTCTGGAATATAGTCAGCCAATGCTCCTTCGGTATTCGCATGACATTGGTCCAATACATGGGCAAGATAATCAGGTACAGGTGTCTTCATTTTTATTCTCTTGGTGATCAATGGAGACCCAAAATAAGATCTCAAATGTTAAATTCAGTTGTCGATATCGTGTCACATCTGACTTGATTACGGCCATTCTGCTTTGCAAGATATAGTGCTTTATCCGCTGCACTATAAATCCTTTGCTTTACTTCGTCTGTGTATAGATGTGGTAAATTTTGTGACATCGCCACGCCAAAGCTTGCGGTCACTTGAATAAAAGTCGCTGGGCTAATCTCAATTTTTTCACTTTCGATCGTTCGACGGCAGCGTTCTGCGATGATTAATGCTTCGTCGATATCACCATATGTAAGTACTAGAACAAACTCTTCACCACCGAGTCGTCCCACTATATCCTCTTCTCGTGTTTGCTGTTTTAAAATGAGAGCAATACGTTTAAGTACAAGATCACCAACATCATGACCATAATTGTCATTAATCTGCTTGAAGAAATCGAGATCTAAGATGATGAAAGCAAAGCTGCGATTTTGTTGAATTAACTTACTAATAAACTGATTGATGTAACGACGGTTATAGAGGTTGGTTAACGCATCTTTCTGACTTAGTACTTCAATCTTACGCTCACGTCGTCTCCACTGCGACAAGATCAACTCAAAAAATACTGCTGAGCACAACAGTATGGGTAAATATAGTACCGCCATACTTTTCAGCCAAAAAGGATTGGCATACAAATTAGATTGATTCAGTGCATCACTAAACAATGGTGCATAAGTCAGTTGACCATTGGCCGTCAGTACTGCCAACCACAAGATAATACAAGCAATAATAAAAGAGACGCTATAGATGATGCGCTGTTCATATAACACAAAACCAATTAATACAATATTGACTGTTCCCGCCATCACCGCAGGACTATAAATCCCAACCGTGTATCCTGAAAAAATGACAATCAATCCATAAAATAAGGGAATTAAATAGCCCAAAATTCGGCGAGCAGTAGCATTTTTTCGAAGCATTAAAGCAATTATCAGAAAACACGTGGTGAAAATGACTTGTAAACATGTGGTCCATGTCCGATGTGGATAATATTCTGGATCTAACCAAATTTGATATTCTGAATGGAAAGTTAGGTAGTACCACAACCAATGACCGATGAGCATCAACAGCCCAAATATAAGTAACAGAATCCCTTTATTAAAGTTGGACCAGTTAATAATAGAACGATCAGATTCTAACAAGACATATTTGATAGCTTGCAATAAACTGCGCTGTTGTTGTACTTCATACTCTCGAGTCATCATCTAATTGTATTATCGAATATTCATATTTATTTTTATTAAAATTTGGATGTATTCAGCGATCATGTCAATGCGCTTTAAGCATTAAAAAGACTGCTTTATCATTCAGATCAATTTATGGTATGAATTTGATGATCACTGACCAAAACAAAAGCATTGCTATAAAAAAAACCTAAGCGTATGTTTCTCTATAGTTAGTAGTACCAAAACCGAAATTTAATCATTCAACTAAGCTGGCTGATATAACTGTACCTGATTTCGTCCGCTTTCTTTGGCAATATATAAAGCGTGATCTGCACAATGCGTAATGACGTCTTGATCAGATAACTCATGGGATAGTGCAATACCAAAGCTTGCCGTCACATTTAACGAGGTTCCATCATCCAGCACAATCGGCTGCTGTGCAATCGCGTTACGGCAACGTTCTGCGATATCAACCGCTTGATCACGACTGAGATTGTCCAGAATTAATATAAATTCTTCACCGCCATAACGTCCAACCGTATCACCAATACGAACATGATATTCCAAACGCGTCGCCACCTGTTTCAGGACTTCATCTCCTGCTGCATGACCATATTGATCATTAATTTGTTTAAAATGATCCAAATCCAATAAGATCACAGCATAATCAGCACGATCCTGCTGAAAATGTGATAACACTTCATTGATCTGACGACGGTTATAAACGTTCGTCAGCGCATCAAATTTACTGCTGGTTTCGAATTGTTTTTCACGACTGCGCCATTGAGTGAGTAAAATCTCAAAGAATAAAACACTCATAAGTAAAATAGGCACGTAGAGCTGTACCATGCTCATGACCCAAAAATTATTTTGGTAAACGATACTTTTATTCAACTCATCACTAAACATAGGTGCATAACGAATTCGATCGATATGCGTCAAGTAACACGTTAATAACGTGTATATCGTAATTGGAATTGCAATCCCATAAATAATTTTACGGCTATAAAATACCAACCCGACCAATACAATACTGATGAACCCTGCCATCGTTGCAGGGCTATAAATTCCAATCGAATACCCTGAATAAATCATGGTCATTCCAAAGAAACTAGGAGCAAAGTAAGCAATGAAGGTTTGAAACTTAGCAATATGCTGAAACTTAAAACAACTCCAAAATAGGACAAGATAAATCACGGAGGTCACCAACAATTGGGTAACACGTAATTCAAAATAGTCAGGATTTAACCACTGTGCTTTTTCAGGGGTATAAAAAGCCACAATTAACCAGCGAGCGACCTCAAGTTGGCTTAGAATTCCAAAAAAGAGGATAAGCCGTCCCTTTTTAAAATCACTCCAATTGATCAGCATATTTTGAGGATCAAGGATGTACGTATTGGCCATACGATACAATCGCTTAATCATATGTTGAATCTTCCTGATTAACTTCATTCTGTCCTTTTATCTTTTATATTGTCTTTTTAAGCAGCGTGAACTCGCTCTACAAACAAGATCCCATCAAGATGGTCAATTTCGTGTTGAATGATTCGTGCAGGGAATCCTGAAAAAGTCTCAGTAATTTCCTGTCCTTGCATATTACGATAACGGACACGGATTGATGAAGCTCGAGCTACTTCCGCACGTCGATTCTCTACACTTAAACATCCCTCTTCTCCTAAAACAACATGATCAGAACGCTCCAATATTTCAGGATTAATCATGTAAATAGACTCCATCTCAGGCGCATCGGGATACCGTATATTGGGTTTTGAAGCGACGATAATAATCCTTTTAGAGACATAAACTTGTGGTGCAGCAATACCGACACCATTGCGCTGTTGCATCGTAAAATTCATTGCTTCAACCAGATGCGTTAACCAGCTACTACTAAACTCAAGTTCACTTACCGGCGATGCAACCAATTCAAGGATCACTTCACCTTTTTGAGCAACGGGTAGTATCGTCATAATACGTTCATCTCAATTATGATAAGAATTTGATCTTCATAATTTTTTAAATTTTAAATCAAATATTTGATTAATAGTCAACCAATCTTAAAGCATTTCAAGATGAAGTAAAACTGATTTAAATGACGAATTTGTGACCTGATAATTTTACGGCTCAAGTTTCACTTTTTTGTATGACATCAGCATCCTGAAGTTCGTAGTAGTGTCTAACCTGATTACGACCACGTTTTTTTGCTAGATATAATGCTTGATCTGCATGACGAATCACCGCTTCTTTATTTAAATTAAATTCAGAAATGGCTATACCAAAGCTTGCTGTCACTCTGATCGTCGTACGTTCATCGATATAAAAGAGCTCATTTTCAATTTCTTTGCGACACCGCTCTGCGACCTCCATCGCAGCTCTGAGGTTTTTATTCTGCAACAGCATCACAAACTCTTCACCACCAAATCGCCCGACAATATCTGTATCACGTATATTTTGACGTAGTACATTGGCAACACGCTTTAAGACGTTGTCTCCGATATCATGACCATAGTTATCATTAATACTCTTGAAATGATCAAGATCTAACAGAATGAGAGCAAATTTTCGTTCTTGTAATTGAATTTCATTGAGTTCTAAACCTATTTTTCGACGGTTATAAATCCCCGTAAGCGGGTCCATTTGACTCATTAAATTAATTTGTTTTTCTCGATTTCTCCATTGCGTCAACAAAATCTCAAACAATACAAAAGTCGCAAAAAAAATAGGCACGTAAAAATAAAGTTGTGAATAAACCCAGAATTCATTAAATACCATGACTGAATAATTGAGCTGATCACTAAAGACCGGTGCGTAGGTCATATAACCCAATGCACTACTGACAATTGCAATGAGCATATATACAGTGACTGGTAAAAAAAGCAGATATACAATCTTGCGTTCAAATAAAACCAGACCAACTGTTAAAATACTGATAAATCCCGCAACGGTAGCAGGACTACTGATACCAACCGAATAGCCACCATAAATAAAGCTTACGGAAAATACCAAAATAATAAAGTAAGGTAAATATTGTCTCACCCATTCTTTATGACGCCATATGACACAAGGAATAATCAGTAAGAACTGTAATACACAGCACAGCAACATCCGTGATAGGTGAAAATAATAATAATCAGGATTGAGCCAATGATGTAATGCAGGATGATGAAATGAAAATAAATACCATGAAATCCAGGTGATATGTGCAAGTCCGCCCAATACCATGACCAGAATACATTTATTTAAGGTACTCCAATTCATCAACACACTTTGATTCATAAATGAATGAAGTGTATAGGGGCGAAAAATTCGATTGAATAGTCTTAACATAATGAACTAACTCAATTGAAACAGCTCATCAAAACAAACTATATTTTCATTTAACTGTGTAATCATTAAATCTATTTCACCCCTACAAAATATAGTGAATAAAATCACATATTTTTTATTATAATTGCACTTATTATCACAATCTAACCTTAAGATTAGGATTTATCAAGGTTTTTTTACCATTTATTCTATTTTTTTTTAAAGCTTTTTTTGCTTAAATCCAGCTAACGATACGCTCAAGTATTTTAATTTGACTCAGCTAAAAATTGCTAAGCACACTCCTAACTCTTAGAGATCGAGTTCTCGATAAATTACTTTAATTTCTTGTGCAATGTGAATACTGACTTGATGATGCAAATATTGAATCAAAATATCAAATTGCTCTGCACCATCGTCTAATCCAGTACAAAAATATTCAGTATGAGGAGGAAGCGTTTTTAACCACTGACATTGATAAAAATCGGCAACGGATTCAAAATTAAGATAACGGTGAGGGTGCTGTTGTAATGATTTTACAAATTGCAGAAATCGAGCTTCCCAAAAGTGGATAATCATACATTTAAAGTCTACTGGTTAAATTCAATTTCATTGTTACATCGATCTGCTTAATTTTGCAGATCGAATCATTCAAATCAATGTCCAAGGATGTAAATTTTTCAGAGTGAGTAGACGGTTTGCTGTTGAACTTGATATTTTTTCTTCCACTGAAGATAACCTAAGAATGCTAAAACAGTAAATGCGCCATAAAGACCAGCCGTCAAATATAGATCTTTATACATAAACATCATGACATAGATGATATCCACCGCGATCCAAGCAGGCCAAATTTCCAAATATCGTTTAGACGTCCAATATGTAATGAGCAGACTTAAACTTGCCAATTGAGCATCTAAATAAGGAATGGAAGCATCCGTAAAATAATCCAGACCTAAACCAAAAATAAGCCCTGCACACATCGTAAAATACACATGTTTGATAATTCTCAACCTTTGAATACGATTGATTGCAAGTTGCTCTTGCTGTTTAAACTGAGCTTTCCATATCCACCAACCATACACTCCTAAACCGATAAACACGCATTGCAATATCGTTTCACCATAGAGTTGATAGTCATAAAATAACTTTGCATATAAGCCATAAGCCACGAGATTCACAGGCCAACACCAAATATTACGACGAATCGTGAGGGTTACACCCAATACACTCATCAATACTGAAATAATTTCTAAAAGGCTCATACACTACTTAAAATGATCGTGGTTTATTCAATACGTCTATCCTAACGTATATTGAATGGCACCATACATGATTCTTAACGAACACGACTTAGCGCTGTTCAATTTGAACTGCACAGTTTTGACCTAACCATTAAACTCCTCTAAAAATAGAATATCCTCAATGGAAAATAATAATGATGAATACAACTCAAATGACCAGAATAACCATTGAAATTCGTAATCATCTGATGCTGATTGGTTTAAACCGTGCTGCGAAGCGCAATGCATTCGACAGTCATATGATTGATGAACTTTCACAAGCACTTACCACCTATGAAGACCAGTCCGATTTACGCTGTGCTGTGATTTATGCACATGGAGAGCACTTCACGGCAGGATTAGATCTGGTTGAGCTTCAGCCGCGTATGTCAGATGGTATATTTTCGGAAGATATGAATCTGATTAACCCATGGGGCACGACTGGTCGTAAACGAAAAAAACCAGTCGTTGTCGCTGTGAAGGGGTATTGTTTTACTGCTGGAATAGAATTGATGTTGAATGCCGATATCTGTATTGCCCATCAAAATACCCAATTTACTCAACTTGAAGTGCAACGTGGCATCCTCCCCTTTGGCGGAGCAACTTCACGCTTCGTTAAAACTGCAGGTTGGTCTAATGCAATGCGCTACTTATTGACGGGGGATTTTTTTGATGCTGCAACTGCATATCGACTTCATTTAATTACCGAAGTAACAGAACAAGATCCGCTTGACCGTGCTATTGAACTCGCCGAATCCATCGCTTCAGCTGCTCCACTCGCTGTTCAAGCCACATTGACGGCTGCTCATGAAGCGATTTCACATGATGAACAGTACGCTTTTAATCAGTTAAAGACTCATCTTCTTCCACTAATACAATCTGAAGATGCAGTCGAAGGTATGCGAGCAATGAGCGAAAAACGTCAACCTCGCTTTAAAGGTCAATAGTTCAATATCGGGTAATAAAGACATGCAAGCCATTCCAAATGTGAACCAGATGCCAAGAAGCATCAATACAACTCAAGTTCAGTTTCCTGCCTTAGATAACTATATGCTCACCGGCACTCGCTACCTATCATCTGGTGTGAAGACTGTTGCACGTATTATTGTGGCTTCAGCGACAGCGGTTCCCCAACCTTTTTATCGCAGATTTGCAGAGTATGCTGCAGAACGTGGTTTTGAAGTGCTAACCTTTGATTATCGTGGTGTGGGGGCATCATCTCCAGCGCAACTCAAAGGTTTTAAAATGAGTTATTTGGATTGGGGGAAACTTGATCTCGCTGGCGCCATTGAATACTTTTCCAGCGATACTCTCCCCTTGTTTATAACTGCGCATTCTTACGGTGGTCAAGCCTTGGGACTTACCCCTAATCATCATCGAGTCAGTGCCATGTGTTGCTACGGTACAGGTGCAGGTTGGGCAGGATATATGCCGTTCAAAGAAAGATTCAAAGTATCCGTGATGTGGAGTATTGTGTTTCCACCCATTGTCGCAGTCACAGGTTATTTACCTTGGAGTAAATTCAATATGGGCTCTGATCTGCCTTTAGGGGTATATCAACAGTGGCGTCGTTGGTGCAAAAATCCGTTATATTTTTTCGCTGACCCCGAGCAACAAGATTTAAAAGCACAATATGCAAGTGTTAAAACCAAAATTTATGCTGTTTCAGCATTAGATGATGATTGGGCTCTCCCAAATTCGAGGCAAGCCTTTATGCAACATTATCGTTCTGCTGATATGCGCTACATTGATATCACAGCCAAACAGTATCAAATGCCTGCAATTGGACACATGGGATATTTCAAAAAAGGCGCAGAAAAAATTTGGGATGACATGCTCCAAAATTATCTCAATTTAGTTAATGATTAAATTCTAAATTACTGAATAAATTCAGATTGATGCTCTACCCCTTGTGCGTCAGTATGTCGATACATGATGCCATATTGACTCACATAGTATTCAAGGGATTGATTACGATATTCCCATAAAATCGACCACTCACCTAAATCAAATTGATTGATCTGACATAAAGTTCGTGATGGCATCTTGTTCAAAAACTCATATTGAATTTGCTGAGCAAACTTGATATCACGATGATTTACACGTTTCTCAAACAGTAATTTTGCAACCTCATCAAACATACGAATATCTTCGACAGAATCCGTATCATACACCAAGCGCGCCGGCTGGCTGAGATCAGTAGGCTTGAGGAGTTTTGTTAAATCAAAGTGCCTCTGCGTATTCCCCATAATCAATTTAGGTTGTAATAATAGTCGCCATACGGCATAGCAACTGACCAAAGCAAAACACACCACGATTAGCATCATATTTTTTACTCATTCCGATGATTATTCATTGAATCGTTCATTACAGAAATGATTATTTCTTTATTTTTATTGTTAATTTTCTTGGTGTTATTAAGTTTTAACTTTTAAAATATTAACTTAAAAACCAGTAGAGGGATGGCACGAAACGTAACAACTCATTTCAAAATCCACATGTTATGTAAACCGTGTAAATCTAGGTAATTTTATTCAATTAATATGACTTAAAAGTACGTTGAAAGATTCTCATTAAAATAGGGTTTAAAATCTTAGTGTTCTAAATCATTACGACATGTTTTGTCGTTTAACTTGATACGCATCTACACTATTCTTTTCTCAAATTTTATAATTTAACCATGAACTATTCCCGTAAACGCAAACCCATTACCAGTGCATGGCCAGTTGAGCATGATTGCTTCCTCATTGAAAACAGTCATCTTCAACTCGAAGCATTGCAACAGACGCTTCCTTATTCTGCTCAAGAAATTCAAGATCGCCAAGAAATCTTGGGGCTCACGAGACGTCGTCGTCAAATGAAAAAATTAGGTCAATTTTAATTTTCTAATCAAGCTAAAAATTAAATCCCAATAATCGATCAAGTTTAAGCATTTTTTGTTTAATAAATTAACCCTCGTGCCCTCTCTGACAATGAATCAATTTCGCCATATTCTTGGATGGTGATTTGCCATCATTTTTGCTCAAAAATAATTATTATTTAAATGCCCTCTCAAAAATGGATCCAAAATATTTATTCTTAAAGATTATTATTGACTTTCTATCTAAAAAATAGAATTATTGGATCCAATTGATAAGGAGATCAACTCATGTTTGTAAAAAATGCTTGGTATGTGGCGGCACGACCTGAAGAAGTACAAGATAAGCCTCTAGGAAGACAAATTTGCGGTGAAAAAATGGTTTTTTATCGTGGAAAAGAAAACCAAATACATGCCGTTGAAGATTTTTGCCCACATCGCGGTGCACCTTTGTCATTAGGCTTTGTTGAAGATGGTCAACTGGTCTGTGGTTATCATGGGTTAGTGATGGGATGTGACGGCAAAACGGTTTCAATGCCTGGGCAACGTGTACGTGGCTTTCCTTGCAATAAAAGCTATCGCGCAATTGAAAAATTTGGCTTTATTTGGGTATGGCCAGGAGACCAATCGCTTGCAAGTGAAGATCAACTCCCAACTTTAGAGTGGGCTGAAAATCCAGAATGGGCCTATGGTGGTGGACTATTCCACATCAACTGTGATTACCGCTTGATGATTGATAACTTAATGGATCTCACCCATGAAACATATGTTCATGCAAACAGCATTGGTCAAAAAGAAATTGATGAAGCTGCACCAACCACTCGTGTTGATGGTGACCACGTTGTGACTGAACGTCATATGGAAAACATTTATGCACCTCCATTTTGGCAAATGGCTCTAAAAGGTAATAATCTCGCTGCAGATGTTCTAGTAGACCGTTGGCAAATTTGTCACTTTCATGCACCTAGCAATGTTCATATTGAAGTTGGTGTTGCTCACGCAGGACATGGTGGTTACAACGCACCGGAAAATAAAAAAGTGTCTTCAATCGTTGTAGATTTTATTACCCCTGAAACGGAAACGTCTCACTGGTATTTCTGGGGAATGGCTCGACACTTCCAACCCGACAACATCGAATTAACTAACCAAATTCGTGAGGGACAGGGCAAAATTTTCTCGGAAGATTTAGATATGCTTGAACAACAGCAAAAGAATTTATTGAGACATCCTGATCGTAAATTGCTGATGCTGAATATTGATGCAGGCGGTGTTCAATCTCGAAAAGTAATAGACCGCTTGATCAGCTTAGAGCAAACGAATGATGAGCAGAAAATTACAACTTTGAATGTTGTTTAAAGTAAACCCACATTTTATCAGTTTTTCATTTTACCAAGGAGCGATACTCACATGGATGTGACTATTCAGAAGATTTATCGTCATAATGAACACATTTTATCTTTCGAACTGGTAAACACCCATGGTGAATTATTACCAGCTTTTCAAGCCGGTGCACATATTGATGTGCACTTAGGTAATCAATTAATTAGACAGTATTCTTTGGCAAATTGTAGTTCAGAGCAGCACCGTTACGTCATTGGTGTCCTGAATGATCCTTTATCACGTGGTGGTTCTAAATTTATTCATGAACAACTTCGTGAGGGTCAGCAGCTCAAGATTAGTGAACCACGAAATTTGTTTGCCTTGGTTCCTGAGACAGAATATGCATATTTGTGTGCAGGTGGAATCGGTATCACTCCTATCTTAGCAATGGCTAAAGAGCTTAAACGCAATAATCAGCCCTTCCAATTACTGTATTTTGTGAAAACGAGAGCTTCTATTGCATTCCAACAAGATTTAGAGGCTCTAGGAGATTCCGTCCACATCCATATTGATGATGAACCTGAAACACATATTCTTTTGAATACAGTCTTTGCCTCTCCTCATATCGATCATCATATTTATGTATGTGGCCCAGATGGTTTTATGAACTATGTGATCCATACCGCAGATACGCTCTCTTGGCCTAGTCATCAAGTACATAAAGAGCATTTCAGCGCACAAGCTATTGATACCAGTCAAGATGGCAGTTTTGAAATTGAGATTTTAAAAACAGGGCAACGTATTCATGTCGCAGCTGATCAATCTGCAGCACAAGCTTTAGAACATGCTGGAATCTGTATCCCTTTATCTTGTGAACAAGGTATTTGTGGCACTTGCTTAGTAAATGTAGTTGAAGGTGAAATTGATCACAGAGATATGTATTTAACTGAAGAGGAACAAGCTGCAAATGATCAATTCACACCTTGTTGCTCAAGAGCCAAATCTCAACGAATTATCATTGATGTTTAATTTGGATCGATAGATTTTCAAGTGTAGCCCTTCATTAATTGAAGGGTTTTTTATATAGACCCATCTGTATGAAATATTGAACGCATAGTCTCCCCTAAAGTAACCACATGACTATGCTCACGCATTAAACTTTCAGCGCGTGCTGAGTCTTGTTGCTTTAATGCATTGAATATTGAGCAGTGTTGGATATGCGCATATTGCAAACGACGAATTTCAGACAGCGCATTATTTTTATCATAAGTCAGTGCTTGTGCAGATGCCATAGGTAACTGATTGTTTTTACTGAGTGCTTGCACAATTGCGACATTATCCGAGCCTTGAATAATAGTATTGTGAAAAATAGTGTTGTAATGATGGTAGGTTTCTAAATCATCGCTTGTTAATTCTGGTTTATTGAATATGGAATCAATTTGCGTAATACAATTCAAAAGTGTTTGATGTTGATCTAACGTCATGCCTTTTTCAGCAAGCGTTTTTGCAGCAAGACCTTCTAAAACGCCACGTACATGCAACGCATCATGAACTAATTTGGATGAAATTTCTCGAACAGTATAGCCTCGAGTTGGATTTTTAACGAGTAAGCCTTCTTGCTCTAAAAGCCGAAAAGCCATTCGAATAGGTTGACGCGATACACCTAGCATTTCAGCAGTCGGAATTTCAGCCAAACGAGAACCTCCTGCAATCTCCCCAGAAATAATCATTTTTCGAAGTTCAATTAACACTTGCTGCCCTGAAGACATATAACTACTCAATTTTTTTGATCATGATTGATCCTAACGAGTCAGATTTGGAATATCAATCTCTGTTGACTTAAAGGACTCTTTTAGGCCGGAAATTCACTATTCTATTTTTGATAACTGAGGTGATTATGAGTTCGTATCATCAATATTTATTTTTTGAAGATTGGTTGCCATTAACTCTAGATTGTTTCGAATTAAATAAGCTAAATGGATATCTACCCCATCTAACATTTTTTGTTCTATCTCATTAACAATGTTTCGACATTGTTCGAGTTTTTCAAATCCTTTAGGCGTTACATTAATTAAAATTCTTCGTCCATGTGAGGGATCTGAAGCTCTACTGATCCAATCCTGGTTTTGTAAATCTTGTAGAATTTTATTGGTAGATTGCGGTTTAATAAATGAACGTTCTGCAAGTTTTGCATTAGATAGATTGCCTTTCGCAGCAATAACTGACAATGCTGTAAACTGAGATAAGGTGATATCTAAGTCTTTTAAACGTTCAGTTAAAAGCTTACTCACAATACGATCAACCCTTGCAATTATATAGCTCAGTGTCGGAATCGAATGATTAACTTCTGACATTTTATATTCCTTAATAGATGAACAAAAGTATGACTACTGTCGTAATCATACTTTTAACATATGTTTAACGTGTAGTTATATTTAGAACAGCATCAGACTGCTCTGCTCGTGGCTTGCGTACAAGCATTAATGCCGCAACAGCTGCAAATAAAATCAGTGGAATACTTGCACCAATGACCATTGCTGAACTAGAACCTAACGACAGTAGCATGCCAGCAAATAGTGGCCCTGCAAAAGATCCTATACGCCCTATTGCGACTGCAGCGCCTACACCCGTGCCACGCATTTCTGTTGGATAGAACATCGCTGCCAATCCATAGAGCGCTGATTGGCCACCTACAATAAATAGACCACAACCCACAGCAGACAATACAAGTAAAGCAACAGTTGGAGATATTGCAAGACAGCACAGTGATAACAAGATGCCAATATATATAAATTTAATTACAGTACTCATGCGAATCTTATCAAGTAAAGTTCCCATGAGAATCGACCCGAAGATACCACCGATGTTGTAACCAATTTGAACATAGTTCGCTTCTGTTTTTCCTAAACCTTGTGCACCCATCAATAGTGGCAACCAGTTGAGTAAAAAATATAAAACAACTAACGTAAAGAAAAAACTGATCCAAATTTGAATCGTGGAAAAACGCCGTTCTTTTGCAAACAACACTTCAAAGAATGGAGTAGAAGTTTTATTCTTCGTCGCTATTAAATAGTCTTTAGACTCTGGCAAATACTTCATTAGCAAAGGAATTAAAAGAATTGGAGCGAAGCCACCAATGTAGAAGATATGTCTCCATTGCGCATCACCAGCTAAACCCATTGCCACGAATGATGTCAACATTCCACCAAATGGAATACCGCTATACATAATACTGACTGCAATGCCTTTATGTTTCTCTGACACTGCCTCAGATGCCATGGTGATCATCATTGGTAAAGCACCACCCATCCCTAACCCAGTTAAGAAACGAATGATTAAAAGCAGTGTGTAATCAGAAGCATATGCCGTTAGAACTGACATCACTCCAAAAATTAAAATACTGGTCAATAGAACTGCCTTACGCCCAATTTTATCAGCGTAACGACCTCCTAATAATGCACCAGGTAAAGTACCCAAGATTGCCGCGCTAAACGCCCATGCCATTTGAGTATTATCTAAGCCAAACTCTGCTCGCATCCGTGGTGCTGCTACGCCCATTGATTGAAGATCGAAACCTTCAAATACAGCGATAGCGAAACACAGTACGAGTGTAAGCGTAGCTTTAGTCTTACTACTTACACTTTGTTCCATTTTTTATTGTCCCTTTTAGAGCTTTTAAAATACTTTTAAAAAAATACACATCCTATGTATTGCCTCCGTCCAGGCAACTCAAAAAATATCACCTAAACTTATAAAATAATCAATATTTTTTTTTAAATAAAATTAATTTAAAATATTATTTTCTTATATATCAATTTATTATAAAAATTTTATAAAAAATTCAAAAAAACACTTGTATGTAAGTTTAACTGATATTATCTTAATTTCATCAGGACATAAAACAAACACTAAGGAGCTTATCATGTCTTATCAAAATCGCTGGTCCACTGTAGATGTAAAAGTTGAAGCTGGCATTGCTTGGGTCACTTTAAATCGCCCAGAAAAGAAAAATGCGATGAGTCCAACCTTAAATAAAGAAATGATTGATGTACTTGAAACGCTTGAACTCGATCCAGAAGCAGGTGTTTTGGTACTCACTGGTGCTGGGGATTCTTGGACAGCAGGTATGGACTTGAAAGAGTACTTCCGTGAGGTTGACAGCCAGCCAGAAATTTTCCAAGAACGAATTCGTCGTGATGCATCACGTTGGCAATGGCATTTACTTCGTTTTTATTCAAAACCAACGATTGCAATGGTAAACGGCTGGTGCTTCGGTGGTGGATTCTCACCACTAGTCGCATGTGATCTAGCCATTGCAGCAGATGAAGCTACATTTGGCTTGTCTGAAGTGAATTGGGGAATTCCTCCAGGTAACTTAGTGAGCAAAGCTATGGCTGATACAGTTGGTCATCGTGCTTCTATGTACTACATCATGACAGGCAAAACCTTCTCTGGTGTTGAAGCTGCAAATATGGGCTTAGTAAACAAGAGCGTTCCACTTGCACAATTACGTGCAGAAGTAACTGAATTGGCAAATAATTTGCTTGAAAAGAATCCAGTTGTACTGCGTACTGCGAAGAATGGTTTTAAACGCTGTCGTGAGCTGACTTGGGAGCAAAACGAAGATTACTTATACGCCAAACTGGATCAATGCAACTACCGTGATGATGAAGGTGGTCGTGCACAAGGTATGAAGCAATTCTTGGATGACAAAACAATCAAACCAGGTCTTCAAACTTATAAACGTCCTGCTTAAGCAGAATCTACTTTTTTCGTCATGATGGACATGTAAGGAAACATTCACCATGCAAAACGTACAGTTACTTATTCACGGCCAATCTGTTGCAGCAAGTTCAGGACAAACTTTTGAAAGAATCAGTCCAATTAATGGCTCAATCGCATCAACGAGTGCAGCAGCGACTTTAAGCGATGTTGATCGTGCAATTGAGTCAGCGCATGAAGCATTCAAAACTTGGTCTGCTCTATCACCAACAGACCGACGTTTAAAATTGCTTAAAGCTGCAGATTTGATGGATCAAAAAACTGAACAGTTTATTCAAACTGCAATACATGAAATAGGTTCAACTGCGACGTGGTATGGCTTTAATGTCCATCTTGCTGCCAATATGCTGAGAGAAGCGGCAGCCATGACTACACAAATTGATGGAAATATTATTCCATCAGATGTTCCTGGCAATATCGCTATGGGTGTTCGCGTTCCATGTGGTGTCATCGTTGGTATGGCGCCGTGGAATGCTCCTGTTATCTTAGCCACTCGTGCCTTAGCGATGCCTCTGGCTTGTGGGAATACAGTCGTACTTAAAGCATCTGAAGCTTGCCCTGCAACACATCGATTAATTGGGGAAGTACTTCATGAAGCAGGTATTGGCGATGGTGTTGTCAATGTCATTACTCATGCTCCGCAAGATGCTCCACAGATTGTAGAGCGTTTAATCAGTCATCCATTGACTAAAAGAATTAATTTTACAGGTTCAACGCATGTAGGACGAATAATTGCACAAACTGCAGCGAAATACCTCAAACCAGTGTTGCTGGAACTTGGTGGCAAAGCACCGGTCATTGTATTGGAGCAAGCGGACCTGGACGAAGCCGTTAATGCCATCAGTTTCGGCGCTTTTTTCAATCAGGGACAGATCTGTATGTCGACAGAGCGTGTTCTTGTGGATGAAAAAATTGCAGACCAATTCATCGAAAAATTGATCAATAAAGTTCAGAATATCAGAGCAGGAAATCCACTTGAGAGTCAAGAACCCCTGGGCGTTCTAGAAAGTTTAAAAGCTGCAACAAGAATCAAAAATTTAATTGAAGATGCACGTGAAAAAGGTGCATATTTACCACTAGGTTTAAGCATTGATGGTGCTATGATGCAACCTACTATCGTAGTTGACGTCACTAAAGATATGCAGATTTATGCCGAAGAGTCTTTTGGTCCTGTGTGCACCGTTCAACGTTTTAAAACTGTTGATGAAGCAATCGATTTAGCAAATGACTCAGAATTTGGATTATCTGCAGCAGTTTTTAGTCAAGATTTATCCCTAGCTCTAGATGTTGCTAAACGTATCGAATCAGGTATTTGTCATATTAATGGTGCAACCGTTCATGATGAAGCGCAAATGCCTTTTGGTGGCGTGAAACAAAGTGGTTATGGACGATTTGGAAGTAAAGTCTCAGTTGCAGAGTTCACTGAGCTGCGTTGGATCACCATGCAAACCAAAACTCGTCACTACCCTATTTAACGAATATTTCAAAGAGTTGACATGAAGTCAGCTCTTTTCGTTGGAAAAGAATAGCTAAAAATACATGGAGTGAAAACAATGTCGAATATGACGGTTCATACGCATAAATATCCTGAGCGATTTGTTAAATTAGGCAGTCACGAGATTGAGTTTCAATCTAAAAATGGCACTTTGTATATTTCCCCAAAAGAACAACTTAAACCATACCCACAAAAAATTACTGACCGTTTAATTCAATATGCTCAAACACATCCCGATCGTGTATTCGCAGCAAAACGTGGTCATGATGATGAATGGATTAAGCTTACATACGCAGAAACATTAGATCGAGCATGGCGTATTGCACAAAGTTTGAAACAATATTCACATCTTTCAACTGAACGTCCTATTGTCATTCTATCTGGAAATGATCTAGAGCATCTTACTTTGTCAATGGGAGCAATGCTTGCAGGAATTCCATTCTCTGCAATTTCTCCTGCCTATTCACTTATTTCTAAGGATTTTGGCAAGCTCAAACATGTGTTTGATGTTCTAACACCAGGTTTGGTTTTTGCTAATGATGGTCAAGCTTTTGCTAAAGCGATTGAACATTGCTGTGATACAGATGATATTGTGATCGTTACGAATTCTGGAAAACTTGGTGAGAAAAATTGCCTTGCTTTCTCTTCACTCCTCTCCTCTGAAATTAGTGATATTAAAGATCATTATGAGACCATTGATGAACATCAAATAGCGAAATTTCTATTTACATCTGGCTCAACTAAAATGCCGAAAGCGGTACCTACAACGCATCTAATGCTATGTACCAATCAACAGATGCTGCTTCAGACCTTCCCTGAGTTTGAAGAGACCCCCCCAGTATTAGTTGATTGGTTAGCATGGCATCATACTTTTGGTGGCAGTCATAATGTAGGAATCGCATTATATAACGGCGGCACAATTTATATTGATGACGGCAAGCCAGTTCCAGGAAAGATGGAAGAAACCATCAGGAATCTTAAGGAAATTGCACCTACTGTGTATTTAAACGTTCCTAAAGGATGGGAAGAAATAACCGTAGCACTTGAACAAGATGCTGAGTTACGTGAAAAATTTTTTAGTCGAGTTAAAATTTTGTTTTTTGCTGGTGCTGCACTATCAGAAGCTGGTTGGAACAGACTTGACCAAATTGCGCAGTCACACTGTGGGGAACGTATTCGTATCATGAGCGGTTTGGGGATGACTGAGACTGCACCATCATGTGTGTTTACAACTGGTCCCAAAGTAATGGCTGGGTTCATTGGATATCCAGCTCCAGGTTGTGAAGTGAAGTTAGTGCCTTATGGTGACAAACTTGAGTTTTGTGTTCGTGGTAAAAATGTCATGAAACATTACTGGCGTCTACCTATAGAACAACAAGCTGACATCTTTGATGATGAAGGCTTTTACCGCACCGGGGATGCTGTGAAGTTAGTGGATCCATCCGATCCAAGTCAAGGACTCATGTATGATGGCCGTATAGCTGAAGATTTTAAGTTGAATACAGGTACCTTTGTCAATGTTGGAACTTTACGCAATAAAGTTCTCATTACAGGTAATCGACTTATTCAAGATGTATGTATCACCGGTTCTAATTTAAGTGCGATTGGATTTTTAATATTTCCCAAAATTGCAGATTGCGCTGAGTATGCAGGATTAGATTTAAGTCTAGTGGATACTAAAGAGGTGCTTCTACACCCTAAAGTTCAACAGTGGTTTAAGCAGTTTTTAATTGATTTCAACAAAGATGCGACAGGTAGTTCAAACACTGTTTCAATGCTTTACCTCATGATTGAACCTCCACTTCTTGATGCAGGAGAAACCACTGATAAAGGCAATCTCAATCAAAGTGGTATCTTGAAACGTCGCATAGCAATGGTGGAAGAGTTATACGAAAAAAACATTAATAATCCTCTCATTATTCGCATTCCAACCCTTAGAAATTAACTCAACTTTTTTATTCAGCAGCGTTTAGTCAAACGCTGCTTAGACAGTTGCATTCAAAATTAGGATAACGCTATGCAGAAAGATAGTGATTTTGAGCTGTTTCGGGACAATTATCGACGCTTCCTAGCAGAGTTTGTCGCCCCATATTATGAGTCATGGGAAGAGCAAGGACTCATGCCTCGACAAGTTTGGGATCAACTTGGACAAAATGGATTTTTATGCGTCGATGTGCCTGAACAATATGGAGGTTACGGCGCACCGATATATTATTCACAAATGATCGTTCAAGAAACGGCTCGAGCGGGCTTCTCTGCGTTAGCCGTTGCAATCGGTGGTCAGAGTGAACTTGTTTCACCCTATATCCAGAATATTGGAAGTGAAGATCAAAAACAATATTGGTTACCTAAAATGGTATCCGGTGAAGTTGTTACAGCTATTGCAATGACTGAAGCCAATGCAGGTTCAGACCTACAAGCCATCCGCACTCAAGCCTTATTAGATGGCGATCATTATGTGGTAAATGGCTCAAAAACGTTTATATCGAATGGTCAACAGGCAGATCTCATAGTTTTAGTTGCTAAAACTGATCCTCAAGCAAGAGCTAAAGGTATTTCGATTTTATTGGTGGATGCTCATTTAGATGGAGTAAAAAAAGGTCGTGGTCTAAAAAAAATTGGGCTTCAATCTCAAGACACTGCCGAATTATTTTTTGACCAAGTCAGAGTTCCTAAAAACCAATTATTAGGTCAGGAAGGTCAAGGCTTTAGCTATCTCATGCAAGAACTTCCACGTGAGCGTTTGAGTATTTCTCTCATGGCATTAGGCGCTTTGCAAGGTGCTTTAGAAATTACTCAAGAATATGTCCTCGAACGTAAAGCTTTTGGACAATCAATTGCACAATTTCAAAATACTCGTTTTGTAATCGCTCAAGCCAAAATTAAAACTCTAGCAGCCGAAGCCTTTGTCGAAAAATGTAAGTCGCTTTATCAACAGGGAGTATTGGATGTAAGCGAAGTTGCGGCATTGAAATGCTTCATCACTGATACCCAATGTGAAGTCATTGATCAACTTCTGCAATTGTTCGGGGGATATGGATACATGCGGGAATATCCAATATCTCGATTTTATGTCGATGCACGTGTTCAAAAAATTTATGGGGGAACCAATGAAATTATGAAAGAAATCGTTGCAAGAGAACTTTTAGGAAAATAACACAAAGATTACCTCTATGTATTAATACTATTTCAGGATGAAATAAAGATGAAAAAATTATGGATCACACCACTTCTATTATGTACCGCTCCAGCATTTGCAAATAATTTTATCGACCAAAGTAAAGTCGAATTAACTGCACGTAACTTCTACTTTGACCGTGACTTTAAAGTTGAGAATAGATACCCCGCATTAAGAGACTGGACACAAGGATTTATCTTTAAAGCGCAATCTGGATTCACTGATGGACCGATTGGTTTTGGTTTAGATCTATTAGCGACTGCAGGTTTTAAACTGGATGCTGATGCTAAATATGGAGGTACAGGAAACTTAATTCGTTCCTTGGCAACCAATGAGCCTGCAGATCAATATGGTGAAGTTGGAGTCACTTTAAAAGCTAAAGTTTCTGAAACCGAGGTACGTATAGGGACCCTTCAACCCATGACTCCTGTTTTAGTCGGCTCTCCAGCACGACTTTTACCTCAAACGTATCGAGGTGTTGCAGTTCAATCTAAAGATATTCAAGGTCTGGATCTCCAAGCATCCTATATTGATGAAGTCAATCAACGTGATTCTACAAATTATGAAGCTATAAAGATCTCTGGAGTAAATGGTCGTTATATTTCTGAAGAAACAGATTATTTGTATTACTTAGGTGGACATTATGACTTGACTCATAATCCATTGCGGTTGACTGCATTTCATATGGATGTTAACGACTTATATCGCCAATCGTTGTTAGGCATAACCTATAAATATCCAATCTCAAATCAATCCACTTTTACAACACAGTTGCGTTACTACATTAACGATGAAGATGGGACTGCTAAAGCGGGTTTAGTTGACAATAATTTACTTCATAGCCATTCAGAACTTCAACACCAAAACCATAAGTTTATCTTTTCTACATTTCACCACTTTGGAGATACTGCTTTTCCGTACTTAACTGGAGGAGAAACTGGACTAGCAATTGATACTTGGACTGGTGAGTTTTTGAATGCGAAAGAGCGTGTTTATAGCCTGCGTTATGAATACGATTTTAAAGACTATATTCCAGGTCTTCGTTTTATGACCCGCTATACCCATGGTAGCAATATTTACGCACCACAGTTGGGTGGTACAGATTTTTCGGAAGATGAATTGGATTTTGATCTAGCTTACACAGTTCAAAATGGCCCACTAAAAAATTTAGGTTTACGCGCGCGTTATGCGATCTACGATAATGATATGCCAATTACCGCCAATATTAAGCCAGCCAATGAAACTCGTATCAATATTGATTACACGTGGAAATTTAAATAATAACAAAAGGGTTCTTTACTGAGGAACCCTACCCTCTCTAAGGATAATAAGTATGAAATATTTAATCGGCTTATTGGTCTATACCACCACTACATTAAGTTTGGCAAATACCCAATATTCACCACAACCCATAAAACTTGAACCCCTTGCGACATTCAATGTTGAACTCACAGCCCCAGTTTGGGAACTCGGTAAAACTTCAGATTTAGGGCAAAGACGCATTATCCCAATCACTGGAGGAACTTTTTCTGGACCAAGTTTGAAGGGGCGTATTCTTAACAATGGTGCAGATTGGCAAAAGGTCGATAGCAAAGGTTTGGCATATATAGATACGCGCTATTTATTAGAAACTGATGATGGTGCTCTGATTTATTTACAAACTAAAGGTTATCGCCATGCTTCACCACAAGTACTAGAACAATTAAGTCGTGGCGAAGATGTTAATCCCACTCAATATTACTTCAAGTTAACCATGCAGTTTGAAACTAGCTCAGAAAAATATGCATGGCTAAATCAGACAATTGCAGTTGGAAGTGCAATGCGTCTCGGAAAAGCCGTGATCTATGATGCATTTGCAGTGAAATAAATATTAAAGGAGTACTTTTCAATGGAAGAACAAGTTTTATCTAATCTGCCCCCTATTCATCATTTGTTGGGTGGTCATCAACTTCAGTGGAACAAGGAAAAGCGAGAAATTTCAGTTCAATATATTGCTCTTGAAAGTTTTACTAATCCTAGGGGAAGTGTTGAAGGAGGCATGATCTGTGCCATGCTTGATGATGCAATGGGTATTTTAGCCGCCTTAAATCAAACAGAAAAACCAGCTGCCACGATTAATTTAACAATTGATTTCTTCAGACCATGTGAAGTTGGTGAAGTATTGGCAAAAGCGTGGTTCATTAAAGAAGGACGTAAAATTTTAAGCATTCAAAGTGAAGCTTGGCAGCATGGAAAGTTAGTGGCAAAAACCAGTGCTGCATTTATGGTTCTATAAGGATTAAAAAAGAATGGATATCTTAAAATTAAAGGATTGTGTCGATAATGACAAAATAAGTTCATATCAAAAATTCGTCGTTTTTTTCTGTTTTATTTTATACATTATCGATGGATTCGATTTCATGATAATGGCTTATTTGGCAAGTTCAGTTGCCAATGATTTTTCATTAACTGGTACTAATATAGGAACTTTAATTAGTGCTGGTTTAATTGGTATGACCGTCTGTTCATTTTTACTTGCACCTCTCGCAGATAAAATCGGCAGACGTAATTTAATTAACCTTTGTCTATTAATCTGTGGTTTGAGCATGTTTGCATCTGCATTTGCCACCGATTTTAAGCAATTGGTTCTGTGCAGATTTTTCACTGGTGTTGGTATTGGTGGTGTTCAAATCAGTGCTATGATTTTGGCCAGTGAATATTCTCCGACTAAATATAAAAGTTTTAGTGTTGGGATATTATCTGCCGGTTATGGGATTGGAGCAATTAGCGGAGCACTACTTGCTGTATATAGCTTAGAAAGTATCGGTTGGAGACAAGTATTTCTAATTGGTGGATTCGTTACTACATTTGCTTTTCTTTGCTCATTGAAATTTTTACCAGAATCGATCGATTATTTATTACTAAAACAACCAAAACATGCTTTGGAAAAATTGAATCAAATTTTCTCTAAAATGCATAAAAAACCAATTCTCACACTCCCCAAAGCATATGTAGAAAATCAAAAGTCTTCTTACGTAGAAATATTTAACCACAAGTATTTAGTTAAATCCCTTGTATTATGGGTTTCTATATTCTTTATTCTTTTTGGTTTTTATTTCGTGATGGGCTGGACACCTAAAATTCTCAATAATTCTGGTCTAGATAACTCATTATCTATTAAAACTGCCATGATGATCAGCGTGGGTGGTATTTTAGGTAGTTTTATCATTGGTGTTCTTAGTTCTAAAGTCAGCGTATACATCAATCAAATTGCCTTTTTAATCCTCACGTACGTATGTATTTTATTGTTTGTGAACAATACAGATAATTTAAATATATTAATCATCGTTGCCACAACGCTAGGATTCTTTATTAATGGCTGTTTAGCTGGAATCTATGCCATTTCTACACAGCTCTATGAGGCAGATGTACGATCAACAGGCGTGGGGATTGCAACTGGTGTTGGTCGTTTTGGTGGTATTTTCTCTCCAATCATTGCGGGATACTTTTTAGACCTAGGGAACTCGCCTTTAGAATTGTACGGAAATTTTGGTTTTGCATTTGTTTTAGCAGCTATTGCCATTTTCATCATCTATAAGTTAAAACAAAAATCCGTAGTAAATACACCATATGTCGTTTTACAAAAAGAGCCTCAATAATTTATGCTCACGAATATATAACTTTGTATTGTTAAGATAAGTTGTTTCATCAAAATCTATTGATAGAAACAACAAAAGGTCAGTGAAATCACTGACCTTTTTAATTTCTTGTTCAAAGTTTAAATATCAAAGAATACAGTTTCATTTTCACCTTGAATACGAATATCGAAACGATAAACGATCTGACCATCACGCTCTTCACGCTTAGCAATGAGTGTTTGACGACGTGGCGCCCACTCAATACCATTCAAAATTGGGTCTTTCGCATTCGCTTCAGCTTCATCCTCGAAGTAAACTCGAGTATGTAAACCTAAATTGATACCACGCGCAAAAATAACCAGCGCGATATGTGGTGCTTGCTGTGAACCCTTACGTCCAGGAACAGCACCTGGTTTGATCGTATCGAAGCTCCAAAAACCAGTGTCAAAATCCGCACCCGCTCTACCCCAACCTAAAAAGTTTGGATCTGGCTGCTTCCCTTGCGTATCCTGCTGACTTGGATAAACACCATTGGCATCAGCTTGCCAAATTTCTACGAGTACATCGCGAAGTGGTAAACCCAAACCGTCAAAAACTTGCCCTTCGAGGCGAATACGTTCACCTTGAGTGCCATCTTTCACCATTTGATTATTGAAGCTATGCTCAAATACTTCTATACCAGCTTGATTAGGCATTAATCCAATATGGACATATGGACCACCTGTTTGAGATGGTGTTTCATGTAATTCTTCAAATTTCCAGCCATTCATCCTGATGCTCCCTATCAAGTCAAATCATTTTCAAAATATGTCGCACGACGACCACGTAAAGTAATGTCAAAACGATAGCAACGACTATCTGCTTCAATAAAGTTGCTCTTGTCTTCGAGCGCAATTAAAGCTCTTCGCTGTTGTTCTGAAGGAACAGTTTTTAAAATTGGACAGCTATCAATTAATGTATCGCCTTCAAAATAAAACTGGGAAATCAAACGCTGTGCCCAGCCATCTGCCATCACAGAAAAATGGATATGTGCTGGACGCCACTCATTGATACGGTTACGCCACGGATAAGGTCCTGGTTTTATCGTTCTAAAAATGAAGAATCCATTTTCATCTGTGAGCATTCGACCGCAACCACCAAAGTTAGGGTCCATAGCTCCCACATACTGATCATTTGGATGGCGATAACGTCCTGAGGCATTCGCTTGCCATACTTCAATCAAAGCATTTTTAACAGGACGACCAAATTGATCACGTAAATAACCATGAATAATGACGCGTTCACCAACAGGTAAACCATCTTTTGCATAATTTAAAATTAAATCATTGTCTTTAGGACCCAATAAGTCTGCGCTAAAGTGAGGTGCAGTAACCTCGGTTAATGTTTGCGCAATCGAAATCAGTGCATTTTTCGGGGAACGTAATACACTGGTTTTATATCCCGGTGCATATGCTGGTGGATGATCATCTGTATTTCGCTGTGCATAAGCACCCATCAGAATTTGAGACATGAATCTCTCCTTATTCAATTTAAAATATCGTCCGTTTATTTAATTTTCTCAGGCGAAATGCCTAACTCTGCAAATACTTCTTCTGCCATATGCATTGCAGCATTGGCTGCAGGAAGTCCTGCATATAAAGACGCATGCAAAAATAATTCTTTAAGATCATCTTTAGTAACGCCATTGTTGAAACAAGCACGAATATGCATTCTGAGCTCTGCTTCACGCCCCAATGCAAGTAAGATTCCAATCGTCACCAAACTACGTGTATGTCTTGGTAATCCTGGTCGTGACCAAACCTCACCCCATGCAAAACGACTAATGAAGTTTTGAAAATCAGCATTAAATTCATTTAAATTTTCAAGTGAACGCCCGACATGGGCTTCACCCAAGACTTCAGTACGGACTTCTAGGCCCTGCTTATAACGTTCTTCATCATTCATGAGGTTGTTCCTCTTTAAAATTGAAATTATTTGATGTTCAGATGTGCTTAAGACTGAATAAAAGCAAGCAATGCTTGGTTAAATTCAACTGGTCGCTCAATATTGGATAAATGCGATGCATCTATGACTGCAAGTTGACAGTCAGGTATATGTTGTTTTAAAAACTCACCATCATTCACTGTGGTCACAGGATCTAAGCCGCCACATAATGCCAAACAAGGCACAATAATTTTTCCAAGTTGATTGCGTAAATCCGTCTGAGCTAAAGCACGACAAGAGGCTGCATAGCCTTTAGGCTGAGTGACAGACAAACTCTGAATGGTTTTTTGAGCTGTCACATCGTGTAAATAATCAAACTGTTCACTAAACCAACGCGTATGTGTAGTACTGACGATATCAGCCAAACCATTTTGTTCAACCGCATCTGCACGACTCAACCATGCCTCGGCATTTCCAATTTTTGCTGCTGAATTTGCAATGGTAATAGAGTTAAAACGCTCTGGTGCAATTATGCCTAATTGAATCCCAGTAACTCCCCCCATGGAGATACCACAAAAATGCGCTTTTTCTATAGAGAAATGATTGAGTACATCAAGGACATCATTGGCTAAATCAATGATTGTGGTATTTTCAATGACACTACTTCTTCCATGACCACGTGTGTCGTAGCAAATCACATCATAATCTTTGGAAAAATAATCAATTTGGGCTTGCCACATGCCATGATCAGTGCCCAGTGAGTTTGAAAAAATGATGCTTGGTTTTGTATCGTCACCAAAACGATAGACCGCAAGCTGCTGACCATTACGATTATTGATTAATGTCATTATGGTGTACTTCCTTGAACGCTCTCTAGTACCGCATCTATTTGTGCTTGAGTATTTCCTAGATAATGTTGCGGATTAAAAATCTGACGGAGTTGATCTAGATCAAAAATAGCTAATATTTCTGGATTATTTTGTACAACATCGAGTAAGTGTCGTTGTTCGGCAACTGCTTGCTTACAAGCAGCTTCCACAAGATGATGTGCATTCAATCGACCCATCTGAGGTGCGAGTGACATCATCAGTGCTTCAGCCATGATTAATCCTTGCGTGCACTCTAAATTTCTGAACATATTTTCAGGATCTACTTCTAATCCCGTAAATACATCGATTGCTCTACTTAAACTACCCGCCGTCAGTTGAAATAACTCTGGTAACGCTAGCCATTCAGCATGCCATGCACCTAAACTTCGTTCATGTTCTTGTACTAAGCTTTGGTAGATACTTGACATTAATGCAGGGACGCGATTTGCAGCGGCTAGAATTGAAGCAGCTGCAACAGGATTACGCTTATGAGGCATCGTCGATGACCCTCCACGCCCAGCACCACTCGGTTCAAACACTTCTGCAATTTCTGTTTGCATCATGAGTGACCAGTCACGGGCCATCTTGCCCAAGTTTCCTGTAATCGTTGCAAGTACATGTGCAATTTCGGCTACACGATCTCGCTCCCCATGCCATGTACATACGGGTGTATTTAAACCAAGTTTTTGTGCGTAGGTACTCACTACAGCCGAACCATATTCAGTTAATGAAGCTAAAGTACCTACCGCACCACCTAACTGCGCTGTTAAGACATGTTGCTGTAACTGCTGAACACGCTTTAAATCTCGATCTAAACTAGAGAGCCACCGTGCTGTTTTATGTCCAAAGGTAAGCGGTAAACCTTGTTGCAACCATGTACGTCCGATCATCACCTGATCACGGTATTGAATCGTCAGTTTTTTAGTTGCCTGAATAGCCTGGATAAGTTGCTTTTCGATCAGCTGTAACGCATCTTGAGCTTGCAGCATAAAGGCCGTATCAATGATATCTTGGCTGGTCGCACCCCAATGCACATAACGAGAAGCATCTTCATTGATTTTTTTCACAGCAGCAGTGAATTGCTTTACGAATGGAATTGCAATATTGCCAGCGAGACCACTGGACTGTGCCAAATGATCAAAATTAATAATGGAATGAATTTCTTGTGCTGCAACACGTTGAATCGTTTCAGCAGCAATTAAGGGAATAACACCAACTTCAGCTTGAGCTTGAGCCAGTGCAACCTCTGCACGCAACATATATTTTACGAGTGCTTCATCACTAAATATGATATTTACATCATTCTGATAAAACAAACTTCCATATAACTGACTCATAACTTATCCCTATTACGCTTCATCATGTGTTTCACCATAAAGCGTCTGTCCAAAAATTGCTGTTAAACTTTTTCAATAATTAAAGCGATGCCTTGACCCACACCGATACACATAGAGCACAATGCATATTTGCCACCAGTTGCTTCTAGTTGATTCAGTGCAGTCG